>CAYVDJ010000050.1:0-5373 GCA_964450755.1 uncultured Campylobacterales bacterium
ATTTTGGAAGTTTTAATACTTTTTCAAACGATTTAAACAGCTTCTCCTCACTCTCTTCCACCTCTTCGGGAGGCATGAGCGGAGGAGGAGGATTCTCCGGCGGAGGAGGCGGCGGAGGTGGCGGCGGCTCATGGTAAAAAGTTTTTCACCCCCCAAAGCCAAGACAACTTTCATTTTGCTTCAATCCTTTTTTACAACAAAATTCGGTTCATGGTAACTCACCATCATCCTGTGAATCGATATTAAAAACATAACCTTTGACATTATCTTTGTTTAAACTGTATATAGCCTGAATAAATCTAAGCTTTTTCAAATCATGCACTATAAGTTTGTGAAATTTCTCTATCTCCTTTTTTCTGGCAAAAATATTGGCTTTAAAGATAATTATTTTGTTTTTATTCCCTCCGGCAGCGGATCTTTGGATACCTCTGAATTTTTCCCTGAGAGCTTTTGCATAAAATCTTCTCAATCTTGGAAATATATCATTTTGAAGATTTTTCTCCTGTATAAAATAACCTTCTATCGTTTCATTATTGTCCAATTTGATTTTATTTAATTTTATATATTTTAAAACGGCTGAATATTCATCTATAACTTTGCAAACTTTCATAACCTTCATATATGAAAGATAACGGGCATTTTTAACTTCCAAAGAGTATTTTTCCAACTCTTTGCGTTTCTTATTGAGATTGGAAATATCTTTGTTTTTTGGATTTTTGACAGATGGCACAAATTTTTGTTTTATACTTTGTTCTTTATTATTATTTATCTTTCTTGAATCAACAGTAGTCAAATAGGCGATAAAAAATATAACAAATAAAAAAAGAGACAGATAAGTACCCACTTTCCATCCGTTACACTCCTTCTCCCACCATTTCTTCTCTTTTGGTTTGGGTTTGGGAGGCGGTTTTGCCACTTCTATCGGAGCGCCGCAGTTTGGACAGTGATCGGCTTTGTCACTTAGCCTGTATTCGCACTCCTTGCAATTTATCATCATTTTCTATCCTGTATAGGTTATTTGGAGGTGCAAAAAACACCTCCAAAAAGTCAATTATAACATACAGCTTTGAATTTTAGGTACAATAGTCGGATCTTCAAGCGTAGAAGTATCCTGCGTGATCTCTTCTCCTTTTGCGATTGACCTTAAAATCCTTCTCATTATTTTACCGCTTCTTGTTTTTGGAAGTCCGGGAACAAACTTTATCTCATCACATTTTGCAATGGCTCCGATATCTTTTACCAAAAGTTCATTTATCTCTTTTACCATCTCCATCTCTTCGGCTTTTGTATCTTCACCTTTTAAGACGATATAGGCAAATATACTTTCACCTTTGATCTCATGGGGTTTGCCTACCACTGCAACTTCGGCAACGCTTGAATGGTGCGCTATAACCGCTTCTATCTCTGCCGTTCCTATCCTGTGACCGGAGACATTGATAACATCATCAACCCTTCCGGTGATAAAGATATATCCCTCATCATCATACATTGCCCCGTCACCCGAAAAATAGACAGGTTGTCCATCCTTTTTACAGGTTCCAAAATATGATGTTTGAAATCTTTTTGGATCATTCCATATAGTTCGTATCATAGACGGCCATGGTTTTGTTATACAAAGATAACCTTTTTCCCCTTTTGGTGTAGGTGTGCCGTCTGGATCGATGATTTCAACCATAATTCCCGGAAGAGGAAAAGTTGCCGAACTTGGCTTTATGGGAGTAGCTCCGGGTAGAGGGCTGATCATATGTCCTCCGGTTTCTGTCTGCCACCATGTATCCACTATAGGGCATTTGGAATTTCCTATCGTTTCATAGTACCACATCCACGCATCGGGATTGATAGGTTCTCCAACCGTTCCAAGAACCCTAAGAGAGCTTAGATCATACTTTTTAGGCTCATTGGCTCCTACTTTGTGAAGAAGTCTTATTGCGGTGGGAGCTGTGTAAAACTGATTTACTTTATGCTCTTCTATCATACTCCACCATCTACCCGCATCCGGAAAAACCGGAACACCCTCATACATGATCGTAGTCGTACCGGCGGCAAGAGGTCCGTAAACGATATAGGTATGCCCCGTTATCCAGCCGATATCGGCAGTACACCAAAAAGTATCATTCTCTTTTAGATCAAATACCCACTCCATTGTCATCTGCGCCCAAAGGATATATCCAGCCTGTGAGTGCTGAACTCCTTTTGGCTTACCCGTACTTCCTGAAGTATAAAGCAAAAAGAGAGGATCTTCACTCTCCATAACTTCAGCTTCACAATATTTTGATTCTGTTTTTATAAGTTCATTATAAAGATAATCCCTACCTTGAACATACTCTATCTCTTCGCCGTTTCTCTCAACGATCAAAACTTTTTTCACACATTCACAGCCCTCTTTCAAAGCTTCATCCACAACCGGTTTCAAAAGATACGGTTTTCCTCTTCTAAAAGCTCCGTCGGCTGTTATAACGAGTTTTGCATCTGCATCAATGATCCTGTCTCTCAAAGCCTCCGCACTAAATCCTCCAAAAACCACCGAATGAATAGCACCGATTCTGGCACATGCCAACATGACAAAAGCAGCTTCCGGAATCATCGGCATATAGATAACGACTCTGTCACCTTTTTTTATATCAAATTGGTTTTTTAGCATGTTTGCGGCTCTGTTTACCTCATAATATAGTTCCAGATAGGTAAAAACTCTCTTTTCCCCAAGTTCTCCTTCCCAGATAATAGCCGCTTTGTTTTTCCTCTCCATCAAATGCCTGTCAATACACTGATGGGTTACATTTATCTTTCCTCCTGTAAACCATTTGTAAAACGGCGCATTGCTCTCATCCAAAACTTTTGAATACGGCTCTATCCATTGCAGTTTTTCTTTTGCGTATCTGTCCCAAAAACCCTCATAATCCTCTTTTGCTTCACTCATCAGTTCATTGTATTCGCACATATTTTTTATGCATGCATTTTTACTTATCTCTTTACCTGGATAAAATACCGGACTTTGCATATAGACTCCTTGTAGATGTTAGTATATAATTATAATATATCTGATAAGAAAAGAGCAAGAGTCCATGAAGAGAGAATTATTATTAATTTTTATATATATGTAGAGAAATGAAACAGTAAAAGAGAAGTCGTTATATCTTTTCTTCTATCAGATCTTCTATATCTTTGCTCACTTTTGTTTTATAATCCTGGAATTTTTTATCGTTTACTTTTAAAAATTCATCTAACCTTTGTCTGTTTTTTTCAAATATATCTTCAAATTCTTCCTCTTTTTTAACATTGTCTTTACTGAATTTGTCAAGAAGGATGTTTGTATTTCCTACAAGTATAAGGTATGAGGTATTTTTATGTTCAACCAAAATCACCCTGTTTTTGCTGTCTATAACTTTTTGATATTTTACTGCTATCTTTTCCTTCTCACCGTCACGGTTTTTAAACAGCCATGTACCTTGTCTGTTTTGAAGCCTCTCTCTGAAAAGATATAAAAGTATTGCAATCAATATAAGCAGTGATAAAAATATATAGTATCCGTATCCTATCTTTACTATCGGTTCTTTTTTTCCAAGAGAAATTTTATTATCGCTTTGCTTGTCTTTTTTGACAGGAGAAACAACCGGAGTTGGTTTTTCCTTTTTTGTTTCCTCTTTTTTTAACATTTTAAGGGATGTTCTTATCCTAAGCCCGTAATTATCAACTGTTTTATCTACCGTTACAAATATCTTTTTATCACTTTTTAAAAATATATAAAGAGAATTTTTTCTTGGAAATATATCTATCTCTTTTAAAATTTTTGAATCTATACTCTCTTTTACCTCTTTGGCAAAAGAGAGATCATACAATTTTATTATTTTATTGTTGTCAAACTCTCTTTGGGAAATTCTACCGTGATAGGGTTCATCAAAAGTAAGCATCAAATCAACTCTGTTTTGTCTGTTATAAATACTGTGAGTTAAAAGATTTGCCGATATTAAAAAATCGGATATGATTAAAAGTAAAAAAATTATCTTTTTCATATTGGCTCTTTTAAAAAATATTGGATAATATCTTTTGAATTTAATATTTCATTAATTCTAATAGCTAAGTTTTTCTCATAAACCATAACTTCACCTTTACCAAAAATCTTATTGTTTATATATAGCTCCACACTCTCTCCCGCCGGTTTTTGGAGGTCGATAACCGATCCGTTTTGCAAAGATAAAAGCTGTCTTATGCTTATCTCGACACTCCCAAGTTCCGCAATAAAATTAACTTTTATATCGGCTATTTTTTCATAAGTTAATCTCTGCCTGATATCCTCTTCTTTTTGCTGATTATTCAAGTAAACTCCGATATAAAACTTTTTTACTTATTATAGTTTAAATTTTTTAAATTGTTTATTAAGAGCAGTTAATGTAAAATCCGTAAATTGTAAAAAAGGTATTTATTATGGAGATATCTCTGATTTTTGCAGGGCTTGGAGTAGGTTTTATATCCGGTTTTTTTGGTGTCGGAGGAGGAACGATACTTGTTCCCACACTGCTCTATTTTGGTTTTGATATAAAAGATGCCATCGGAATATCAGTTATGCAGATGCTTTTTAGCTCACTTTACGGCAGTTATCTAAATCACAAAAAAGGTCTTTTGGTCATCAATGAAGGTTATATACTAGGTATCGGAGGATTTTTGGGCGCCCTTGGAAGCGGATATATTGTGCATATATTTGATTCAAAAATACTCAGTTTTATGTTTATGGGTATTATATTATTTGCTATTTACAGGTTTTTCAAAGCACCGGTAGAGTCATCCAAACAAGAGATCAACAATAAATATCTTCTTTTTACAGTAGGAAGCGGTGTAGGATTACTCGCTATCAGTGTGGGAGTCGGAGGCTCCATACTTCTTACACCTATACTTGTCGGTTTTTTACATTATCATGTAAAAAAAGCGATCTCAATGGCTCTCTTTTTTGTCTCCTTTTCTTCTTTTTCAGGCTTTATCAGTCTTTCCTTTTATGGTTATATAGACTATTTTCATGGGTTTGTTATAGGTATAACCTCACTTATCGGCGTCTATTTTGGGATCAAAACAGCTCATAAAACCGAAGCAAAAAGACATAAAAATCTGATTCTTTTACTAAATTTTGTAATATTGGCACTTATAATCAATAAAATTTATAATCAGTAGGGGGAAATATTATCGATTATCTTTTAAATTTTTAACAAAATAATTTTAAGTGTTGATTAAAGAGGGATGCAGATTGTGTTTATAAAACTCAAAAAGCCGGCGGCGACCTACATTTCCACACCAGTAAGATGCAGTATTATCGGCGATGAGAGGCTTAGCTTCCTGGTTCGAAATGGATACAGGGCGTTTCCCTCTCTCTATAACCACCGGCAA
>CAYVDJ010000051.1:0-13024 GCA_964450755.1 uncultured Campylobacterales bacterium
TTGCCGGTGGTTATAGAGAGAGGGAAACGCCCTGTATCCATTTCGAACCAGGAAGCTAAGCCTCTCATCGCCGATAATACTGCATCTTACTGGTGTGGAAATGTAGGTCGCCGCCGGCTTTTTGAGTTTTATAAACACAATAAAATTCTTTTGTTAGAAGTTCTGTTTTAGAGAAAAACTTCAAGTTCTTTGTAGATTGCTCCTTCTTTTGTCAGTTTGCTTTTAAACAAAATCGCCTCTTTTTCAAGATGACCAAGTTCTCTGTTTTTATATTTTTTTATTCTCTCTTTAAAGTTACTGTCCAAAATTTTTTTTATTCTAAGTATGGTGATGTGTGGATAAAATTTTTTGTCTGTTTTGCCAAACAACTCTTCTAAGTGTAAACGGCTTTTTTGATAGATATTGTTTTTTGGATTGACAAATAAGATTTTTGGAGGATAACCGAAAGTTCCTATGCCTTTTAGTATAATTTTTTCTTTTGGAAATGTAACAGTTTGAAGTTTCTGTTTTATCAAATCTGCATTTTTCACATCTCCAAAAAAATAAAGAGTTGTGTGAAGATTTTTTTCTTCCACCCATTTACCTTCAAAAATATGGTGAAAATCTTTTTTTATCTCTTCATAGCACTTTAACTTTGCTCTGATTCCCAGAAAAAGTCGCATTTTATCTCTCTTTTATTTTGTCTTCCAGATATTTTTGCATTTTTGTTTGACCCAATTTTTTTGCATAATCAAAACAGTTAAAACCAAAAGAGTCTCTTGCTTCTACATCCGCTCCTTTTTGCAATAGAAAATCAACTATTTCAAAATCTGAAAATGAAGTTGCAAGCATCAGCGGGGTAAAACCACTTTTTCTTGTAGGATTGTTTATATCAAAATTCTTCTCTTCTATCAGGTATTTTACGATATCAAGTCTATTACATGATATCGCATCGTCTAACAGATTTACACCCTCTTGTGTTTTTGCTTCTGTATCGGCTCCGAGTTCAATCAAAAGTATAAAATTATCCAGAGATATATTTTTAGAAATCGCATAAGATAGAAGAGATTTTTCTTCTATCTCTATATTTTTAATATCTTTATGATTTTTAAATACTTTTTTTATGGATGCCCTCTCGTCCCCTCCAATAGCTTCAATGATCTCTTTCATTGTATTTTCTCCCTATAAAAAATAATTTATGGTATTGTATCATAAATAAAAATTGACTTTATTTGGTTAAAAACAGTGAATATATCTAATAAATAATATATATTAAAGAAAGTATTTGTTATTCTATTGAGAGCATAAAATTATCTTAATTAAGAAAATTATTTCTTTTACAAAAGAAATAAACAAACAGATGCTTTTTATTAAAAATATATTACAAAGGAGGATAAAATGCCGGAAAATGTAACCGTTTATGAAGATGCACAAGACGGTAGTATAAAAGGTTGGGATATTTATGATAAAAATCCTTCGGGCGCACAGATAAAAAATGTCTTTGACAGCGAAAAGAACAGCAAGGTTATTGAATTTCAGGGAGCGGGAATCGATAACGGCTATTGGCTGAGAAAAGAGAATAATACATATTGGGATAATCGTGAGCAGTTTCATATCGAGTGGAGTATGAAATTTGGCGATACTTATATCATCTATATATATCTATATACAAATAAAGGATTTAAGTATATCCAATATGAACCGGTTGATTCAAATGCTTTGGGAAGCGGTTCTTACATAAAGATAGGTTTGGGATCAGATACAAAAGACGGTCATTGGCACACGATAACAAGAGATCTTCAAGCCGATCTTCATCTTGCCCAAAGTGATGCAGATATTATAGCCGTAGAAGCGTTTTTGATAAGAGGAAACGGAAGGGTTGATGATATCAAACTTTTCAAAGAGGGTTCTGCTCCTACCGCTCCCGAATCTCCAAGCGATCTGACGGCAACAGCTACCAAAAATGAGGTTCATCTAAGATGGAAAGACAACTCTGACAATGAGAGCGGTTTTAAGATATTTAGAGATGACACCCTTATCCATACAACTGCCGCAGATGTAACAGAATTTACAGATACATCTTTGAGTGCAGGTACGGTTTACAACTATACTGTAAAAGCGACTAACAGTGTCGGTGACAGCAATGGGGTATCTATAGCCGTTCAGACCGAAGAGGAGGGAAGTGTAACCGTTTATGAAGATGCAGAGGATGGCAATATAGAGGGATGGAGTATATATGACAGTTTTCCCTTTGGCGCAAAGATAAAAAATGTTTATGACAGTGAAAAACAGAGTAAAGTTATAGAATTTGACGGTTCTGGAGTCGGAAACGGATACTGGCTTAGAAACAGTGACGGATCATTTTGGGATAACCGCAGTCAGTTTAAAGCAAGTTGGAGTATGAAGTTTGATGATGATTTTATCATCTATTTTTATATATTGACAAGCGACGGATACAAATATCTTCAGTATGAACCGGTAAATGATGATGCTTTGGGAAACGGCAGATATATCAAACTGGGTATCGGAGCAGGTGCAAAAGATGGGCATTGGCACACTTTTGAGAGAGATTTGGAAGCTGATTTGCATAAAGCGCAACCAAGTGTCAGTATCATAGCCGTAGAGGCGTTTTTAATAAGAGGAAACGGAAGAGTCGATGATATCAAACTCTCTTCGGAAGAGACACCTGTTCAAAAACCTGCCGCTCCAAGTTCACTCAGTGCAACAGCTACGAAAAATGAAGTTGAACTCAGTTGGGATGACAATTCAAATAATGAGGCAGGGTTTAAAATATACAGAGATTCAGCTCTTATCTTTACAACAACACCAAATGTTACATCTTATACCGATACTCTGCTTACTCCTTCAACGACATATTTTTATACGGTAAAAGCAACAAACAGTGCCGGTGACAGTGACGGAGTGAGTATAAGTGTTACCACACAGGAAGACAATCAGCAAACCGTTACTGTTTATGAGAATGCGGAAGATGGAAATATAGAGGGATGGAGTATATATGATGACAATCCGCCCAATGCTTCCATATCCAATGTTTATGACAGCGACAAAGGAAGCAGAGTCATTGAATTTAGCGGAGCCGGTACCGATAACGGTTATTGGCTTAGAAATGCGGACGGATCATACTGGGATAACAGAAAAGAGTTTATTATAGAATGGAGTCTGAAGTACTCTGAAAATTTTGTTGTTTATATTTTGGTTACGACAAACAACGGAAACAGATATCTAAGATACGATCCTATCGACAGTGATGCTTTGGGAAGCGGTACTTATATAAAACACGGTATAGGAAGTAATCTAAAAGACGGTAACTGGCATGTGGCAAGAAGAGATCTAAAAGCGGATCTCAAAGAGGCTCAACCCGATGTTGAACTCATAGCGGTAGAGGCATTTTTAATAAGAGGAAACGGAAGAGTCGATGATATCAAACTTATAGGAGAAAATGTAACTCCTGCGATTCCGGATAAACCGACCAATTTAACAGGAACATCCGATACAACCAGTATCACACTCAGTTGGCAGGATAATTCCGATAATGAATCCGGTTTTAAGATATACAGAGATTCAGCTCTTATCTATACGACAAGCGCAAATATCATGACTTATAAAGATGAAAATCTTACTCCAAATACAATTTATCATTATACTGTAAAAGCATTTAATGATGTGGGAGAGAGTGAAGGAGTGAGTCTTAGTATCTCGACAGCCACTTCAAATGAGAATGCCTACTATGTAGCACCCAACGGAAATGACTCATGGGACGGAAAAGCCGATGAGCCAAAAGGCGGCAATCACGGTCCATGGAAAACGATACAACATGCGGCAAATATGCTAAATGCAGGAGATACGGTCTATGTCAGAGAAGGAACCTATGTAGGTGCTATCAGCATAACAAAATCCGGTTCGGCTTCGGGAGGATATATCACTTTTAGAAATTATCCGGGTGAGAGACCTACCATCACAAGAAATGATCAAAATACCGGTATGGATACCGTAAGGGGAAGCGGAGTATCCTATATCAAATTTATCGGTTTTCATCTCTTTAAAGGTGTAAGAGGGGGTATTATCTTTTACGGTCCGGGAAGTCATATCGAGATAAGAGACAATGAAGTCGAAGAACAAAATGCCAATATCCCTGAAAACAAAAGGCTCGGTCATGCTATCAATGTAACGGCATACAAAACAAAACCCATGTCTCATATCATCATAGACAATAACCATGTTCATCACAATCATACCGGAAATCCTTATGTCGGAGGGGCTTATAATGAGGCTTTGACGGTTTTGGGACAGGTTGAATATTTTCAGATTACAAATAACAAAGTTCATGATAACGATTTTATAGGGCTTGATGTTATCGGTCATCAAAGAGGAAGTTTTTCGGTATTTGGTATCAACAGACACGGACTTGTTTCGGGCAATCAATGTTACAGAAACGGAGTAAGAAAAGAGTGGGCTAGTAGTCTTTATGTGGACGGAGCGGAATATCTTATCGTAGAAAACAACCTTGTTTATGACAATTACGGTCTTGGTATCACGATAAGTCAGGAAACACCGGAATCCACAGCCGATCATGTGATAGTCAGAAACAACTTTTCATGGAATAACAAAAGAGGCGGAATGCTTGGAAGTTCAAAAAGAGGAACGGTAAGAGACAGTGTGTTTGTTCACAATACGGTAGGACTTGCGCAGGTTGAGACAGAGTTTTTCCTAGGAACGGCAACAAACTGGAGAGTTAAAAACAATATCTTTTATGAGATGGGATCAGCGCCCTTTATCTATAAAGATATCAGCAATATGACCTCTTCATGGCAGTTTGATTATAACTGTTATACGATGGGAAGCAGTGTTATTCAAATGAGCGGTAAAACATATCACTCTTTTAGCGCTTATCAAAGCGGTAGCGGTAAAGATTCCCACTCTATGGAAGTTTCGGATCCAAAACTCAAAGACCCTTCAAATCAGGACTACAGTTTGCAAAATGGCAGTCCATGTAAAGATGCGGGGGGATTTTTGACGACAGTTACGGCTTCGGGAAGCGGAACAAGTGTCAGGGTAGCGGATGCAAGATATTTTACTGACGGTTTTGGTGTAAAAAGCGGAGATCGTATAAAAGTAGGAAATAATCCTCCTGTCAGTGTAACAGGTATCAATTACTCTTCAAATACGATTACGGTTGATAACTCCATTTCGTATAATGCGGGTGATGGTGTAAGTTATGTTTATGAAGGAACAAGACCGAATATCGGCGCTTCATGATGTCAGTGTACCCTGCGGCTGTGATTTAAGCCGCGGGGGAGTGTTATTTTATCAGTGAATATTCTTCTATACATTCTGTGTTTTCATGGTTTAGATTTGATTTCCATTTTTCTTTGTGGAGTTCGTTAAACATTTTAAGAGCCAGTTCAAAATCGATATTAAATTCTCCTGCTGTCTGAAAAATCGTTTTGCCAGAAAGCATGGCCTGTTTTATTTTTTCTACATCTTTTTGGGATAGTTCAGCTACCATAATTTTCCTCCGTTTATTATTCATAAAAACTAAATCGGTAAAAGAGAGAACTTTTTTATATAAAGTTATGATAAAATCATTTAAGGGCATACAACTCCTCGCCTATGAACAAACTGATAAAGTTATGGGCTATATAAGTTTTTAGAGGTGCCCTTAAAATAATTGAGGTTAGTGATAAATGAAAAGGTATATTCTAAAACAGATAGTCTCTTATCTGCAAAAGTTTAAAAAGATTTATGCGATAGAGAGAGTGGAAGACAGCGTTATAAAGATGGTTTTTGACAAAAATGAGGTGATTTTTTTTGATATGAAAAAAGGCTCTTCCTCCATATATAAAAAAGATGATTATAAAAGAAGCAAAGAGTATATAGCGCCTTTTGATATAGTTTTGAAAAAGAGGCTAAATTCCGCATTTGTAGAAAAGGTGGAGATTTTGGAAGGAAACAGAATTATCAGGTTTACAACCTCTCTCTCTTCAAAATACAAAAAAAATACAACCCTTTTTCAGTTGGAGTTTACAGGAAGAAATACAAATGCCATTATTTTGGAAGAGGATAAAACAGTTATAGAAGCTCTAAGACATATAGACAAAAGTGTCTCTTTCAGAGAGATTCAAACGGGAGTCAAGCTTTTGGAACTGCCTCCTTTTGAATTTAGAGAAAAAGAGCAGAAAATAAAGGATATAGAAAAATATCTTTATGAGGTGTATAAAGAAAAAGAGCTTCAAAGATTACAGATTTTGAAAAATCAGAAGCTGATTTATCTTGCAAAAAAGAGAGAGAAACTGCAAAAAATCTATAACAGTCTTGAAGATGAAAAAGAACTTCTGAAAAAAAGCGATCTTTTAAAAGAGGATGCCACACTTGTTTTGTCAAATCTTCACAATATCAAAAATCATCAAAAAGAGATTTTGCTTAAGGATTTTGAAGACAAAGAGAGAAAGATCACACTTCCAAACAGGGCAAGAACTCCGCAGGAGGGAGCGAATATGCTTTTTACACTCTCCAAAAAACTCAAACAAAAAGCAAAATACAGCCACATAGAGAGAGAAAATCTAAAATCAAAGATAGATTTTATAGATAAAAAAACAGATATAGTCAAAAATGCAAAAAACAGTGATGAGATCAATATCCTTTTCCCGAAACAGGAGAAGAAAAAAGGCTCTAAAAAAGAGAAAAACGACTATGAGAGCTATTTTGTGGAGGGTTACAAGATAATGGTCGGAAAAAGCGAAAAAGGCAATATCGAACTTTTAAAAAGTGCCAAAATGAGTGATATATGGCTTCATCTAAAAGATATCCCCTCCACCCATGTCATTATCAAGACAGATAAAAAGAGAGTGGATGAAAAAGTTTTGCATTTTGCGGCAAAACTTTGTGTTGATTTCAGCGTTTTTCAAAAAGGCGGTTATCTTGTGGATTTTACGCAAAGAAGAAATGTTAAAATAAAAGAGAGAGCCTTTGTAAATTATGTAAATTATGATACGATTAAGATAGTAAAGGAGTAGTTATGCCTATATCCGCCATAGAACAGATAACACTTGTCAATCAAAATCTTTCAGCCGCTTCCGTTCCTCAAATAAACTTTTTAAATAGAATAGAGTTGCAAAACATAGCCGCTGCCGCTGCCATAAATGAAAAAGAGGAGGAGATAGAGGATCTAAATGATATCGAGGTAAATCAGGGGATGAGAATAGATCCCGATTTGGATCATGAAAAAGAGAACAAAGATCAAAGCAGCGGAGAAAAAGAGATAGAAACAATAAAAAGTATAAGAAAAAAAGTTGAAAAAGAGAAAGAATTTAAATCTCCTTATCACTTTTTGGATATAAAAGTATAAATGTAATCAAAATGTAATTTAAATAGTATATAATTATGAAAATTTTATATAGGGGTTACTACTATGGATCTAAAGTCATATCCTGAAGTTAAAAAGGCTAAGAACTTTGATATCAAAGATACGGGCAGGATTGCCATCGGGCTTCTTTTTATACTGGGAGTTATGATATATACCTCGATCAGTTCTTCAGGGATAGAGCATAATGCTCTTTTGATTGTTGCTTCGATATTTGGCGGATATATGGCTATGAATATAGGAGCCAATGATGTGGCAAACAATGTCGGACCTGCTGTCGGAGCGGGGGCTTTGACCCTTTTGGGGGCTATTGTTATCGCTGCCGTTTTTGAATCAATGGGTGCATTGATCGCCGGTGGTGATGTTGTGGGAACTATTAAAAAAGGCATCATTGATCCCTCTTTGATAGCAGATACCCAGACTTTTATATGGATCATGATGGCTGCTTTGCTGTCGGGAGCTATCTGGCTAAATCTCGCTACCGCTTTGGGAGCGCCGGTTTCTACAACTCACTCAATCGTAGGCGGTGTTATGGGAAGCGGTATCGCGGCTGCCGGTTTTTCTATCGTTTCATGGGGTACGATGGGAAAAATTGCGGCTTCTTGGATCATCTCCCCCGTTTTGGGAGGGATTATAGCGGCAGGATTTTTATATGCCATCAAAAAGACGATCATTTTCCAGGATGATAAAATAGATGCCGCAAAAAAATGGATACCCGTTTATATATCGGTTATGAGTTGGGCGTTTATCACCTATCTTGTTTTAAAAGGTATGAAGCATCTGGTAAAAGTTCAGTTCTTACCGGCTTTGGGTATAGGTTTGATATCTGCGGTTGTGATCTATTTTATCATCAAGCCTTTGATCCAAAAACAGGCTGACAAGATGGAAAACCACAGAGAATCGATCAATACCCTTTTTACAATTCCTCTTATATTTTCAGCCGCACTTTTGAGTTTTGCCCACGGGGCGAATGATGTGGCAAATGCGGTAGGACCTCTTGCGGGTATCAGTGATGCTATCATGAGCGGAGGTATAGCTAAAAAAGCATCTATTCCTTTGTGGGTTATGATGGTCGGAGCGCTTGGTATCTCTATCGGACTTGCACTTTACGGACCAAAACTGATAAGAAAAGTGGGAAGTGAGATAACAGAGCTGGATCAGGCAAGAGCTTTTTGTGTAGCTTTGGCAGCTGCTATCACAGTTATCATCGCTTCATGGCTCGGACTTCCCGTCAGTTCCACCCATATAGCCATAGGCGGGGTTTTTGGAGTCGGATTTTTAAGAGAATATCTGATGAGGATAAATAACAAAGAAGAAGAACTGATAGAAGATATCAAAGAGGTTCATCTTGATACTGAGATGGAAAAACTAAAAGAGTATGAAAAAGCACTGGAATCTTTGGGTTCTTTGAAAAAAGCAGATCCGTTTGTAGTAAAAACTCTGGTTGAAAAGATAAATCAGGAAAAAAATATCATAGCAAATATCGTTGACGGAGAGATCAAGCTTACCAAGATAGAGAAAAAAGCTCTAAAAGCCGTTAAAAAATATGAACTTGTAAAAAGAAGCGCTCTAAAAATGATAGTTGCCGCATGGATCGTAACAGTTCCTGCTGCTGCTATACTCTCTGCTATGTTCTTTTTTATGATAAGAGGTATTTTACTTCCATAAACTCCAAAATTGCGGTGTCTTTCACCGCAATTTGTATTTTATTAATCCTCATATAAAAAATACTTTTTTATATATTTGCAAGTAATGCAAATAAATTTGACAGTTATAAATAAACGGTGTATAATCCCTAAATAGACGGATTTAGGTCAGTATATTGACAGCAATGTCAAGTAACTTTGCTACTTGTTCGCACAGGGTTAGGATCGGGTATGAGCAGATCTCTAAAACAACTTTCACAATCAATTTTAGATACCATAACAAGGGATAAAGATGCAAAAAACAACTCAAGAAACTATAAATAACATTGTTTGGAGAGCCTGTGATACTTTTAGAGGTACGATGGATAGCAATGAGTATAAAGATTATGTGCTTACTATGCTTTTTGTTAAGTATCTGTCTGACTTTTATAAAGAAAAATTGGAAGAGTTGCAAAAAAAGTATAATGGCAATAAAGAGAGAATTGCTAAAAGCTTAAAACGAGAGAAGTTTGTTTTGGATGAGAGTTGTACATTTGACTATCTTTTGAAGCACAAAGAAGCCCATAATATCGGAGAGATCATAAACAAAGCCTTAGAGAGGATAGAAGATGACAATAAAGAAAAATTAGAAGGTATCTTTCGTAATGTGGATTTTAACTCTGATACAAAACTTGGTAAAACCAAAGAGAGAAATAGCATACTCAAAAACCTCTTAGAGGATTTTGCAAACAAAAAGCTCGACCTTCGTCCCTCACAGTTAGAGGGTAATGATGTCATAGGTGATGCTTATGAGTATCTCATAGCTCATTTTGCATCTGATGCCGGAAAGAAAGGTGGGGAGTTCTTTACTCCAAGCGGTGTATCGACACTTTTGGCAAAACTTGTTGGGGCAAAAGAGGGAGACAGGATATATGATCCTGCTTGTGGGAGTGGTTCTTTGCTTATCAAAGCCTCTAAAGAGGTGGGCAATGAAAATTTTGCCATCTATGGACAGGAGAAGAACGGACAGACTCAAGCACTGTGTAAAATGAATATGTTTTTGCATGAGATAAATGATGCAAATATCGCTTGGGGAGATACTTTGCGCAATCCTTTGCATATCCAAAATGCTCATCTTATGAAATTTGATGTAGTAGTGGCAAATCCTCCTTTTTCACTCGATAAATGGGGAGCGGAAGAACTAACAAATGATAAATTTAAAAGATTTAAGTATGGACTGCCACCTAAAAGCAAGGGGGATTATGCTTTTGTAGAGCATATGTTGGCAAGTTTAAATGCCAAAGGGCGAATGGGAGTTGTTTTGCCTCACGGAGTGCTTTTTAGGGGTGCGAGTGAAGGGAAGATAAGAAAAGCCATCATAGAAGATAATCTGCTTGATGCTGTCATAGGACTACCGGCAAATCTTTTCTTTGGCACAAGCATACCGGCGGTTATACTTATCTTTAAAAAAGGAAGAAAAAACAGTGATATATTTTTCATAGATGCAAGTCGTGAATTTGACAAAGACAAAAATCAAAACAGCATAAATGACAAACACATAGCAAAAATACTTGATACTTATCATGATAGAAAAGAGATAGAAAAATACAGCCATAAAGCAGATATAAAAGAGATAAAAGAAAATGACTATAACCTGAATATCCCAAGATATGTAGATACTTTTGAAGAGGAAGAGAGAGTTGATATAGAAAAGACCAAACAAAATATAGCTCAAATAGAAAATGAGCTAAAAGAGATAAAAGCCAAAATGGATAGTTATCTAAAGGAACTTGGGTTATGAGTGATACAAAAGAATTTGTAAAGATAGTAAACGATTATGCCAAAAGCTGGGCTTTGCTTCAAGGATATGATGAACAAAGTTTACAAGAGATAACCCAAACAAAAGAGCAAAAGTTTATACTAGACTATGATGAAGCAAAAGAGGCGATAGCCGAGCTTAAAAAAACTCTTATAGCTAAAGGGGAAGCAACTAAGCTTTTTGGGCAAGAAAAAGCGGATGAATTTAAAGGAAACTTGTTAAATATCTATCAAAGTTTTGGTGGAGTGGATCTTTTGCCTAGTGTAGAACAAAAGGCGGCAAACTTGCTTTACTACATCATAAAAGGATATCCGTTTAATGATGGAAACAAACGAATAGGAGCATATCTTTTTGTGCTGTTTTTGCATAAAAACGGTGTTTTATACAGACCAAACGGCGAACCGAAAATAAATGATAATGCTTTAGCATCTCTTGCCCTTTTGGTAGCCTCATCAGCACCAGAACAAAAAAAGATAATCATAAAGCTTATCATGAATATGCTTTATGATGGGGAAGAGTGATGGATACTACTCTACCGAAAGGATATAAACAGACAAAAATTGGGGTTATTCCGGAGGAGTGGGAGGTTGTGAGGTTAAAAGATGTATTATCAAAACAGATTCAAAATGGTTATTCTCCTAATTGCCCTGAAAATTATACAGGGCATTGGATTTTAGGATTAGGTTCCTTGTCAAAAGATGGAAAATTAAATCTTTTTGATAGAAAACCTGCTCCATTAAATAATGAGAAAGTAAAAAAGTTTATTTTAGAGAAAAATGATTTTTTGATAAGCCGAGCAAATACACCCGAAAGAGTGGGCTTTTCCGGTGTATTCCGTTCAAATAAACAAATATATTCTTATCCTGATTTAATGATGAGATTTAGAGTTTCTGAAAAAAAAGTTAATATTGATTTTATGGAAAATTATTTGAAATCATTTAGAGTATTACAATATTTGCAATCCTCAGCAGCAGGAAGTAGTAGCAGTATGGTAAAAATCAATAAAAAAGTTGTTGAAAATATATCTTTAATACTTCCACCCCTAAAAGAACAACAAAAAATAGCTGAAATTCTTACCACTTGGGATAAAGCTATCAGCAAACAAAAAGAGCTGATAAAAGAAAAAGAGAAGCTAAAAAAAGGTTTGATGCAAAGACTGCTTAGTGCAGAGGTGAGGTTTAAAGAGTTTACGGATGAGTGGGAAGAATTAGCTCTAAAAGATGTTCTAAAAGAACGAAAAACTTACTTAAAAAAAGGTTTAGAGCTTGAACATGTATCCCTTACAACTGAAGGTGTAGTTCCAAAAAGTGAAAGATATGAACGAGATTTTTTAGTTAAAGATGATAATAAAAAATACAAAATAACAAAATTAAATGATATATGTTATAACCCTGCAAATTTAAAATTTGGTGTTATTTGTAGAAATACTTATGGTGATGGTATTTTTTCTCCAATTTATGTAACATTTGAAGTGAAAAAAGACTTTAATTTAGTTTTTATAAGTTATTTGCTAACTTGGAATACACTTATACAAAAAATCAGAAAGTATGAACAAGGAACTGTTTATGAAAGAATGGCAGTAAGTCCAAAAGATTTTTTGTCATTTAAAATTAAACTTCCTTCACTTAGAGAACAACAAAAAATAGCGGAGGTTTTAAGCACGGCAGATAAAGAGACAGAGTTACTAAAAAAGGAACTTGAAGAGTTAAAAAAACAAAAAAAAGGACTTATTCAAAGGTTATTAAGTGGGAAAGTGAGGGTGAGATATGATTAAAAAAAATAATCAAATTGAGATTGATGAGAGTGATATATTTAAAAATGATAGTTTAGATAGAAAAGAGTTGGTTGAAAATCTTTCAGAATTAATAGCATCAACTTATGAGCCTTTTGTTCTTAGTATAAATGCTAGTTGGGGTGATGGAAAAACAACTTTTGTAAAACTATTAAAAGCATATTTAAAAAAAGAGCATGGTATTGAGAGTATATATTTTAGTGCTTGGGAGGATGATTTTTTTAAAGAGCCATTAGTCTCTATACTTGGAGAGTTAAACAGATATATAGATGAAAATTTTGATACAAAATCAGAAATTACTAGTAAATTTGAACAAACAAAAGAGATTTCAGGGAAAATTATAAAAAGAGCACTTCCAGCATTTGTAAAAGGTGCTACTATGGGTATATTGGATATGGATAGAGGTGTGGAATTAGCCTTTAGTGCTA
>CAYVDJ010000052.1:0-9723 GCA_964450755.1 uncultured Campylobacterales bacterium
ATTGTCTTTTCAGCACCGAAAGAGAATGAAAAGCTAAGTATCAACATTAATATATACCTCATTTTAATCCTTTATTATGCAGTGTGCACCGAGTGGTTCTTTTCGTAATATCGCACTTTCTATAATTTTCTTTGAACTTAACAGTCTAAGCCTCAACAGTTTGCCTATATCTTCTTCCAATATCTCTTCAACTCTGTTTAAAGCTTTGTTTAAACCGTTCTCTCTTCTTATGATACCGGCGTACTCCCACATAATAGCTCTTAATTCGTTTTTTAACTCTTTATCGTTTTCTTTTATCAATATCTCCTCATTTTTTGGAAATTCCTTATAATCAAATTTAACACTGTTTTTCAATATATCATCCACGGCTCTGACAGAAAAGACAAGTCCCTCAAGCAAAGAGTTACTAGCAAGTCTGTTTGCTCCGTGAACTCTCGTAGAAGCCACCTCTCCTACGGCATAGAGATTTTTCATTCCTTCTGCTTTACCGTTGATATCTGTTTTTATACCTCCCATTGCATAATGAAAAGCAGGAGATATGGGAACTCTGTCTTTTGGAAGATTAAAACCCAAATCTTTCAGATGATAATAGATGGTAGGAAATCTCTTTTTGAAAAAATCCTCACTGAAGTTGTCAAAAGAGAGATAAATCTCTCTGTTTGTCTTTTTTTTCCAATCAAACATAGAGCGGCTTACAATGTCTCTTGGACTTAACTCACCTCTTTTATCATAATGAAACAAAAATCTCTCACCCTCTTCATCAACGATCCATGCTCCCTCTCCTCTTAAAGCTTCGGTTAGAAGCTGTTTTCTTGCTCCTTTGTTGTGAATAAAAACAGTCGGATGAAACTGTAGCATTTCCATATCTCTAAGATCACACCCTTTTTCCAGACAAATACCCTGTAAATCGGCACTTATGCTCTTTGCGTTGGTATGATATTCATACAAAGATCCGATTCCGCCACTTGCTATCAGAACATTTTTTGCATAGATGTTTTTGAATTTTCCATCTTTAAATATCGTAACACCATGGCAGATATCACCCTCTATCAAAAGATCTGTAACAATCGTTTGATGTATAAGAGGAAATTCGTTTTTTTGCATTAAAAAAAGATGTAAAAATCTCCCTGTTGCATCTCCTCCGGCATGGAGGATTCTGTTTCTGCTGTGCGCAGCCTCTTTTGTATAAAGAAGTTTTCCTTCTTCATCTTTGTCAAATTCAAAACCCATATCCATAAGTTCGTTTACTATTTTGTAACCGTCATTGCAGAGTACTTCAACAGCTTTTTTATCGCATAGACCGGCTCCGGCTTTTAGAGTATCTTGTATATGAAGAGGTATATCATCCAAATCCGCCGGTACAGCTACGCCGCCCTGTGCATAAAAAGTATTGCAATCCCATGAGTTATCTTTACAAATAACCAAAACTTTTTTATCCTGGGGAAATCTTATCGCTGCATGTAAACCTGCTATTCCCGCCCCTATAATTATCAAATCATATCTCATTATTTACTCTTTTTCTCTATAAAAACAGGATCGCCTTTATAACCGCATCCGTTAAAAAACAGACCTAAAAATAATGTTATAATTAGAATATGAAAAGCTCTAACGAAATTATTAATCATATTATTTCCACTCCCTCCATGAAAAAAATCACTCTACACTACTGTTTTGAGAAGATAAAATCGCTGTTGCCCAAACATCTATCTTCTGCCATTTTATTTATGTATCAAAAAAATGATACCCTTTTTTTTGTACTTAACCATCCTGGTATCAAAATGGAATTTAATTATAAAGTTACTTTAATAAAGAGTCTATTAAATAAAGTTAAAGAGTTGGATAAAAAGTGTGCAAAACTGGAAATAAAAGAGATAAAAAGTTTTGTAAGCAATAAAACAAAACTTTCTCCCCCTCCCTCTCTCTCCATCCCTGTTTATCATGAGAGAGCAAAAGGCGACTTTGAAAATCTTGCCAAAGATGAGGAGATAAAAAAGATTATAGAAAAAATCAGAGAAGAGATTTACAAATCATCTTCTCCGTTTCCAAAAAAATACCATCCGTCCAAATCATAAAAATATATATTATAACTCTTTTTGTTTACCGCTACAACTCTGCCGGTCGTAAAATTCTGGCATCTGAAATATCTGTAACAGTTATAGATACTTCCATATTTTCTTCCCATATAGCGGCTGTATTTACTGTAAAATTTGTTGATATAATAATCGGCATTTTTTGTAACAGTAGTTGTGGTATTTGATGTTCCTCTTGTCGGATAGAGAGTTTTTGCGGCATTGATATCATCCTGCTTCAAGGTAAGAAGATAAGAGGGTTCATGATAAGGAGATGCATACATGATAGAGTAGGAAACATCAGAATGGGCTATTCCTATAACATGACCTATTTCATGAGTCATAATTCCCTGAAAATCACTGAGACTCAAACCGTCATAATAAAAGGCGGGATAGCTTGAGATCACTGCTCCTCCTGTTATATAACCTCTGCTACTGCTGTATGGCCATGTACGGGTTACGGCACTTGCTCCTCTTAATACGGAAGAATTGTTTGTCCATCCGATAACCAGATAGTTTCCATGATAATTTAAAGCATCACTGCTTGTCAATCCTTTGTAAACAAATCTTATGGCGCAGACTCTCTCCCACTGTTTCATCGCATTTTTAAGAGCCCTTAAAGAATTATTGGTATTAAAGTATTGATTTTTCGGATTATACCACCAGTAAACAGTACTGTTTTTCCATCTTCTGTGCTGGTGATTATACAAAATCAGAAATCTGTCTTGTTTTTGATTTTTCAAATCAAATCTACATACAATATCATTTTCAGCCGCGAGAGGAGTAAAACTCCACATAAATATTACAAGTAATATCAATAATTTAGACAATACCCTTACCATTTTTACTTTCCTTATACAATATAGTAATATTTGTATTATAACACTTATAATTTAAATTAATTTTATATGCAGTGATTTATTTCAAATTGGAGCAAATTTATTATTTATGGCTTTTTGGAAGTATGATAAAATTTATAATTTTCGATTACATATGTTTAGCCCAGGAAGCGCCTCTCTCTTTTTGGTAAACTTTGTAAGGGAGTGCCAAAATATTAAATTCTTTGGGGATATCGGGATTTGGAAACATATTCCACTCTCGTGGAAGTCTTTGGGAGAGTTTCATAGAGAGCATTTTTGCTATCTGATAGCCTTCTTGCAAATCGGTATGACCTTTGTGTATATAAAGATGAAGATGTCCTTTTGTTTTGCTCTCATAAGCGGTAAAATTCAAAAAGCCCTCTTCTCTTAGAAGAAGCTGCGCTCTGTGCCAAAATCTTTCGGTATTTCTACCGTTATAGTCAAATACGATATTTTCCACTTTGTCGCGTGTGGAGATGAGAGAGTGAGCCGCTATGATCTCACCCTCTGCATGTTTGTTCATGATCGAAAAATTAAGCATACTGTCAACTCTTTCATATTTATCAAAAAAGAGTCTTCCTTTATAGCTTATTTTATTAACAATTTTGTCTTTTTTTATATAGTAATGATCTTTTATCATCTTTATCAGGGAAATATCTACATTATACATTTATATCCTAATATGTCGGTCTATCGTAAATAACAAATCTGTTTGCAAGTTCTTTTAACTCTTCAAAAATCTTCTCTTGCAAAGAGATATTTTCTATATCGTCCAACACATCGCATATTTTAGTGGCAATCAGTTCAAATTCAGCCTCTTTCATCCCTCTTGAAGTAAGAGCGGGTGAACCTATCCTGATACCGCTTGTTACAAACGGACTTCTCGTCTCTCCCGGAACGGTATTTTTATTGACCGTTATTCCGGCTCTTCCAAGAGCCGCATCGGCATCTTTTCCGCTGAAATTTTTATCTAAAAACGAAACAAGAACCAGATGATTATCCGTTCCGCCGCTTACCACATCATATCCTCTTTTCATCAAAACATCGGCCAAAACTTTGGCATTTGCTTTAACTCTTCTGGCATACTCTTTCCACTCCGGTTTTAGATTTTCTCCAAAACCGACCGCTTTTGCGGCTATCACATGCACAAGAGGACCTCCCTGTATGCCCGGAAAAATAGCGCTGTTTATCTTTTTGGCTATATCTTCGTCATTTGTCATGATAATACCGCCTCTTGGACCTCTTAGGGTCTTATGAGTCGTGGATGTAACAACATCACAGTAGGGAAACGGACTCATATGCTCACCTGCACAAACCAATCCGGCTATATGCGCTATATCGGCAAAGAGTATGGCTCCGACCTCATCGGCTATCTCTCTGAATTTTTTAAAATCGATCTCTCTTGGATATGCACTTGCTCCGCAGATAATCATTTTTGGTTTTACTATCTTTGCGATATCCAAAACTCTGTCATAGTTTATCCTTCCGTCAAGCTCTACACCGTAAAAGAAACTCTGATAGATTTTACCCGAAGAGCTGACTTTTGCTCCGTGGGTCAGATGTCCCCCATGACTCAAATCCATCCCCAAAATCTTGTCATAAGGCTTTAAAAGAGCGTTATAAACTCCCTGATTTGCCTGAGAACCCGAATGTGGTTGAACATTTGCAAATTTTACGCCAAAAAGTTTACATACCCTGTCTATTGCCAACTGTTCTACTTCATCGGCATATTCGCATCCGCCGTAATATCTTTTTCTCGGATAACCTTCGGCATATTTGTTTGTAAATACACTTCCCATTGCTTCCATAACAGCAGGAGAGGTAAAGTTTTCACTTGCAATCATCTCAAGATGATTCGTCTCTCTTTCCAACTCTTTTTCGATTATCTGATAAACTGCCAAATCACTTTTTTTTAAAAAACTCATCTATTTCTCTTCCTTGTCTGATTTTTCTTTGTTTAGAGGTTTCATAGCCGGAAATAAAATAACATCTCTGATAGAGTGTTGATTTGAAAAAAGCATCGTAAGCCTGTCTATACCGATACCCTCTCCGGCTGTCGGAGGCATACCGTATCCAAGAGCATGGATAAAATCCTCATCCATATCATGCGCCTCTTCATCTCCCTGATTTTTCGCCTCTATCTGAGCTTTAAATCTTTCATACTGATCGAGAGGATCATTTAATTCGTTAAATCCGTTTGCTATCTCCTGTCCCGCTACAAAAAATTCAAATCTCTCTGCGATATCCGGATCATCCTCGCTTCTTCTTGCAAGAGGGCTTATAGCTATGGGATAGTGGGTGATAAAAGTCGGATTTATAAGTTTTGCCTCTACAAACTCATCAAAAAGCTCCGTTTGAAGAGCTGCAAGAGAGGCATTTTCATCCACATCAAAATCATTTTCTTTCAGATACGCCAAAATCTTTTCTCTCTCATAGAGGATCTCTTTTGGAACTCCCCCTATCTCCACGATAGAATCAAAAAATTTGATTTTTCTAAAAGGAGTACTCATATCCAACTCCATCTCTCCGTAAGGAAGTTTGGAAGGGAGATCCAGATTTACAAGAAGCACTTCAAAAAGCTCTTCTGTAAGTTTCATCAAATCTTCGTAGGTATGGTATGCCCAATAGTATTCAAGCATCGTAAACTCGGGATTGTGAGTCTGATCCATCCCTTCGTTTCTAAAGTTTCTGTTCATCTCAAATACAGCTTCAAAACCACCTACAACAAGCCTTTTTAGATAAAGTTCGGGAGCAATTCTGAGATACCTCTCTATATCCAAAGCGTTATGATGGGTTATGAAAGGTTTTGCATTGGCTCCTCCGGCGATAGGGTGCATCATAGGAGTTTCCACCTCCAAAAATCCCCTCTCTTCAAAAAACCTTCTCAAAACACTTACTATCTGACTTCTTATCTTAAAAGTTCTTTTGACATCGGGATTCATGATCATATCAAGATATCTCTGTCTGTATCTTAACTCTTTGTCTTGAAGTCCGTGGAACTTTTCGGGAAGAGGTTTTACAGCTTTTGTAACTATCTCTATATGGGAAGCGTGGAGGGAGAGTTCACCGGTTTTTGTAACGAAAGGATATCCCGTAGCACAGATGATGTCTCCTACTTCAACAAGTTTTTTTACACTTTTGAACCAGTCCGCACCAATGGCATCTCTGTTCATATAAACCTGCAAAATTCCACTTTCATCTTCTATCTTCAAAAAAGCGGCTTTACCCATGTGTCTTAGAAATTTTATCCTTCCGCATACGGTATTGCTTTTTGAAGGATCTTTTTTCTCATCCTCTTTTTTTACATATTCATAAGTTTTTAAAAACTCCGTCGTTGTCGAATCTCTTTTGACATTGTGTCTGTAAGGGTTATGACCCAACTCTTTTAACTGTTGCGCTTTTGCTATTCTTTGCTGTTCATACTGATTATCAAATATCAACCTGTTTATCCTTTTTCAATCTGTTTTGACACTCTTTGCATACACCAAAAAGCTGCATAAGATGATCTTTGATCAAAAAATCATACTTTTTGGCAATCTCATACTGTCTTTTTTCTATTATCTCATCTTCAAACTCTATTATACTTCCGCATTCGGTACAGATCATATGATCATGGTGAGGTTTGTTTCCAAGTTCATACTTTTTACCCTGCACACCAAAAGAGATAGAAGTTACTATACCGTTCTCCTCCAAAAGATTCAGAGTTCTATAGATAGTAGCTATACCTACATTCAGTTTCGGATACTTCTGTTTTATCAAAGAGTGAAGAGTCTCCGGACTGAAATGATCACTGTTTGAATAGAGTACTTTCAAGATCACCTCTCTTTGTCTTGTGAATTTTAGATTATTTGTTTTTAAAAGTTTTTTAAATTCTTCCAAAAGAGCATCATAACTCACATTTTCTATCTTTTTCATAGCAATGTTCCGTAAATTATTGGTGAGTATCGGCAGTCTGGGTGGAATTACTCTCTTTCTTTGTTTCTTTTGTTATTGTACTTTTTGTCTCTTCTTTCTCTTCTTTGAGAGGTTTTATCTTTACGATATAAGCTCCGGTTTTCATAAAATAGGGATAGATTGCACTTTTTGAAACATATTTTTCAAGATTGCTTTTTATAATCTCTATATTTGCAAGTATATAAAATATAATTGAAAAAATCAAAAATACTTTTACTACACCCACAACAAAACCCAATATCTGCTGTATTATGCTCATACTGCCGGAATTGGCAAATCCTGAAAAAAGAGTTCCTAAAAACACGGCTACCAGCCAAAAAAGAGCAAGTACAACCAAAAAACCGACAAGTGAGAGTGCTGAATGATTTTGAAAATGATAAAAACTTTGATCTATTGTATTACCAACCATATCACCATATCTTGAAGCCACAAATATACCGCCTACCAAACCTATCAGAGAAAAAGACTCTTTTATAAATCCTCTAAATATACCTTTTAACCCCAAAAGCAGGATCAAAACTACAACGGCAATATCAAAAAGTGAAAAATTTTCCATAGCGCTAACCTTTTTCTATTCGATTTTTACCTTTCTCTTTCGCAATTTTCAAATGCATCAAAGGCTCTTGTTATTATAACATTAAAATTACCGTTTTAGTGATGTTTGGTCACAGCAAAGTATAAAGAGCAGGTGCATTAAATGACCGAGAGCTTTATAAGATCAATCAAATTTTTGGAAAATATTTCTTGGATTTAAACAAATTTAATTTATCTTTTACTATAATATTTTAAAAAAACGGACTATGCCAATGCACTACTTTGAGATAAATATAACTCTTCTTTTAAAATATGAAATAGATTATAAAAGAAGTCTTGAACCTCTTTCCAAAGTGATCTCATCTTCACTCTGCAAAACCTCATTAAAAGAGCTTCATAAAAGAAACTCCTTTAAATATTATGTTTTCAGTAATTTTTTAAAGATATCTTCAAACGGCATATATCCAAAAGGAAAAAACGAATTTTTATTTAAAACGGCAGATGAAAAGACAGCTACAAAACTTTTACAGGTGCTTTTTGACTATGAGGACAGATTTTTCAAGATAGAAGAGATATCTATCAAAAAAGTTTCACAAAAACCCATAAAATCACTCCTTAGCATAAATCCAGTCATAGTTACCTACACCCAAAAAAACTCCAAACCAAAACAATGGACATTTGAAAGTGAAATCGGACTCGAATATCTAATAGACAATCTGCATAACAACCTGATCAAAAAATATGAAGATTTTTATGGGCAAAAGATACCCAAATGCAAAAATTTTATAGAGATGATACAGATAAAAAACCAAAAACCTTTGAGTATCTTTTATCATAAAAACGAAAAAGAGTTTAGACTTTTTGGCAATAAATTTTATATCGTACCAAAAGACGACGAACTCAGCCAAAAACTCGCCTTTATGGCTTTGTCATCGGGACTTGGAGAAAAAAACGCTCTTGGAGGCGGATTTTGCAGGGGATATTTTGATGGTTAACGGTACTTTGATCAACTATTTTTTTCATTGCAAAACTCAATGTTGGCTCTATGCCAACCGTCTCAATATGGAATACAACAGTCAAAAAGTAAAAATCGGAAAAACTTTGCACAAAATCCACAGAAAAAGAGTCAAAGAGGTCAGATTCAGCCGTTTTAGCGTAGATAGGATCACAAAAGAGTATGTCATAGAGATCAAAAAGTCAGACAGTCATCTCGAATCTGGAAAATGGCAACTCCTTTTCTATCTGTACCGCCTAAAGCAAAAAGGTGTTATAAAAAAAGGAAGACTTGAAGTTTTTGAAAAAAATCGTCAAGATAAAAAGAGATTTGAACTTGTATTGGACAAAAAAAAGGAGGAGAGATTGAAAAGGATAATAAAGGATATAGAAAAACTGATATCCACACCCTACCCGCCAAAACCCGTACTTGAAAAAAAATGTGATAAATGTGCCTATTATGAATACTGTTTTGTGTAAAGGATGAATGGATGGAGAAAATTGTATTTGAATGTGAAACTGTTACACCGATGTTTATGTATGGAGCGGATAGCAAAACTCCAGAACTTAGACCGGCTTCTATCAAAGGAGCAATGAGATTTTGGTGGAGGGCTATTAATGGGAATAGTGATATAGAGAGTCTTAAAAAGGCTGAAAGTGATATTTTTGGGAGTACGGAGAGGAGGAGTAAAGTAAATATAAGAGTTTCTAATAGAAAAGAAATGAAAGAAAATTATAGCTATTTAATTAATGAAATTAATAATTATAGAGGTATTAAATATAACTTTTATCCAATTTTTATGGAAAAAGAGAAAGATGAAAGATATTATTTTAAATCTTTAACTTTTGATTTAATTCTTTCTTCCTATGATGAAAAACTATTTGAAGAGGCTATTGATTCTCTTATCTTTTTAAATTTCTTTGGTGCATTGGGTTCGAGAAGTAGAAGAGGTGCAGGTTCTATAAAAATAAAAGTAAAAGAAAATAAAGATAATTTATTTCAAAAAAAATTAGATTTATTAAATACAAGTCATATAAGAAATAAAGAAAATTTTAAACAACATATTTTAAAAATAAAAAATACAATTAATCCTACATCAACAAATCTATATACGAGTTTCTTTAAATCTATTTTTGTTTTTGATTCTCAAAAAGACTGGAAACAAGCATTAAACTTTATAGCTGAACCATTTAGTAAGTTCAGAAAAAATAATGAGTTTAAAGTTTTAGAAACGCCCAATTTTGGTTTTCCAATTAGACATAAAAATAAAAGTACCTATATTGGAGGAAAAGTAGATAGAGATAATAAATTA
>CAYVDJ010000053.1:0-9406 GCA_964450755.1 uncultured Campylobacterales bacterium
AATGCAAAACTGATGAGTTTGGATAATAAAAAAAGAGAGGATTATCTAAGAAAGATATTTTATCTTCTTAGACTCAGACCAAATCTGTATCAAAATATATACAGAATAAAAAAAGAGGAGCTTAAAATGCCGTTTATCATAGAAAAAGCAAAAGACCCGCTTTATAAAGAGGGAATGGAGATAGGCATAGAAGAGGGAATTGAAAAAGGGATCGAAAAGGGGATTGAAAAGGGAATCGAAAAAGGAATCAAAGAGGGGATAGAAAAGGGGGCTCAACAGGAGAGGATAGCCTTGACAAAATCTCTTTTGAAACTCGGTGTGGATATAAAGATCATAAAAGAGGCTACAGGATTTAGCGAGGAGAAGATCACCAAGATAAAAAACAGCTTTTTAAACAGCGAAACTGATAAAACATAAAATTTTTATCGAGCCTGTAAAATCAATTTTGTCAAACAAAAAGGGTATGACTGAAGTCATACTTCCAATGCTGCTTGTCGTTTTTAGGTTTGTCAGTAAACCAAAATCGGTTTACTGACTTGTTTGGCAGATTGGGAGATTTATTCTACTTCTGCGTCGATGATGTCTTCATCTCCGCCGGGTTTCTTTTGTTGTGCGTTACTGGCTCCGGCAGCTCCTGCACCTTCGGCTCCGCCTTGTTTATACATGGCTTCTGCAAGTTTGTGGCTGACAGTGGTTAATTCCTGTACTTTGGCATCAATCTGTTCTTTTGTTGCGCTTTCATTTTTGAGAAGTTCTTTTAGTTCGTTGAGAACTTTTTCCACTTTCTCTTTTTCATCAGCACCTATTTTATCTCCCGCTTCTTTTAGAGATTTTTCTGTTTGATGTGCCAATGCATCTGCCTGGTTTTTGGTCTCTACAAGCTCTTTTCTTTTTTCGTCTTCCTCTTTGTGAAGTTCTGCATCTTTTACCATTTTGTCTATTTCTTCTTCAGAAAGTCCTGAACTTCCGGTGATTTTGATCTCTTGGGCTTTTCCTGTTGCTTTGTCTTTTGCGCTGACGGTTAAAATACCGTTTGCATCGATATCAAATGTAACCTCTATTTGCGGTACTCCTCTTGGAGCAGGCGGGATTCCTTCAAGATTGAATTGACCAAGAGACTTGTTGTCTTTTGCAAATTCTCTCTCACCCTGAAGAACATGGATCGTAACGGCAGACTGATTGTCTTCTGCTGTTGAGAATACCTGTGATTTTTTGACAGGTATCGTTGTACCTTTTTCGATAAGTTTGGTTGTAACACCTCCAAGTGTTTCGATACCTAAAGAGAGAGGTGTAACATCAAGCAAAAGAACATCTTTTACATCTCCTCTTAAAACAGCTCCCTGGATAGCCGCTCCTATCGCAACTACTTCATCAGGATTAACTGATTTGTTTAGCTCTTTGCCAAAATACTCTTTTACTTTTTGTTGAACCAAAGGAACTCTCGTTGATCCTCCGACCATTACAACTTCTTTGATCTCATCTTTTGACAAACCGGAATCTTTCATAACTTCTGCGATTTTTTGAACAGTTTCATCGACCAAATCTTCGATCAAAGATTCAAATTTTGCTCTTGTTATTTTTTTGACAAGGTGTTTTGGACCTGTTGCGTCTGCTGTGATAAAAGGCAGATTGATCTCTGTTTCAGCCGCTGCCGAAAGCTCTTTTTTTGCATTCTCAGCTGCTTCTTTCAGTCTTTGAAGAGCCATGATGTCATTTTTGAGATCTATTCCCGTTTCACTTTTAAACTCTTCGGCAGCCCAATCTATAAGTCTGTTGTCAAAATCATCTCCACCCAAAAATGCGTTACCGCCGGTTGCCAAAACCTCTACGACATTATCGCCCGTTTCAAGAACAGTTACATCAAATGTACCGCCTCCTAAATCATAAACTACGATATTTTCGCTGTTTTTCTTATCAAGTCCATAGGCAAGTGCTGCCGATGTCGGTTCGTTTATGATTCTAAGTACATTCAATCCGGCAATTGTTCCCGCCTCTTTGGTTGCTTTTCTTTGGCTGTCATTAAAATATGCAGGTACGGTTATAACGGCATCTGTTACCTCTTCACCCAAAAATGCCTCGGCATCTTCTTTTAGTTTGATCAAAATTTTGGCTGAAATTTCCTGAGGTGTATAAACTTTGTTATCGATTTCAACCGCACATGCGCCGTTTCTGTCTGTTACATGATAGGGAAGTCTTTTTTTCGCTTCTTGAGCTTTATCTTCATTGCACATCAATCCCATAATTCTTTTTATAGAATAAACGGTTTTTTCGGGATTTGTTACCATTTGTCTTTTAGCGGGATCTCCTACTAAAACCTCTCCTTTGTCCGTATAAGCCACCACTGAGGGAGTTGTGTTTTTACCCTCTTTGTTTGCTATAACCTTACTCTCACCTCTCTCATATACCGCCATACAAGAGTTGGTTGTTCCTAAATCTATTCCTAATACTTTTGACATTTTTAATCCTTTCTAATTTTTTTAATTTTTATTTATTTTGCTATGCTGACCATTGCAGGTCTTAAGACTCTGTCTTTTATTGTATAACCTTTTTGAAAAATCTGAACGATATCTCCTTTGTTGTGTTCTTCGCTTTCGATTTGCATTATTGCTTCATGAAAATGGGGATTGAAACCTTCTTCTATATCGACAACTTTTATTCCGTGTTTTTCAAAAGCTTTTTTGAACTGTTCGATTGTCAGGTTAATCCCCTCTTTCATCTTGTTTACTACCTCCTCATCGGCATCTATCTCATCCAGCGAATCGATAGCAAGTTCCAATGAGTCAATAGCAGGGAGCAAATCTCTTGCAAACTCTTCGGAGGCATAATTTATAGCTTCTCTTTTTTCTCTTTCCATTCTCTTTTTTATGTTGTCAAATTCGGCATTTGTTCTTAGATATTGATCTTCAAGTTGCGCTATTTGCTCTTTGAGTTCTTCTATCTCCTCTTCGCAATCGTTTTGCTCCTCTTCCTCTCTTTTCTCATCTTCTGCCTGAGTCTCTTTTTCCTCTTCGTTTTTTTTATGCTTCTCTTCGTCGTGCTTATGTTTATGATGTTTATGATGCTTGTGTTTGCTCATAATCTTACTCCTTTATTGTTATTTGATCGAAAAAACTTTCAAAATCATTTTGCAAATGACCTATACAAAATATATTTGCTTTTTTCTCCTCTATCTGTGCTTTTTGATTTAGAGCCATTAAACCTTCCGGTACTATTTTTTCAAAATAGAGCTGATGGTTCAGATCATCAAAAATCAAAGGATCGGTATAATAGTTGTAAAATTCGTCATTTGCCAACTCTTTGCCTGTTTCAAGCAAAAACATATATCCCTCTTTGAGGGTGTTTTGATCTATCAAAACAGTTTTCAGTTTCCAGGCAAGTTCTGTCAGCCCCACTTGGGAGGCAATTTTGTAAATATCGTTTATTTCATATTCTATGAAACTTTTCAAAAACATTTCTATTTTTTTATTGTATTTTAGCGCAATTTCTCCCGTGCCAAAAACTAGTACAAGGTATCTCTCATCTGCATTGATAACCTCTTTTAGATAAGATTTTTCATAAAATCTTATCATACAGTAGATATTATGCTCTCTTATCGCTTCTTTAATTCTGTCTGTGTTATAAAATTTCATCCTTCTGTTTGGAGATAGTTTTTTTCTCCAATAGCTTTTAAGCGTTTCTTGAGTCGGTATCCTCCCTCCGCTCATGTGAAGCTTTGTAATAGAGCCTTCATCAGATAATTGTTTAAAATAGACTCTTATCGTTGATGCGGCCATATTAAGCTCCAATTTCATCTTCAGTTCATTAGAACTGACAGGTAATTGGCTCTTTAAATACTCTTTTATGATAGAATTTAATATAATATCTCTTTTATTCATTTTCACTATTAGCACTCTTCTTTTGTAATTGCTGATGTAATTATACAACATTGAGTGATATAATGTCAAGTAGAATCATTAAAAAGTTTACATAAAAATACTTTAGTATAAAAGACTCATATTAAAAAGGCAGTGGTATTGAAACAAGAGATAAACAGATTTTCAAATCATATTAAAAATATTCTTCACGGTTTTTTTGTCTCCGTTGCGGTTACGATAGCCGAACCTTCCACGATTTTACCTCTTATCGTTCACTATTTCAGTGGAAGTTCTATATTGGTAGGGATATTTGCTTCGCTTTTAAGAGGCGGAGCTATTTTGGTTCAGCTTGTAGCGGCATTTTATATCCAAAGTCACAAAATCGTCCTTCCATATCTCAGGAGAGTTTTTATAGCAAGATTTCTATCCTGGTTTTTTATAGGAGTTTTTATCGTTTTGTTTGGTGAAACAAATCCCTCTTTGACTCTTCTTCTGATAGGTGTGGGACTCTTTTTCTTCTCGTTTGCAGCGGGATTTGGGGCGATCTTTTTCAATGAGATAAGTGCGAAGATGTTCACCAAAGAGTATCTTGGATTTACGATGTCTTACAGACAGTTTTTTGCGGGACTCGGATCGATTCTCAGCGGTGCGGCTGCGGGAGTTATACTGAATCATTTTGAACCTCCTTTGAGTTTTGGTTATCTCTTTATCATAAGTTCTATGTTGATGGGAATCGGTCTTTTGTCTTTTGCAACCGTAAAAGAGCCTGTAAAAGATGAGGTAGCAAAAAAAGAGAAATCATTTAAAAAGTTCATAAAAAACGCTTTTTTGCTTTTAAAAGAAGACCATTCTTTAAAGATTCAGGTTTTTGGCAAACTCTTGTCAAATTCCTATCTTATAGCTCTGCCTTTTATCATATTGGAGGCAAAAGAGAAGATATCCATCAGCGGTACAGAGATAGGGTGGCTTATCTCTTCCCAGATGATTGGAGCAATGTTAAGCAATCTTTTGTGGGGCAGACTCTCATCCAAAGGAAAGAACAAAACAATAGCTCTCAGCGCTCTTTTGTTTTTGCTGATTGTTGTCTCTTTATCGCATTTTGCACAAAATATCTATCAGTATGCCGTTTTGTTTTTTCTTGTCGGTTCTGCTGTTGACGGTCTTAGACTCAGTTTTGGAAATCTTATCCTGATAATAGCACCGGCTCAAAAAAGACCTACATATATAGCTTTACAGGCAAATATATCCTCTTTGGGGCTTTTCTTTTCGATTTTGGGAGGTTTTGTCATCAAATTTTTCGGATATGAAGTTTTATATACCGTTACGGCTCTTTTTATGATATATGCCATCTATCTTGCCTCTTTGTTAAAAGAGTAAAAAGGGGGCTATCCCCTCTTTTTTACTCTTGATATTCAAAAGGTCCTATATCGGGAGCCGATCCGTTATAAACATAGCTTACACCGTCTCCTTTGTTCCAGCTTATCTCTTTTTTAACGCTTATTGTATTGTTGGAGTAGTCCACATGATCTATAAAAACAGGTTCATTATCTCCGATCTGCACCAGATCTCCCTCTTTCAGAGTATAACCGTCTGTGAAATATACTGCATCATAAACAGGTATTACACTCCCTTTTCCTGAACTTTTGGTCGTTGTCAAAAAACCTCCTCTATCAACCGCTTCGCTGTTTGCAGTCAGATGAAAGTCATAGTTTGCTTTATCTTTGAAGTAAAGATCAGTTACCAAAAAGGAGTTTTTATCTTTGCCGCTGCCGCTTTGATAGGAAGAAAAAGATGTATAACTTTTTCCTACTACGATGTGCGCAACATCTTTATAGATATTGTTATCCATGATCCATGAACCTGTTTTTCGGCTTAGATCTTTGAACAAAAACGGTGCTCTTCCCTCTCCTGAAAAGATATTGTTTTTTATCCTCCATGAGATCGCATTTCCCAAAAAGAGATCAGCCTCTGCACTTGAGTTGCCTATGAGGTTATGAACAAAAACACTGTTTCTTACGGTTCCTCTGTTGGCTGATCCTATCATTCCTCCTCTTACATTGTTCCATCCTATATTGTTTCTGACTATTACATAGTCTGTTGTCGATTCGGTCGTCTCTTGGGAGATGGTGATTCCCAAACCGTGATTGTCATAAACAAGATTGTTTTCTACGATCAGGTTTTCGGCACCGTCAACATAAAGCGCACTTGCCCAAACTTTTCTGACACCGTTTTCATATATTTTATTGTTGGCTATAAGACCGTATTTGTTCATTCCAAATACCGAAAAGCTTCCTCTTTGATGACCGATGACATCCAATCCTATAAAATCGTTATTGTTTATCTCATTATTAATAATCTTAAAATATTTCACATTTCCAAGAACAGTCAGTGCTTCGTTGTATGCTCCGGCTTTGTTTGGATTTCCCGTGTGGTTGTGGTGAACATGGTTGTTTTCTATTGTGATGTATGACATCGGTTTGTTTTTTCTTGCCGTTACATTAAGAGCATGTCCCAATCTTTTACTTTCAGGAATATTGGCATTTGATTCGCTGATCTCATTGTTTTTGATGATGATATGCTCTCCGGGACCATAGAAAATAAGACCTCCTCTGTTTGGTTTGTAGATATGAAAACCTATAAATTTTATATAAGATACTCCATATCCCACAACCGTATCGGAAATAGTTCTGTCATTTCTTGTGATAACCGGTTTTTCTCCCGGATAATTTCTAAAAGTTATATAACCATCTTTTGCATTTCCGGAATTTTTAAATACCACTCTTTCTGGATATGTTCCGCCTCTGACCATAACCGTATCACCGGCTTTTGCCATATTTACCGCATGTTGTATCGTTTTCCATGGACCGTCATCATCTTTTGGAGAATCATAAAGCCCAGACCACATATCATTTCCGTTGGTTGCCACATAGTATATATGTCCTGTTGTCTTCTCTTTTGTAACTGCTGTTACTTCCACACCTTTTGATTCGGTGGAATTTAAAAAAGATGTGATTTTATATGTATAGGTCGTATTTGGCAAAAGATCACTGTCTTTATAGGTGAAACTATCCTTTTTTGTATAGGTGGCTATCAGTTTAGAGTCTCTGTATATCCTGTAATCCACCTTTTTGGAACTGTTGTCCTGCCATTTTAGAATAACACTCTCGGCAGTGGTTGTTGCACTTAAATTACTCGGTTCTGCCAAAGGAGTGTTTGAAAAACTCTGCTTGTCGATAAGTTTGATATCATCAACCATACCGCTTCCTCTTATCATAACTCCCTCTATTGCCAAAATTTTTGTATCGGGAAGTAAAGAGGCAAGATCGGTTTCAAGATTTCTGTTAAAAGTGTGCCATTTACCGTCTGTCAATCCCTCTCCAAGACCAAAAATCAGATATTTTTGATATTTATGCTCCATGGAAGTTGTACTAAGAGACGGAATATATGTCAGATATTTTGTACCTTTGTTGGTCTTTACCTCTATATAGAAGATAAAAGAGTCTTCAAAATTAAAATCGATCTGCATAATAAACTGTTTTGTATTGTGCCATCTTCTGTTATCGGAGTTTTTCAGCCAGTAGCCGTTGCCTAGACCGGATCCGCTTAGTTTTATAACACGGCTTCCTCTGTTTTTGTCAAAAACATTCTCTATCTTTGCCCCGAAAGGATAGGCATCATATATACTCCAGCCTTTTACAGTACCGTCCTGTGCATCTTCATAGAGAGTCTCTTTTGCCTCGTTGTCGGGAATCTCGATCTTTTTTGTTTTTATCTTGAGTGAAACGGGCTTTGATTCTGTTTTGTCGTTAAAAGAGATAATTTGATATTTATACAAAGTATCCGGCTTTAATCCCTGATCCAAAAAATCGCTTTTACCGTTATCCAGAATATTTATCAATTTTGAATCTCTGTAAAGTTTGTATTTTAAAGCCGACTCCTGTTTCCAATACAGATGTATGGAGTTGCCAAAAGCCTCTGCTCTAAAATCCTCTACCGGTTTGGGATCTGTTATGGGAGTCTGCTCTTTTTTGGGTGTTTGCAGGTTGTCAAGTTTCAGATCTCCATACACTCTGAATCTGACTACCTTTTTTATCTCAACTCCTTTTTGGGCATCTTGCAGATCCTTTTGCAGATCAAAAGTAATTGTATGCCATTTGCCGTCCAATATTTTTGTTCCGAGTCCGTGGCGGATAAAATTTCCTGTTCCCAGATAATCGCTGTTTTGGGGAGTATAAGAAAGATATTTCAATCCTTTGTCGCTCTCTACGGCAAATTCCAGATAAAAATTGTTTTTTACATTTATATCAAGTTGAAGTCTGTTTTCCGTACTGTTTATAGCAATCTCGTAGGCACTTTTTAAACCAAGTCCTTTAAATTCTATAACTTTACTGTTTTTTTCTTTATCACTGGTATTGATAACCTTTGAGCTTTGTTTGTTTTTAACAATCGTCCATCTGTCAATCTTTCCGTCTTCTGCGTTCTCAAAAATATAACTTTGTTCCAAAGCAAATATATTTACATGAAAAAACAAAAAAAGAAGAAAGATGAAATTACTTAAACTGTTTCGTTTCATAACTTTTTCTCCTCATTTAAAGTAAACTTAGTTTAAAGAATATCGGCAATAATTGAGAAAAGTTAAAAAATAATTTATATATTTTTTGAAATAAGCTTTTATTTGACAAAAGAGCTTAAATTTGACTTTAAGCACATAGTTGTTAAAATGGTATGAAGGAGGGAGAAAATGAGATATATAGTAAGCATATTTATATATATGGGAACAATTTTTGTTTTTTTTCTGTTGCTTGGATTGGTAGCCGATTTTTCGTCGGATGAGATAAAATATAAAAACAATATAAAAGAACCTGTTGTTCATCAAAACAGCTCTCCCACTCCTTACAATCATGTTGTAACTTCAACTCCTCAACCTCCTGTCAAAAAGACAAAAAAGGAGGATAACGAGATAGACAAAATCCTGAAAAAATTAAGAAAGCCAAAAGAGACAAAGCAGGAGATTGCTGTTACAAATGTAAATGACAAAGAAGATTATATAGAATTTTTAAAAAGCAGATATCCAAAAGAGATAGATGATATCAAAACAGATAAATACGGAAAAACAATAGAAATCTCAGGTCCCTATTTTTCAGACAGTAAAAAAATATATGATTTTCATAAAAAGATAGTCAATTCTCTTAAAGAACACTCTTTTAAAGAAGTAAGATATCAATGGTACAACAGCCATGGGGATTACACTGTATTTAATCTTAATTAGATAAAATAAGAAAAAAATCAGGGATTACAATGGACAGTTATACGGTTTTGTCACTTATCTTTTTTGTACTTGCAGGAATAGGGTTGTATTTTTACTATCTTCATGAAAAAGGAGACAGATTAAATTATATAAACAATGGTATATGCCCGAAATGTCATGAAAAAAGCATTGAGATTGTAGATAAAAAATCTCACGGATGCAGCGGCACAGAAGAGATCACGGTTGAGTGTAGCATCTGTAAATACAGAGATACTTTTACCGTATCAAGAAGCGGAGGATGCGG
>CAYVDJ010000054.1:0-7746 GCA_964450755.1 uncultured Campylobacterales bacterium
ATAAAAAACGAAGGCAAGGATGAAGAGGAGATAGAAAAAGTAAATACTCTCATAAAAAAATGGGCTGACAAATACAAAGTAAAACTTCAAAAAGTAGAAGGGAAAGAGACTTACTATATCATAGGAGTTTTGTAAAAAAACAGGTGCATCCTTGGGATGCACCAAAAGATTTACTTTTCCTAAGCTTATGAAAGTTGTCTTGGCTTTGGGGGTGAAAAAATTTTAAAGAAAATATATACATTATTTTAATATAATATATATATTTTAAACGAAGGGGGTATCTTATGCAACTTGCTATTGATATTTCAGTTTCAACTATAGCTTCTTTAATATCTCAAATGAATTTAGATGAAATTGAAGAGTTAAAAAATAAAATTATTGAAAGAGAACTCTATTTTAAAAAGTTTCAAAAAGATGATATATCGTCAATAATTGAAGACTTTAAAAAAGAAAACTATTCTATGGACTTTTTAGCAGATTTAGAAAATGGCTTAAAAAAGAGTTCAATTTATAATGATAATTAAACCTTTAAGAGAAGATTTAGAAAAATATCTTAAAAAACATACTTTAGAAAAAAAATATAAAAAAGCAAAAGAGCTTTTTGAATATAATCCTTTCTATCCGTCTTTGAATACAGAATTACTTGAACCTAAAGAAAGATTGATTTATTCTTTTAGATTGGATAAAAAATATAGAGCTATTTTTATATATGTAGATAATAATACTATCGAAATCATAGCTTTTACTAACCATTATAGATAATTTGATATAACCGTACTTTGGATAAGGCAGTTGTTTTTTAGCGTAGCCAAAGCTATGCTAAAAAACAAAGTTACTAAAATACAAAGTGTAATAAACTTTGTGTCAATAATCTATTCCGTATTTGACTGCAAGAGATTTAAACTCATCGGAACTGATAAAGTTCATCACAAGATCATGTCTTGAGAGATTCTTTTTTAGTTCTTTGAGCCAAAAATCTCTTCCCTGCATATCGGCTTCTCTGCTTAAAAGAGCTCTGTAGGCTATCGTTATGAAATTGTAATCAGTATAGTTTTTTCTTTTAAATTCATCTGAGTCAAAAAAACCGGTTGCTATATCTCTTGCTCTTTTGTTTCTGTTTTTAAGCTCCTGTTTCCACCATGCTTTTCCGGCATCATCAGGTTCTCTTCCCATTACGAGATAGTACATATTATCCAAAAAACTCTCCAAAAGATCATCTTGATCATGACTTAATATCCCGTAATTTTGCGACAGAGCATAAAATTCGGAAGAGAGTGCAAATTCATCAAATACAATTTCTCTTGATTTACCTTTTGTTGCCATCTGATCAACCCAGTACAAAAGTCCTTCCAGATCAGGCTGCCTGTTTAACATCGTTATATACAGCATTGTTACATACTGTTCATTTGTCAGATTTGTATTGACTCCGCCTTTTGGGTTTTTAAATTCTTCGCTTTTGAAAAATTCTTTTGCGATTTCTGTTGCGGTGGCTCCTTCTGTCAGTTTCTCTTTCCAAAATTCAACACCTTCTGTGTCAGCTTCTCTTCCCAAAAAGTTTTGGTAAAGTCTTTTGATAAAATCCTCTTTTGTTCCTTTTCCGTCTCCACCTTTTAGAGTGATGCCAAAAGATACCTTTTCGGATTCTCCATAATCGTTAAATGCTCTTACAATATAGGAGTATGGGGTATTTTGACCAAGAGCGGTGTCTGTAAAAGTTATGCTTTCAGCAGGTAAAGTTTTTATCAATATGGAATTTCTGTAAATATGAAATCCTTTTTCATTTGATGATCTGTCATTCCATGTCAATTTGACAGAAGATGAACCGGCTTCTATCGCCATAAGGTTGATCGGGGCAAAAGGCGGTGCGTTGTTTGTGGAAAAAGTGGTTGTAACTGCCTGTGAATTTCCCGCATTGTTTGCGGCTTCTACTTTGTAGGTATATAGATGGTCGGCTAAAAGATCATTGTCTATAAAACTTTCTGTGTTTGCGGCAGTTATATAGATAAGGTTGTTGTCTTTGTATATTCTAAAACCCTCTTCATTGGATGACTGGTCACTCCATGTCAGTTTTACCGAATCGGCACTGAGTGCAGTGGCATTCAGATCTGCGGGAGCTGTCGGGATTGTATTTTTTGTAGTTACCATGAGACTGGAACCTGAGGACTCTCCCACATCATTATATGCTCTTATCTCATAGTTATATGAGGTATTTGGGGACAAAGAACTGTCCATATAACTGATGGCATCTTTATCCATTGTTTTTATCAAAACATTGTCTCTGTATATCTTAAACCCTTTTTCATTGGATGAGTTGTCACTCCAGATAAGTTTTACAGATGAATCTGTTATATCAGTTATCATCAAATTACCCACGCTGTTTGGAGCGGTATCTTTTGTCGTGGCTGATACCCCGATAGTTCTTGAATCCCCTGTATCGTTTGTTGCTTTGAGTTGATAAAAATATGTTGTATTTGCCAAAAGATCTCTATCTGTAAAAGTTGTTATATTCTCTGCTACGGTAGCTATTTTTGTTCCGTTTCTGTAGAGGATAAAAGCCTTTTCATTGGATGAGTTATCACTCCAGCTTAATTTTATCGAAGAGGAATCAAGCGCTTCTCCTTTGAATGTTCCCGGTGTCAGAGGAACGGTGTCTGGTGTGATTATCGTTACATGCACTTTATCGGAGTTTATATTTGGTTTTACGGCTCTTACTTCAAAGAAGTAGGGAGTGTTTGGAGTCAGACCTTCATCTATATAGACTGTTGTGTTATCTTTTGTTTTTGCTATCAATGTTCCGTCTCTAAATACCTCAAATCCTGTTTCGTTGTTTGAATTGTCTTTCCATGAGAGTTTTATAACGGTAGAATTGATAGCGGTTGCCGTTAATAAGCCTGGAGGATTGATACTGTCGGGAACAGTAACATTTGCCTCTAAAATTCCGTTTTCTCCTCCGAGATTTACTGTTTTGACAACATAGGAGTAATTATGATCGATTGAGAGATTATCGGTATCGGTGTATTCGGTTTTGTCCGGTTTTATACCGGATATCAGCAAAGAGTTGTTTCTGTAAATAGAAAATGATGTAACGGTGGAAGAGTTGTTTTCCCATGTTATTTTAACCTGTGTAGAGCTTAAAGGCGTTGCTTTTACATTGACAGGAGGATTTGGCAGGGTTGCCGTATTTGCAGAGGTATTTGTCTCTGCTCCACTGTTGTTGGCACTTACTGTAAAAGTGTAGTTGTGATCCGGACTCAAAGAGGTTATATGAAATCCTGTTATATTTGCATTTACGATTCCGCTGTAACTTCCGTTTGTAAATATGGTAAAATTGCTTTCATTTGTTGAATTGTCAGTCCAGTTTATATCCATTGAATTTGCGGTTATGTTGTTAAATTTTATATTGCTTACGGCAGGGGGAGGAGCTTTTAGAGTGGTTGCATATACCAAAGAGCTGTTATTTTCTCCTATTGTGTTGTACGAGCTTACGATATAGCTGTATTTTGTATCCTCGTTCAATCCTACATTTGTAAAAGTTACGATATTATCGGCGGTTGTTGCTATCTTGGAGAATATTCCGCTCTCTTTTTTTCTGTAGATGCTAAAACCTTTTTCATCATCAGAATTATCTTCCCATGTCAGTTTTATAGCGGTATCGCTTAGAACTTCCAATTTTAGATTGGTCGGTGCTTTGGAAAGTGCGGTTGAAAGATTTACATCCAAAGATGATGAGTTGTTTTCTCCTCCGTTGTTTTTTGCGCCCACTTTGAAATGATAAAGAGTGTTCAAAGAGAGTCCATCTATCGTGGTTTCGTTTGTATCCGCATTTACGCTTTTGATCAAAGAGTTGTCTTTGTATATGACAAAACTCTCTTCATTGTCAGAGTTGTCTTTCCATTTTAATTTTACAGACGATGCACTTAGTGTTGTATAGGCAAGATCACCCGGAGCATTTGGAGGAGTTTTCAGAGTTGTCGAACTGGCTGTTGCCGGGGTTGATTCTCCAATGTCGTTTTTTGCTTTAACCAGATAGGTATATAAAGTGTTGATATTCAGACCATTGTCCGTATAGGTGGCTGTATTGTTAGGCAGAGTTTTTATCAATGAGCCGTTTCTGTAAATCGTGAAATTATCTTCATTGGTTGAGTTGTCAGTCCAAGTCAGTTTTATAGAACTGTTGGTAATGGCAGTTGCATTTAGATCGATGGGTGCTTTTGGTCTTGATACAAGTTTTGAAGCAAGGCGGATTTTTGTCAGGTTCTCATCAAAATAGCTGATAAAAGCGTAGCCGTTTGGAGTCAGTTTCAAAGAGGTATATTTTCCGACCTCTCCGACTCCTTCATGTCCAAAATCAATGGTTCCTTTTTCCCAGTTACCGTTTTCATTTGTGGCAAATTTGAGTATTTTATGTGTCGCATCGTAATAGCTTATAAATACTTTATCATTATAATCTATTCCTATGGAGGAGTATTTCCCCACATCACCACTCCAGTCGATAGTGGATGTATTCCATGAAGTACCGTTGAAATATGCATATTTGAGATCTTTGTTTGTCGCATCATAATAACTGATATGAGGCAGATTTTTGGAATCAATGGCGATTGAGGGATATTCTCCGATGTCTCCTGATGTATCTACATCACCGTTTGTATTTGAGAAGTTTCCGGATGAATCAGTTTTGAGATATTTGAGATCTTTATTTGATTTGTCGTAATAGGCGATATGGATATTTTCGTTAGAATCTATTGCCATTGATAAATCCGTTGCATCTGTTGTATTGGAGCTTTTGTCACTCCAAAAACCGTTTCTGTTTGTGGCATACTCTATTTTTCCGTTGGATGAAAAAAGAAGATAGATATAATTTGGATCACTGTTAAAAAGAGCTATTTTTGTGTAATTTGCATCATTTGCATTTGCTGTTTTTTTTACCCAGCTTCCCGAAGAGTTTGTTGCATATTTTATATTGTTTTCTGATTCGTCACTGTAACCTACATAAAGTTTGTCTTTTGAATCGATAAAAACAGAACTGTAGTTTCCGTCATCATTTATCTGTTCTAGTTGCCATGAAGTAGTAAAATAGAGATGATATAGTTTATCTCCCCGAAAAATGATATGAGGGTTTTTATTGTCGCTTTCTATGGTTAGAGACTGGTTTGACATGTAGGAAAAACCGGTTGCCGGACCGTCTTGTTTTATATCCCAACTGACAGCCTTTAAAAGCAGGGTGGTAAATAAGGTTATTATCAGACTTTTTTTTAACATCTTCACTCCAAATATAATATTCAGTATTATATCGGAGATTTAAAGAATTATTTTAATAAAATAGATAAAAAGTGCGAAGAAATCATCCTTCACACTTTATAAAAATTAATAATCTATACCATATTTGACTGCAAGAGATTTAAATTCGTCAGAACTTATGAAGTTCATAACAAGATCATGTCTTGATAGACCTTTTTGCAACTGTTTAAGCCAAAAGTCTCTTCCCTCCATATCGGCTTCTCTTCCCAAAAGTGCTCTGTAGGCTATCGTTATGAAGTTATAATCTGTATAGCCTCTTCTTCTAAATTCATTTGAATCGAAAAATCCTGTTGCAATATCTCTTGCTCTTTTTGTTTTGGCTTTTAGTTGGGATTTCCACCATATTTTTCCGGCATCATCGGGTTCTCTTGTCATAACCAGATAATACATTCTGTTTAAAAAACTGATGATAAGATCATCTTGATTATAACTTGGAATTTTATAATGCTGACACAGAGCATAAAATTCAGGGGATAGAGCAAATTCATCAAATATAAGTTCTCTTGATTTGCCTTTTGTTGCCATCTGATCTTCCCAATATTGAAGTCCTTCCAAATCGGGTTGTCTGTTTAACATTGTGGTATAAAGTATAGTAATAAACTGTTTATTTGTTAAGCTTCTCTTGATAATTTGAGATTTTTGTTGAAACTCTTTGCTTTTGAAGAAATCTCTTGCCACTGCCATTGCCGTAGCTCCCTGTTCAAATTGCTCTTTCCAGTGATCAAGACCTTCCGTATCGGCCTCTCTTCCCAAGAAGTTTTGATAGAGTCTTTTTACAAAATCCTCTTTTGTTCCGACATAACTGCTTCCTCCGCTTAGAGTGATACCATAAGATACTTTTGATGATTCACCGTAATTGTTATATGCCGTGATACTGTATGAATAAGGTGTATTTTGTAACAGTCCGGTATCTGTATAACTTGTTGTATTTGCAGTAGTTGTTTTGATCAAAGTACCGTTTCTGTATATTTTAAAACCGTTTTCATTGGAAGATGCATCGTTCCATGTCAGTTTTGCAGATGAAGAACCGGCTTCTATGATTGAAAGATTTGTCGGAGGGGGAGGAGGTGCGTCATTGGTTGAGGCGGTTGTTGTTATGGCTGACGAATCTCCTACACTGTTGGTGGCTTTTACTTTATAAGTATAGGAATGATTTGGTGAAAGTCCGGTATCTGTATAGTTTTCATTATTCGGTCCTGCTATATAGATAAGATTGTCATCTCTGTATATTCTAAATCCTGTCTCATTGGATGAGTTGTCACTCCATGTAAGTTTTATGGAAGTGGAACTTTGAGCGGTAGCAGACAGGTTTGTAGGTGCGGTTGGAAGAGTGTCTTTTGTTGTTACTCTTATACTTGTACCTGATGATTCTCCTACAGAATTATAAGCTCTTAATTCATAAGTGTAAGATGTATTTGCAGATAGGGAATTATCTGTATAAGTTTTGGTTCCTGCTCCCAATGTAATTTTAGCTCCGTTTTTATAGAGTCTAAATCCTGTCTCATTGGATGAGTTGTCACTCCAGATAAGTGTTACGGATGAGGATGTAACGGTTGTTACATTTAAACCTGAAGGAGTATTTGGAACCGTATCTTTGGTAGTTCCTGTTGTACTTATGGCACTTGAATCTCCTACGCTGTTGGTGGCTTTTACCTGATATGTATAAGAGGTGTTGGCAGAGAGTCCGCTGTCTGTGAAAGTGGTTACACCTGCTCCTACGGTAGTAACGAAAATACCGTTTCTGTATATCTTAAAACCTGTTTCGTTATTTGAGTTATCTGTCCATGTAAGTTTTATGGAAGATGAACTTTGAGCCGTGGCACTAAGGGAGGTTGGGGCGGAAGGAGCAACATCGGGAGTTTTGGCTACAACATGAATTTTTGTTGAGTTGGCATCGGCTTTTATCGATCTGACTTCAAAAAGATATGTTGTATTTGGTGTCAGGTTTTCTACAATATATGTTGTTACATTGGCATCGGTTGTTTTTATCTTTGTTCCCTCTTTAAATACTTCAAATCCTGTTTCATTGTTTGAGTTATCTGTCCAGGTAAGTTTGATCATTGTAGAACTAAGAGCGGTATAATTTAGATCGCTTGGAGCATTCAGCGTATCTGGCATTTTTACTGTTGCTTTTGTAGAGTTTCTATCTCCTCCGAGATTTACGGCGGTTACATTATAATCATATGATTGTCCGGCCACCAGATTGTTTGAATCTATATATTCCGTTGTGGTTGGGGAAAGACCGGATGTCAAAAGAGTGGCATTGGTTGTTCCTGTTTTTCTTCTAAATACCTTAAATGATGTAACAGTACTTGAATTGTTTGTCCATGTTATTTTAACCTGAGTTGAACTTATAGCAGTTGCGCTGACTCCTGTCGGAGCTTTTGGCAAAGTTGCCGTATTTGCCGATACATTTGATTCTCCTCCGTTGTTTTGGGCGCTTATTAT
>CAYVDJ010000055.1:0-5296 GCA_964450755.1 uncultured Campylobacterales bacterium
AAAAACGGCGATCTTCTTCCCGATCATGAGAGATTAAAAGGAATCGGAAAAATCATAAGAAGTTTGAGTCTGGATGAACTTCCCCAGCTTTTTAATGTTTTGAAAGGAGATATGAGTTTCATAGGACCAAGACCGCTTTTGGTGAAGTATCTTCCTCTTTATAATAGTTTTCAAAAAAGACGACATGAAGTAAAACCCGGTATTACAGGTTGGGCGCAGGTAAACGGCAGAAATGCGATAAGCTGGAATGAGAGATTCAAGCTTGATGTATGGTATGTGGATAATATTTCATTGTTATTGGATTTAAAAATAATATATTTAACTGTTTTAAAAGTTGTGAAAAGAGAGGGTATAAGTGCCGATGATCATGCTACAATGGCGGAATTTGAAGGTAATTGATGATATGCAAAGAGATAGAATCCCAAAGAGTAGAGTTTAAACAGATTTGGAAAGATGAATATCTAAAAACTGTTTGTGCATTTGCCAATAGCAGTGGCGGCAGTTTATATATAGGTGTTTTGGATAATGGTGATATTACAGGAGTACAAAACAGTGATAAACTTTTGGAAATATTGCCAAATAAGATAAATAATAAATTAGGTATTTTAGTAGATATCGATATACAGAATATCAACAATAAAGATGTTTTAAAAATAAAAATTGAAAAAACATACGCTCCCATATCATATAACGGAAAATTTTATAAAAGAAGCGGAAGTAACACAATAGAATTAAACGGTAGCAATTTAACAAATTTTTTGCTTAAAAAATATGGTAAAACATGGGATGATATAGCTGTTGAAGAATTTGGTTTGGATGAAATAGATTTAGAAACCGTTAAAAAATTTAAAAGATTAGCTAAAGACAGGGTTCCTGATATTGATCAGGAAAATAATCTGAAAGAGTTATTGAGAAAACTGAATTTATATGAAGGAAAATATTTAAAAAGAGCTGCGATACTTTTATTTGCCAAAAATCCCCAACAATATTTTATACAATCTCATTCTAAAATAGGTAAATTTTTGACCGAAACGGATATTCAGACAAGTGATATAATAGAAGGTAATTTGATAGAACAGGTTGAAAAAATAATGGATATTTTGAGATTAAAGTATTTAAAAGCCTATATTTCATATGAGGGAATACATCGGAGGGAAAAATTGGAATATCCTTATGAATCCCTAAGAGAAGCCGTTATTAATGCTTTGATACACAGAGATTACAGCAATACTTCAAATTTGCAAATCAAGGTTTATAATAACAAACTGGTGATGTATAACGGTGCAACATTAAGTGATGAAGTTCCTATTGAGAGATTTGACAAGCCTCATCAATCAAAACCTTTCAATCCCATTATTGCGTCAGTATTTTACAAAGCGGGATTTATTGAAAATTGGGGGAGAGGTACTTTAAATATTATAAATAAATGTGTAGAATACGGATTACCAAAACCTGCTTATGAATATGAATGGACGGCTGTTAAAATAACTTTCTATAAGAAAGATGAGGGAGTAAATGAGGGAGTAAATGAGGGAGTAAATGAGGGAGTAAATGAACTTTTTAGACTTATACAAAAATATCCGAACAATAAAACACCATTTTTTGCCAAAAAATTAAATACTTCTGTCAAAAATATAGAGAGATGGATAAAGCATTTAAGAGAAAAAAATCTGATTGAATTTAAAGGTTCGCCAAAAACCGGAGGATATTATGCAAAATAAAATAGCCATCTACGGAGCAAGCGGTCATGGCAAAGTGATCGCCGATATAGCAAGAAGCATTGGTTATGATGATATTGTTTTTATAGATGACGGTGATAATGATTTTTTGACATTTGAGGATTTTTTCAAAAGATATCAAAAGACCATTCCCATAGCTCTTGGTATAGGTGAAAACAGAATAAGAAAAATCATATATGATAAATTAAAAAAATATGGCATTTGCATAAAAACTCTTATCCACAAAAGTTCATCTGTCTCTTCTTTGGCTGTTATAGGAGAAGGAACGGTGGTTATGCCTTTGAGTGTTGTAAATGCCGATGCTTTTATAGGAAAAGGTGTTATTTTAAACAGTTCCTGTGTGATAGAACATGATAATCAGATAGGGGATTTTGTGCATATATCGCCAAATGCCTCGTTGGCGGGGAATGTAAAAGTAGGAGAGTTTTCTCATATAGGGATAGGATCATCAATCATTCAGGGTATAAATATAGGTAAAAACTCTATTGTAGGAGCAGGTTCGGTTGTGATAAGGGATGTAAACGATTTTGCCAAGATAGCCGGAGTTCCTGCTACCCAGATAGGAAGTTGAAATTAAGACCAAATATTTTCAAAATCAAAATCGATCTCACACCCCTCTAAAATAAATCTATTATTTTTGGTTTTTTGATATTTTTTGTTATATAGCTCAAAAATCTCTGCCGTTTCTTTTGTACCATCTACAATGATATAGTATTTTACACCTTTGCTTTCATAAAGTTGAAACTTTACATTTTTATCTTTGAAGGCTGTGGACGGGGATAATATCTCAAAAATGATAGAGGGAGTTTTTGTCAAATATTTATCGCCTATTTCAGTTCCACAGACAAGTAAATTATCAGGGCAGATGGTGGTTTTCTCATCTATTTTCCAGTCAACAGCCTGAAGAGATTTGCAATTTTTGCAATCTTTTGATTTTTGTTTTAATTGCATATATATATTTCCGCTTATTTCCTGATGTTTTATTACCGGTGCGGGGCTTATGGCATAGGCTATACCGTTTATTATTTCCCATTTGCCTTCCCAGTTTTTGTAATCATCATATGTATATCTTGGGATATATTCATCTTTATAGGCTAATGACATAAGCTGTTTCCTCCTTTTTGATATTATTATATCACTTTTTTATCCTGATCTCAAACCCTTTTTCCCCCTCCAAAAGTCCGATTTCTCCGTTGTGGGCTTTGATGATCTCCAAAGAGAGGGCGAGTCCTAGTCCGTGTCCTTTGGTTTTGGTTGTTTTGAAGGGTTCGTACAGGATATTTTTATCCTCTATCTCTTTTCCGTTGTCTGTGATTTTAAAGATATGATAGTTTCGGTTCTCTTCATAGTTTAATGAGACTTTTCCTTTTTTGACTTCCGCCTCCTCTATCGCATCGATGGCGTTAAATATAAAATTTTGAAAAACTATCAACAACAGATCAAAATCCCCGCTCATCTCTTTTTGAGGAAGATGATACTCAAATTTTATCTCTTTTGAGAAGGTATAGACCTCTCTTGCCGCTTCAAGTTCGTCTGTAAGTTCGTCTATATAAAATATTTCAGGAGAGATCGAAACTCCTTTTGTAAAAAGAAGAGTTGATTTTACGATTCTCTCTATCCTCCAAAGAGCCTTTTTGATCTCCAAAACAAGAGGTTTGCTCTCTATATCCACTCTTTTTAGAAGTGTGGAGGAGAGCAGGGCGACCGAACCTATCGGGTTTCTTATCTCGTGAGAGAGGTGGGCGGCTATCTGTCCCATAGATGCGAGTCTTTCGCTTCTTTTTTGTTCGGTGATATCGGTAGCGCTGATGATTGTTTTTTGATCGCTTTTGTTGATCTTGATAAGATATACACTGTTTTCCATCTCAAGTTCATAAGAGTTTTTATCAAGGTTTATCTTTTTTAGAAGATGAGAGGTTTTTTTCGCCTCACTGTTTTGTAAAAATATCTCACCGCTCTCTTTTAGTATCCAGATGGCATTTGGAAGAGATTCGATGATTTGGTGGATAGTATTTTGAAGTTTTTGATAGGATTCATTTATCTTTTTATACTCCTCCTCAACGGCGTAGGTTTGAAGTATCAGATTTTTAAGATCGCTTTTTAGGTTCTCTTTCTCTTTTTCATCTATCATCATAGAGCCTTTCAAAAGATTTTAGATCAAAAAGCAGTATTTTATCGTATCTGCTGTTGAGCAACTCCTTGGAAAAGCCGCTTTTTGAAAAAAGAGCGTAACTTTCTATTTCAAAATCCATTCCTTCGCATTTTTTTTGCAGTTTATTTAAGATATTTTTGCAGACTTTTTGATTTTTCCATTTGCACTCTCCGGCGATAAAGCCGTTTTTTGATATTTTTGCCAACATATCTATCTCTTTGTTTCTCTCCCAGTAACTTCCCGTCTCTATGTATCGATTGTTTTCATATATCTTTTTGATAAGCTCGTTTGAGAGCTCTTCAAAGGAGAAGCTGACATATTTGTCAAATCCTCTTGTGATGATCTCTTTTAAAATATCTGTTTTTTCCTCTTTTATCGCCTTTTTATTCGGAGCTATAAAAGTAAACCAAAAGCGGTAAAAGGGTTTGGAAAATTTTATTTTGTCTTCTATTCTGTAGTGTCTTAGATGTTTTTTCAGGGGCTGTTTTGAGTGTTTGATGATCGGTTTTTCTCTTGAGAACTCTTTTTTGATAAGATTTTTTTCAAACAGTTTTTTATAGATACTTTTCCCTTTCAGTCTTGATATCTTGCCGTCTTTAAAGACCGAAAATATCTTTCTTTCTCCAAAAGCTATCTTTTTCAAAAAAAGTTCGATCTCTTCTTGCTCTTTTTCATCTTCTGCAAGTTTGAAAAACTGAGAAAGAGTGTCAAATCTTTGGATGATGTATCTGTCGATATCTTCAAAGATCGATTGGGAAAATGAGAGTTGTTTGAGGTTTTCATATCCGCCAAAAACGGAAAAATATTCTATCTTCTCTTCAATATTAAGATAAGGAAAATTTTTATGAAAATTTTTGAAATTGTTTGATATATCCAATTACACCTCATAAATTTTGTATTTTAAAGATTATACCCTACATAGCTTTATGCAAAATTTAATCGATATAAAGATAAAATTGCGTATTTTATAGGAAGCGCGACTTTAGTCCGATGCCATTTTCTTAAGAAGTTGTTTTTTGAACATTATTTGGAAGTGATGCTTTAGCATCACCTAAGGGTAGGACTAAAGTCCTACTTCCAAAGATCTCTGTATTTTACTTAAAAAAATGGTATTGATTTGAAGCCGCACTTCCAGAATATCGGTAAAAAGGAAATCTATAACCTTGCTAAAATATTATTTATCAGAATTTGTAAAATTTTTCAGTCATATATTTTCAAACAAAAACCTTTTTATAAATCTGATAAAAGATGATTTTAAAAAGAAATATCTTGGATCATATCTTGGGGTATTTTGGGCGTTTATACAGCCGACTATTACTATTTTGATATTTTGGTTTGTTTTTCAGGTGGGATTTAAATCCCAACCGGTTGATAATGTGCCTTTTGTTTTGTGGCTTGTTTCGGG
>CAYVDJ010000056.1:0-50988 GCA_964450755.1 uncultured Campylobacterales bacterium
CGTCTACAATAACAGGTATTATATTTGAATTTTGTTTTAAAGCTTCTTTTAGTTCTTTTAATACAAAATTGTTTTTAAATGTAGCTTTATCTATAAGTAAAAGAAAAAAACCTTTTTTACTAGCTTCTTTTATAGAATTTCTCACTGAATCTTCCCAAATTTCGCCTATTTTAAGGCTTTCAATATCTAAAAAGACACTATAATCTTTTTCCCTAAATTTTTTTGACATTTGTTGAGCTATCAACTTAGTTTTTTCTTCTTCGTAACTGTATGAAATAAAAATTGTAACTCTTTTTGAAAAGTTGTTTATCTTATCAATTTGTTTTTCTATATTATTGTCAAGTGATATAGTTTCATAAAATTTTCCATCTAACTTTTTTATCATCCTAATTTCCTCTTGAACCCATTTAGAATTTCTGGCATTTTCACTATCACATAAAACAAACCAATGTCTAGCTTTTATTTCTCGTTTAATTAAATCTTCTAATTCTGAACTATCATCAATGCATTTTAAAAAGAACATCAAAGGTTTATGTCCTAGTTTTTCAAATTCATTTCTTATAAATCTAACTTTGTCGATATCTTTATTTGAGTGAGATAAAAAAATCCAAGTACCGTTATTTTGCATTATAAAACTCCTTTCGGTATTTTTTAAACTTTTTTACTAAATTATTGAGGAATAAAAATATTTGCTTCTATATTTTTTACTAATTATTTAGTTTGAGCTAAGATATAACGGAGGCACAGGTGAGTGACGGACGAATCAGAAAACCTGTTTTCTGATTCGTTTATTCGCTCCTCCCGCTTGTTGCCTGGCGCTTTGCGCCGGGTAACAAGCGGGTGTTCAACCCGCGCCTCCGTTGCCTCGGTAAGCGAAGCGTCCGAGGCAACTATTTATTAGTAGAACACTTTATACCAAATACCCTTAAATTTCAATATTAGCAGGACATTTTGTTCCCCTATTTGACAATACAAGACAATAGAGGACAAAATGTCCTGTTTTGTTTTTTGGGAGAAGATTATGGTATATTTTGATAAAATATGTATTTGGAACAGTAAAAGTCCAAAGTGTACATTTTGATCGAATATAGATATGTAATAAGCTAATATAGAAAACTGTAAATTCTAAAAAAAATGATATAAATTGAATATAATTTGTATATGTTTCATTAAAAAATTCACTCATCTATATTTTTCCTTTATATTCTTTTAACATTTTTTTTAAAAGCTATAGGAAGTACATAAAAAGAAACTTGACATCGTTATTTAACATTGTAAAGATTTAATCTTTATTTTGTTGATGATATCTTGAACTTTTAGATATAATGACTATATTAAGGAGTAAATTCTTGTTAAGGATACTTATTCTTTTCCGATAATTTGTTATATCTTTAATTTCTTATTTTTTACAAGTATAATCAAATACTTGATGTATTATTTGATTGTTATTATATTTTAACTGATCTTCTTTTTGTATATTTCTTGCTTTATCCCATTTTTTATAAGTAATATCCCTTACTGTTTGACTAGGACAATATATTCTATAAATTTTTTTATTATTTGTAATTTTATTATAGAAAGCTACTATATATAAACCAGAAGGTTCTTTTGGAGGATGATAAATATTTAATATTTTAATATTTTTTTTGATAGATATTTGAGGTTCTTGTACTTTTAAATTTGAAGAATGTTTATTATCATTTTGTGTTTGTTGATTAGTTATCACATTATTAATAATAATTGAATTATTCAAATTTTTCTTATGCTCTTTAGGCTTGTCTTCTATAAATGACCAAATAGTTAAAATAGCACTAATAATAGCAACTATTGTTGCAATAAATTCAAATATTTTTTTCAAGTTGTTTATTCCTTTATTAATTATTTTATATTATAAAATAATATTTATCTGAAAATTATTTTTGCAATAAAAATAAATTCTTATCTAATAAAAAAGAACAAATTTGATGTTAAGGTTTAATTCCACAAAGATTTATTCTTTAATTTTTTGGATTTTTTGATATCAGAAGCACGGGATGAGCAAGTAAGTAGATTAGAAAATAAGTTTTCTAATCTACTCAACGCTCACCTATGTCTCCGTTGCATTGGTAAACAAAGCATTCAAAGGCTAATATAGCACTTTATACCAAATGCCCTTAAATTTCAATAATAAAAGTATTAACAACTTTTATTTTTCATCAAGCTAAAAGCTATACTAAAAACCAACCCGACCTCCCACCCCATTTTTAAACAGCCATCTTTCCAAGATGATTTTGGCTGCTAGTGAGTCTATTCTCCCGTCTCTTTTTTGTTTTATCTCTCCTTTTATCATCTCTTTTGCTTCAAGACTTGAGCCGTATTCGTCGTAATACTCTATCTCTTTGTCAAAAGAGAGAAGTGAGACGAAATGTTTGATGCGAAGAGTCATTTCATCGGTACTTTTGCCGCTTTTTGGGATGCCTACTATCAGTTTATCGATTTTCCACTCTTTTAAAAATTCACTCACCTCTTTTGCCGCCTGATTTCTGTTTTTGCGAATGATTGCATTTTGGGGTAAAACTATATCACTTTGAAGATTCAAGGCGATACCTATTCTTTTTAGTCCTATATCTATGGCTGCTGTTTTCATCTGATATAACCACCCGCTTTTAACTCTTCTAGTTTCTCCTCTATCTCAAGATATCTCTCTACAAGCATATCAAGCTCTTTTTGCTTTTTTTCAAGTTCACTGCTTAGATTTACAAGACCTTTTTCATTGTAACATTCCGGATTTTCCAAACAGGCGTTTAGTTTTTCCACTTCATTTTCAAGCTCTTCTATCAAAGGGGGAAGTCTGTCATGCTCTCTTTGCTCTTTGTAGCTTAGTTTTGTTGCTTTTTTGGGTTTGATTTTCTCTTTTTTCTCCTCTTTGAAAGGCTCCTTTTGCATCTGTTCTATCTCTTTTAACTCTTTTTCTATCTCCAAAAATTCGCTGTAACTTTGATAACTCTCTTCAACTACACCGTCTCCTTTAAAGATAAAGAGTTTTTTTGCCATTTTGTCTATAAAATACCTGTCATGACTTACAACGATAAGAGCGCCACTAAAACTTTGCAGATACTCTTCCAAAATATTGATAGTCTGTATATCAAGATCGTTTGTAGGTTCGTCCAAAATGATACAGTCATACTCTTTTGTAAACAAAAGTGCCAAAGCCACTCTGTTTTTCTCTCCTCCGCTTAGGATTCCTATCTTTTTGTCAAGATGTTCTTTTGGAAAAAGAAAATTTTTCAGATAACCAAACACATGCATATTATGCCCTTTTACATCGACTCTGTCGCCTCCGTTGGGGCAGAAAGTTTCTATGAGGTTTTTGTCATCGTCAAGCATTTCTCTGTGCTGATCAAAATATCCTGTGCGAAATTCTCCTCTTTTTATCCGTCCGCTGTCTATATCCTCTCTTCCCAAAAGTATTTTTAAAAATGTCGATTTTCCACTGCCGTTTTTACCGACCACCGCTATACGGTCTCTTTGCAAAATTCTTGTTGAAAAATCTTTTATAAGCAGTTTGTTTCCGAGTTTTTTGGAGATATGTTCGAGTTCAAAAAGCATTTTTTTGCGGTTTACTCCCTCTTCCTGATTGAAGTTTTTCTTCTCTCTTTCAAGTTCTAGTTTCATTTTTCTGATAAGGGAAGGATTTTTTTTGGCACTCTCTCTAAGTTCCAAAACTCTCTTTTTTCTTCCTTCATTTCTTTTCAGTCTTGCTTTTACACCTCTTCTTAGCCACTCTTCTTCTCTTTTTAGAAGTCTTACGAGATTTTCATGGCTTTTTTGCATCGATTTTAGAAGTTCTTCTTTTGCTTTGATATAGTCTTGATATCCGCCTTTGAAACTTCTTATTTTACAATCTTCTATCTCTACGGTTCTGGTTGAAAGCTTATCGATAAAATATCTGTCATGAGATATAAGCAAAAGAGTAAATTTCTCTTTCAAAAGCATCTCTTCCAAAAACTCAACCATATAAACATCAAGATGGTTTGTAGGCTCGTCAAGCAGTAAAATATCGGGTTTTTTCAAAAGAAGCCCCGCAAGTGCCACTCTTCTTTGCTCACCTCCGCTTAGCATGGTTACCGGTTTGTTTTCAAACTCCTTTAGTTTGAACTCCTGTAAAACTCTCTCTATCCTGTCATCAAGATTCCATGCATTGTGAGAATCCAAAAAAGCCTGAAGTTCTTCATGCTCTTTTAAAAGTTCTCTGTTTTCAAAATCTTTTGAGAGCAGAAGGCTTATCTCTTCAAAGCGTTCTCTTTTGTTCTTTAACTCTTTTAACTCCTCCTCTATCGCCTCTTTGACATTGATGTTCTCTTTGAAAGAGGGAACCTGACTTAGCATTTCGATCTTTATGTTTTGTCTGGCTATTCGTCTTCCCTCGTCAAATTCCAAATTTCCGGCACATATTTTCATCAGAGTTGATTTGCCACCGCCGTTTTTTCCGATAACGGTTATTCTCTCTCCTTCATTGATATGAAAGTTTATTTTACAGAGAACTTTTTGCGCTTCATAAGCTTTACTGATTTCTATCAGATCTAAAAGAGCCAAAATATTTCCGATTTACAAGAATTTTTTGGGTTGGCTGTCTGCAAAATGAGGCCATGTCAATTTTGCCCCGCCAAGAAGATGAAAATGAAGGTGCATAACTTCCTGTCCGCCGTCTTCTCCATTGTTCGTTATGAGTCTGTATCCGTTTTTGTCAAGCTCAAGCTCTTTTGCCACTTCATGGATGAATGGTGTTATTTTTGCCATATCTTCGGCACTTATCTCCTGAAAGTTTTCTATATGTTTTTTGGGTATAACCAATATATGTATCGGAGCTTTTGGATTTATATCATGAAAAGCCAAAAAATCGTCATTTTCCAGCACTTTGTTTGAAGGTATTTCCCCTTTTGCGATTTTACAAAATATGCACATCTGTTTTCCTTTATCAAAATTTCGGCTTTTATTATATTAAAATCTTTCTTTTAACTCTTTTATAATCTATCTTAATATACAATAAGCCAAAAATTTTTTGAAGGCTGAAGTTGGAAAAGTATGACAAGAAGATAGAAGAGAGTTCCAGTGTAGAAGAGCTTGAAAAGATTCGTATAGAGATCTTTGGTAAAAAAGGTATTTTAGCCAAAAAATTTGCAGAACTTAAAAATCTTGACAACAAAGAGAAGAAAGAGGTTGCAAAAACTCTCAACGAATCCAAAAGCAGATTTTTAAAACTTTTGAATGAAAAAAAAGAGTTTTTGGAAACAAAAGAGCTTCAAGAGAGAATGAAAAAAGAGGGAGTTGATGTAACTTTGTTTGACGGTAAAAGTGAAAGCGGAGCTTTACATCCGATATTTTTGATGATCGACAAAGCAGTTGACTTTTTTCTCTCTATGGGATTTGCTATCGAAGAGGGACCTTTGATAGAGGATGAATTTCACAATTTTGAAGCGTTAAATCTTCCCAAATATCATCCTGCCCGTGAAATGCAGGATACATTTTTTCTAAATGACGGAAAGCTTTTAAGAACCCAGACATCTCCCGTTCAGATAAGAGTGATGCTAAAACAAAAACCGCCTATAAAACTCATAAGTCCGGGAGCTGTTTTTAGAAGAGACTATGATCTGACACATACTCCGATGTTTCACCAGATAGAGGGGCTTGTTGTGGATGAAGAGGGCAAAGTTTCGTTTGCCAATCTAAAATATATGCTGGAAAATTTTCTACGCCATATTTTCGGTGATGTAAAAGTGAGATTCAGACCTAGCTTTTTTCCTTTCACCGAGCCTAGTACCGAGGTTGATATAAGCTGTATCTTTTGCAAAGGAGAGGGTTGCAGGGTTTGTAAAAAAACAGGATGGCTTGAAGTATTGGGTGCTGGAATGGTGGATTCAAATGTTTTTGAAGCGGTAGGATATAAAAATGTAAGCGGTTATGCTTTTGGAATGGGTGTTGAAAGACTCGCTATGCTTTTGTATGCAATACCGGATCTTAGAGATATGTTTGAGGGAGATTTGAGATTATTGGAGCAATTTAGATGATAGTAACAAAACAGTGGCTTTGCGAATGGGTGGATTTGAGTAAAGTTTCCACCGAAAAACTTTGTGAAGTTTTAAACAATATAGGATTGGAAGTTGACAGTGTAACCAAATACAGAGTTACCGATAAAATAGTCGTAGGTAAAGTGACAGAGTGTCAAAAACATCCCGATGCCGATAAATTAAGTGTTTGTCAGGTGGATGTGGGAGAAAAAACTCTTCAGATCGTATGCGGGGCAAAAAATGTTGCAAAAGGTCAGTTTGTACCGGTGGCGGTAGTAGGTGCAAATCTTGGAGACGGGTTTGTCATAAAAGATGCAGTACTTAGAGGTGTGGAGTCTCACGGTATGATCTGTTCGTCAAAAGAGCTTGGATTGCCTGAGTTAAATGACGGTATCTGGGTACTTGACGAGAGTCTTGGCAAAATGCAAACCGGTAAAAGTCTAAAAGAGTTTCCTTTGATAAACGATGATGTGATAGATATAGAACTGACTGCAAACAGGGGCGATTGTTTAAGTATTCACGGAGTTGCAAGAGATTTGAGTGTTGCTTTGAATCTGCCTTTAAATGAGATAAAAGATCAGGTGGAAGAGGATGCCAAAGGTATCGGAAGAGTTGTTAAATTTGACAAAGAGAGTCAGATTGATGCCTCTTTGCTCTATCGATACTTTAAAAACGAGAGTTTGACACTTCCTGCTTTGATCGATTTGAGACTCGGATTTGTAGAGGAGTCAAGCAATAATAAAATAGAGAAGTTTATAAAATATGCAATGCATACAACCGGAGTTTTGCTTAGATGTTATAATGCCGAACTGTTTGAAAAAGATGAAAACGGAGCTTTCCATATTCATATCAAAAAAGATGAGAGCGGGTTGGATGTAGTTGCCAATAATAAAAATATTATCTCTACGATAGGTCTGTATCAGGATAAAAAATATTTTCCAAAAGATGAAGATATGTTTTTTTTGGCACAGGCAAGTTATATTGATCCAGATATCATTTCAAAAAAAGTAATGGGACTTGATATCAAAAAAGATGACGAGTATTTTTACAGATCAAGCAGAGGAAGTGAGCCTGATTTGGCATTTGGAATTGATTATCTGATGGGTATTTTGCAAAAACACGGTAAAATAGAACTTTACAGTGGTGTTCAAAAACTCTCTCACAGAAAAGAGAAAAGAAATATTATTTTGGATTTTGAGAAAGTCTGTGATTTCATAGGAGAAAATATCTCCAAAGACAAAATTTTAGATATTTTAAGAAGACTCTCTTTTGAGATAAGCTCTCAAAGGGCATCTGAGAGTATCATAGCAAAAGTTCCTCTTTTTAGAACGGATATAAAAAATGATCAAGATGTGATAGAAGAGATAGTAAGGATGGTCGGTATAAACAATATCGACTCAAAACCCTATCTCTCTTATGAAAAAAACATCTTTAATGATTCTTATTTCAGATATCAAAAAAGAAGAGTTTTCAGGCAAAAAGCGGCATCCAACGGTTTTTTTGAATCTGTTCATTACTGTTTTACCAATAAAGAAAAGACTGAAAAATACGGATTTGAAACTTTGCCTGAGAGTTTGGAGATCGTAAATCCCATCACAAACGAGATGAATACTCTAAGAAGTACACTTGTTTTAAATCTTTTGGAATCAGTACAAAGAAATATAAAAAAGGCACAAAAAAGCGTAAGACTGTTTGAACTTGGAACTGTTTTTGATAACCACAGAGAAGAAAGTGAAAGACTTGCTTTTATTTTCAGCGGAGAGGTTCAAAAAGCTTCCGTTACAAATCACGGTAAACCTCCATTGGTTGATTTTTTCTCCTTTGCAAGGAAAATTTCTGATATAATAGGGGATTTTGAAATTAAGGCAAATAATCCAAGAAGTTCTCTTTTTAGTCCTTATGAGTATGGTGAGATCATAAAAGAGGGTAAAAATATAGGTTATATCGCAAGGATTGCTCTTGGAGCGCAAAAAGATTATTCGCTGCCAAAAACCTATGTTTGTGAGATAGATTTTGAGGCTCTTCCATATTCTCAAAAAAAGGTAAAAGGATATTCCAAATTTCCTTCAACAACAAGAGATTTGAGTATCGTGATACCGAAAAATCTGAGATTTATCTCTATAAGAGAATTTTTGGAAGATGAAGTTTACAAAGAGATAAAAAGTTTTTATCCTATCGATCTGTACGAGAGTGAGGAGCTTGGAGACAAAATAAGCCTTACTTTGAGATTTGAGATGCAGTCTTTTGACAAAACTTTGACAGAAGAGGAGATAAATAAAAATATCGATATGATTTTGGAAAAATTGAAAAACAAATTTGCCGTAGAGATAAGATGAAAAGTTTAAAAGTATATAAGATAGACAAACCTTTTAGTGTAGAGTTTGATTCTGTTGCAAGTGACAAATCAATCTCTCACAGATGTGCCATATTTTCTCTTTTGAGTAATGAAACATCAAAAATAAAGAATTTTCTAAAAGCCGAAGATACCCTAAATACTCTCTCTATCGTTGAAAAGCTGGGAGCAGATGTAAAAAGAGATGAGGATATGATACAGATAACTCCGCCAAAAGAGATAAAAGAGCCTCCTTTTATACTAGATTGCGGCAATTCCGGAACCGCAATGAGACTTTTTATGGGTTTTTTATCTTCCCAAAAAGGTTTTTTTGTTCTTCACGGCGATAAATATCTCGCTTCCCGTCCTATGAAAAGAGTCTCAAAACCTCTAAATTCCATAGGGGCAAAAATCGATGCAAGAGATAACGGCAATCTCTCTCCGATTGCAATAAGAGGTGAGAAGTTAAAACCCTTTGATTATGAAAGTGCCGTTGCCTCCGCACAGGTAAAAAGTGCCATGATTTTGGCCGCTTTAAACAGCGATGATGTAAGCAGATATAAAGAACCTCATCTAAGCCGCGATCATACCGAGAGAATGTTAAACGGTATGGGGGCAAAAATAGAGAGAATTGATGATAAAAATATAAAAATCCATCCTTTGAAAGAACCTTTGAAGCCTCTGAATATAACGGTTCCAAGCGATCCTTCAAGCGGTTTTTTCTTTGCCGTTGCCGCTGCAATCACAAAAGGATCCGAAGTTGTCTTGAAAAATGTATCTCTGAATCCGACAAGAATAGAGGCTTATGAAGTTTTAAAAAAGATGGGTGCGGATATAACTTTTGAGGTAAAAGAGAATATTTACGAACCTATCGGTGAAATTGTGGTAAAATATGGAGATTTAAAAGGGGTTGAAGTCTCCTCTGACATTGCGTGGTTGATAGACGAGCTTCCCGCTTTATCTATTGCTATGGCATGTGCAAAGGGCAAAAGTTCTGTTACAAATGCCAAAGAGCTCAGAGTCAAAGAGAGCGACAGGATAAAAAGTGTGGTTGACAATCTGAAAAAATGCGGTATTTTGGCAGAAGAGTTAGAAGACGGATATGTGATAGAGGGAGGAGAGTTTAAAAGCTCTGTTATCGACAGTTTTGGAGATCACAGGATCGCAATGAGTTTTGCGATAGCAGGACTTAAAGCATCTATGCAGATAAATGATACGGAGTGTATAGCAACCTCTTTTCCGAATTTTATAGAATTATTAAATAATATTGGCAAGGTAGAAGTTTTTGGAGATTAAATTAGCAAAAAGTTACGGATTTTGTTTTGGAGTCAAAAGAGCGATTAAAATAGCAGAATCTACACAAGGCGGTGTTACTTTAGGTCCTCTTATTCATAATAACAAAGAGATAGACAGACTGAAAAAGAGTTTTGATGTAGATACCGCCCATGATATGAGTGAGATTAAAAAAAATGACAAAGTTGTTATAAGAACTCACGGTGTTCCAAAGCAGGATCTTGAAAAACTCAAGACTACGGCTTCGGATATCATCGATGCAACCTGTCCTTTTGTAACAAAACCTCAACAAATATGTGAAGAGATGAGCAAAGAGGGTTATGATATTGTGATTTTCGGAGATGAAAATCATCCCGAAGTCAAAGGTGTCAAAAGTTATGTTTCCACTAAAGCGGTGGTGGTTTTGGATGTGGCTGATTTGAAAAGGCAAAGATTTCATTCCAAAATTGCCGTTGTTTCCCAGACTACGAGAAAAATGAGTGAATTTTTGAAGGTGGTAAATTATCTGATAGAACACTATAAAGAGGTAAGGGTATTTAATACAATCTGCAATGCAACTTTTGAAAACCAGGATGCCGCAAGGGAGCTTTCAACTGAAGCGGATATTATGATAGTAATAGGCGGAAAAAATTCATCAAATACAAAGCAGCTTTATAGTATATGTAAAGACAACTGTGAAAAAAGTTATCTGATAGAGTCAAGAGAGGAACTTAAAAAGGAGTGGTTTGAGGGTAAAAAACTGTGTGGTATAACAGCAGGAGCTTCTACGCCTGATTGGATAATAGAGGATATTATAAATGTGATTGTGGAATATGATGTCTAAAATCTAAATCTAAGAGTTGAAAGGTATCGCTTTTAGCTTTAAATTTTACAAATTATATAAAAAAGGAATATGATGTCAGAGGTGAACAAAGAAGTTCAAGATGAAGCAATAAAGAGAGAGGAAGTAGAGGAAGATTTTGCTTCATTATTAGAGGAGTCTTTTAATAAAGAGAACAGAGGCGAAAGTAATGTGGACGGCGTAATTGTTGAGATCAAAGATGATTCAGCTCTTGTTGATGTAGGTAAAAAATCAGAAGGAAGACTTAATCTGTCTGAAATTTTGGACGAAGAGGGAAATCCTAAGTTCAAAGTCGGAGACAAGATAAAAGTAGCGGTTTTGGGTTATAGAAATGAAAGACCTATGATCTCTTACAAAAAGGCTTTGAGAAAAGAGAAAGTTAAAGAGTTTATTGAAAATTATGATGAAAACTCTGAAGAAGAGAGAGTGGTTGAAGGTGTAGTCGTATCCAAAAACAGAGGCGGCTTTTTGGTGGAAGACAAAGAGGGTGTAGAGTTTTTTCTCCCCAAATCCCAGGCGGCATACAGAGATCTTAGAAATCTTACAGGTAAAAAGATCAAAGCATCCATACTCAAAGTGGATAAAGATCTTGAGTCTATTGTTATTTCAAGAAAAAAATATCTGGATAATCAAAGAAGACAGAGAATGTCTCTTATAAAAAATCTTCTAAACAGTGAAGATCCGATAGAGGGAACTATCAAAAAAATCACATCTTACGGAATGTTTGTTGATGTAGGCGGAATGGACGGATTGGTTCATTACAGCGAGATAAGCTACAAAGGTCCTGTAAATCCTGCCAAATATTATGAAGAGGGTGAAGGTGTTCTTGTCAAAGCTATCAACTATGATAAAGAAAAAAGACATCTTTCTCTTTCGATAAAAGCGGCAATGCCGGATCCTTGGGAAGATATGAAAGAGCAGTTAGAGGTTGGAGATACGATCAAAGTTCTTGTAAGCAATATAGAACCTTATGGGGTTTTTGTTGATCTTGGTAATGATATAGAGGGCTTTTTACATATTTCCGAAATATCATGGGACAAAAACATAAAACATCCAAAAGACTATTTGACGGTCAATGAAGAGATTGATGTTGAAGTCATTGAGATAGATACCGATAACAGGAAGCTTAGAGTCAGTCTTAAAAATCTTCTTCCTAAACCTTTTGAAGAATTTGTAAAAAACCATAAAGTAGGCGATATTGTAAAAGGTGAGATAACAACAATTACAAATTTTGGCGCATTTGTCAAAATCGATAAAGTGGAAGGACTTTTGCACAATGAAGATGCTTCCTGGAGCAAGAAAAAAAGATGTAAGGATCTCTTCTCTGTAGGTGATGAGGTAGAAGTCAAAATTGTAAATATTGACAGAGAAAAAGAAAAAATATCCCTAAGCAAAAAAGAGCTTGAAGAGAGTCCTATAGAAAGATATATAAACGAACATAAAAACGGGGATATTGTTACCGGAAAGATAAGAAGTATAAAAGATTTTGGAGTTTTTGTTGAACTTGAGGAAGATGTTGATGCATTGATCAGAAAAGAAGACCTTGGAGAGATAAATGCCGAAGAACTGAAAACAGGTGATAGTATCGAAGCGGCTATAGTTTTCATGGATAGAGAAAGAAAGAAAATAAGACTGTCGGTAAAAAGACTTTCTCGTATAAAAGAAAAAGAGGTACTAAACAGTATCAATGAAGAAGAGAAGATGACACTCGGAGATATACTTAAAGAGCAATTGAAATAAGACAGATGCAAAAATCGACTCCGATTTTGCTCTTTTTTATTGCAGCTTTTTTTATTATAGCGATTTTAGCGGCACTCTTTTTTTTGATAAAGGGTGCCTCTTCTTTAGATAACAAAGTAGAGATTTCAGATGAAAAACCCGAAGTTTCCTTTAAAAAACAGCAAAATGAAACAAATTGGGTAAAAGAGTTGGCTTCTATAGATAAAAAATCAAAATCATATTCCTATCCGGTACAAGAAATTTATATTAATCTAAATTAACAAGGTGTAAAAATGGCTAAAAAAAAGATTGTAGTATGTGATGCGATACATGAAGTAGGTTTTGATCTGCTTCACAAAGAGAGTGATTTGGAGGTGATTGATGCTTCCAAAGAGTCAAAAGAGAAACTTTTGGATATCATTGCGGATGCGGATGTTGTTATAACAAGAAGTCCTACGGAAGTGGGAGATGCTTTTTTAAATGCGGTTAAAAATCTAAAAGCTATCGTAAGAGCCGGTGTCGGTGTTGACAATATAGATATAGACGGATGCAGCAAGATGGGAATAGTTGTTATGAATGTTCCTACCGCAAATACGATAGCCGCCGTTGAGCTTACAATGGCTCATATTTTAAGTTGTGCAAGAAGTTTTCCCTATGCCCATAATGATCTGAAGATAAACAGAGTCTGGAACAGAGAAAAATGGTATGGTGTGGAACTTCACGGTAAGAAACTCGGAATAATCGGTTTTGGAAATATCGGAAGCAGGGTAGGGGTAAGAGCTCTTTCTTTTGGGATGGATGTTATAACTTATGATCCCTATATCCCCTCTTCAAAAGCTACCGATTTGGGTGTAAAATATACTTCAGACTTTGATGATATTTTGGAATGTGATTTTATAACCATTCACACACCCAAAAACAAAGAGACGATTAATATGATCTCCTCTGATGAGATTAAAAAGATGAAAGACGGTGTAAGGCTTATCAACTGCGCAAGAGGCGGTCTTTTTAATGAAGATGCCTTGTATGAGGGATTGAAGAGCAAAAAAATAGCCTTTGCCGGAATGGATGTTTTTGTAAAAGAGCCTTCTGTTGATAACAAACTTTTGGATCTTGATAACATCAGTGTAACTCCACATCTTGGAGCAAACACCTATGAATCCCAAAAAAAGATAGCAACACAGGCAGTTGAAGCGGCTGTTTCGGCGCTTAGAGGTACAAGTTATCCAAATGCTTTAAATCTTCCTATCAAAGAGGGAGAGATGCCGGAATTTGTCAAACCTTATGTTGAGCTTATTCAAAAGATGTCCTATCTTGCGGCACAGATAAACAGACATTCCATATCAAGTATAAAACTGATAGGCGAAGGTGAGATCGCAAATTTTCTTGAGCCTCTTATGACTTTTGCGGTTGTCGGTGCTTTGAAAGAGTCATTGGGAGAACAGGTCAATTATGTAAATGCAGATTTTATAGCCAAAGAGAAAAACATAGAACTTGTTACAAAAGAACAGCCAAATACAAGTGCCTATAAAAGTCAGGTTACCGTTCAGATAGTAACCAATGCGGGAGCTACGAAAATATCGGGTACGGTATTTGGTGAGGATATTCAAAGAATAGTTGAGATAAACAATATAAAACTTGATGTTGATCCAAAAGGCAGAATGGTAATCTTTGAAAACAGAGATGTTCCCGGAGTTATAGCAAAAATCAGTACCATTTTAAGCAATCACAACATAAATATTGCAGATTTCAGGCTTGGAAGAGATGAAAATGATCTGGCTTTGGCAGTAGTTTTGGTAGATCAAAATGTATCAAAAGAGGTGTTAAAAGAGCTTAAAAGTCTGGAAAGCTGTATCTGGGTGGCATACGCCGTTATATAAGAAAAAGATATTTTTAAAATTAATTTTGTATAATTTGATGTTTTAATTAACAAGGATAGTAAAAGGGAAAATTCATATACTGAATCTTCCCTAAAATAAAAAATGGAGAAGCGGATGAGAAAGGTAATAGGACTGTTGGTAGCCACTGCTTTTCTATATGCAAAGCCTTATAAAAATCTTGAACTGCAAGATGCTTTGCATATGGTAAGATCGAACAATCTTGAAATAAATATAGCCAAATTTGACGAAGATGTAAGAAAACTGGATGTAAAAGTTGCAAACGGTTACAATTTTGGAAAATTGGATGTAAGTGTTATGGGTATGCGTTCAAATGATGCCGGAAATGTTTTTGGATTTAAACTTCAAAGCAGAGAGGCAACATTTGGAGATTTTGGATTTGATGAGTTTTTGGCGCCGATGGCGGGTGCTTTAATGATGGCTAATAATAATGCTCTGACTCCCGAAGCTTTACAGGGAATGAACTCTATTTTAGAAATAGAACCTAAAAAGCTAAACTATCCTGATGCAAGAAATCACTTTTTGACAAAAGCTTCATATATGCTTCCTCTATATACCGGAGGTAAATTAAGCGACTATCGTAAAATTGCAAAAGAGATGGTCAAGATGAGCAAATATGACAGTCAAAAAGTTGTTGCCCAAAAAGTTTTTCAGGTAAAGAAGAGTTTTTATGATATTTCACTTTTAGTTGATTTTGAAAAAAATCTGATTACAATTAAAAAAAATATAGAAAAGCTTAAAAATACAATCAAAGAGATGAAAAAAGAGGGATATGCGAAAAAAACGGATATCTTAGAAGTAGAAGCAAAACTTGCAGATGTAGTCAGGATGGTAAATCAGACTAAAGCTTATGAAGAACTCTCTTATAAATTTCTCTCTTTTTTATTAAATCATGATGTGGAATCTATAAAAACCATCTCATTGGATGCGCCGTCTTTTGATATGGACGCTGAGGAAGTATCAAAAAGAAATGCGGATGTTAAAAAAGCAAAAACAGGTCTAAAAATACAGACAAAAATGGTTCATGTCGCAAAAGCGGCTTTTAAACCTGAAGTCGGAGTTTTCGGAGAGTATTCAAGCAGTGATGACAAACTGTTTGGAGAGTTTAAAGAACATGATGCCTATACCGTAGGTTTTGCTCTTAAATATAATCTTTATAACGGCGGTATTGACAAAGCCAAACTTGAGCAGGAAAAGCTCAAAAGATTAAAAGTGCAAAATCAGGTGGAGTTGGCTAAAAAGGGTATAGCTTTAAAGGCTGAAAAGATAAAAACAGAGATAAAAAATTATGAATTTCAGGTAGAGAGTCTGAAAAAAGAGGTTGAACTTGCCAAAGAGATTTATGATACATACCTTGAAAAATACAAAGAGGGGTTGTCCTCTATAAATGATGTTATCATAAAACAGTCTCAGCATATAGAGAAACTTTTGAAGCTTCAAAAAGCTCAAAACAGCAGAAATGAAAAAATCTTGGAGTTGGAAAAATTAGCATACGGAGAGGATAAATGAAAAAAGTTCTATTACTAACAGTTATGACAATGGCACTTTTCGGAGTGGAGTTAAAACTTTCAGGTACCGTTATATCGGATAACCAGAAGATGATAACAAGCCGTTATATGGGTTTTGTCAAAGAGGTGAGAGCAAGTGAGGGAGAGAGGGTTAAAAAAGGACAAATCCTTTATATCATAGACTCAAAAGAGATAGACAGCGCAAAATCTCAGGTAGAGTTGGCGATACAACAGGCAAAACTGTCTTTACAGATGTATCAAAGCCAATATACAAATGTTTTATTGAATCTTGACAGAAACAGAAGATTGTATAAAAAAGATATGGTTTCAAAATATCAGCTTGAAACTTTGGAACTTGCCGAGAAAAACCTGAAAGATATGGTTGATATGGCAAAAAAGCAGGTAGCCCAGGCAAAAGCAAAATTGCAGGAAGTTTTAAATCAGTATAATTATCTCAAAATCAAAGCTCCAAATGACGGAGTAATTGTCATGAAAAGCATAAATGCAGGTGAGATGGCAATGCCCGGAATGCCGGCAATGATATTGACTGATCTTAGCAAACTGAAAATCAGTGCCGAAATTGCAGAGAGCAATCTAAAAGATATCAAACTGAATATGCCAGTGTCGGTATCTGTTCCTTCCATCTCTTTAAACACGACAGGGAAAATCAGTGCTATTATTCCAAGTTCAAACCCTATGACACACTCTTTTAAAATCAAAATATCTTTTGATAAACAGCAAAAGTCAGTTTATCCCGGCATGTATTCCCAAATCAGCATAAACGCAAGATAGGATAAGATATGAAAAAGAGTTATGAGCCAAAAGATATAGCCGGAAAACTGGCAAAAGGCTTTTTACACAATCCTTTGACACCTCTTCTTGGAATCTTTTTGCTTCTTATAGGATATCTCTCACTTGAGATTACTCCACGAGAAGAAGATCCGCAAATAGAGATAAGCGGCGGTACGATCATAGTCGCACTTCCGGGAGCTACTCCCAAAGAGGTTGAAAATGTTATCATAAAGCCTTTGGAGAGAAAGATAAGAGAGATAAAAGGAGTTGAACATATTTACGGAATTGCCGCCAAAAATGTCGGTATCGTCAATGTGATGTACTATATCGGTGAGGACAGAGAGAGTTCAAATCTGAAACTTTATGACAAAGTTATGCAAAATATGGATAAACTTCCAAAAAATGCGATGCCTCCTTTGGTCAAGCCTTTTGATATAGATATAGATGTTCCTATTATGAGTGTGGCGTTTTATTCAAAAGATCCCAAAAAAGTCAATCAGGTGGATCTCTTTAAAAAGGTAAGGGATATCCAGTATGAGATAAACAAGATAGAGTATGTTGCCAAAACCACTTTGAAAGGTGCGAAAAAAGAGCAGTACAATGTAGAGGTGGATTTGGGAAAACTCTCCGGTTTTCATCTCTCATTGGGACAGATTGTCAATGCTCTTAAATCCCTCGCCACAAGTGTTCCCGATGTAAAAGACAAAACAAAAGACAATAAACTTGTAGTTTTTGGCGTAAAAAACGCAATAGAGAGCGCAGATGATCTTAGAAATGTTATCGTTGCCCAGTACATGGGATCTCCTATCTATCTAAAAGATGTGGCAAAGGTAGAAGTGGGATATGATATACAAAATTATCAAAGTGCGAAAATAAGTTTCAAACAAAATGACAAATTTACTCCTGTTGTCGATCAGGTTACTTTGACTATTGCAAAACTCAAAGGCACAAATGCCGTTTTTATAGCTGATGATGTAGTCAAAAAGTTAAATGAGTATAAAGCCGAACTTGAAAAAGAGGGTATAGGATATATCGTAACAAGAAATTACGGAGAAAGAGCAAACAAAGCTGTAAACGAACTTGTTTTTCATCTTCTTATATCTATCGTTATTATCGCTATTTTGCTTGTTTTTGTTCTTGGGTGGAGAGAGTCTTTGATCGTTACCTTTACGGTACCGGCGATTTTTGCGATAACTCTCTTTATAGCCTATATGACCGGTCAGACGATAAACCGTATCACTCTTTTTGCATTTTTGCTCAGTCTGGGGCTTTTGGTTGATGCGGCGATTATCGTTATAGAGAACATCCACAGACATCTTCATGAACATGATGCGGTAGATAAAGATATGGATGACATTATGGTAGAGGCAACCGATGAGATAGGCGCACCTACAAATATAGCTACAATCGCTATTATTTTGACAATGGTTCCTATGGCGTTTGTCGGACAGATGATGGGGCAGTTTATGAAACCTATTCCCCAAAATGTTCCGGTAGCCTTGTTTGCATCTTTGGTTATAGCTTATATTTTTACTCCTTATCTTGCAAGGAAACTTTTGAAAAAACCTAAACTTCATCACCACAAACACCATTTTCAACATGATGCAAGTTCCAAAGGAGACAAATAATGAAATTCCTTGAAGATTTTGTTTATTCTATTTTAGGAAACAGAAGTAAAAAAACTCTGGTTTTGATATTAACCCTGATAGCTTTTATCGGTTCTGTGATGATGCTGCCTACAAAGATGGTTTTGGCAAAGATGCTTCCGGGTAAAAGTGCCAATACCTTTTCTGTTTATGTGGATGCTCCAAGCGGTAGTTCTATCGAAGAGACAAAAAAGATCAGTGAATGTGTTGTCAATATTCTCAAAAAAGAGAAAGAGGTAACAGATGTGGAGGTCTTCTTAGGACAGGGTGCGCCTCTTGATTATGCGGGATTGGTGAAAGGCTCTTCTTTGAAAAGAGGGGAGAATGTAGCCGAACTTGTTGTAAACCTGACTGACAAACATCACAGAGAAGAGAAATCTTTTGATATGGTTCAAAGACTAAGACCTGTTATACAGTCAAAATGTCAGCCTTTAAAGAAAGGTACGAATATCAAGATGATAGAACAACCAGCCGGTCCTCCGACTCTGGCTTCTATCGTTGTAGAGCTGTACGGTAATAATATCTGGTCGATGAGAAAACTTGCCGATAGAATATCTGCTATCTTGAAAAAGACAAAAGGTCTTGTTGATGTGGATATTATGGAAGATGAGATTTTCAGCAGATACCGACTTAAAGTCAATAAAGAAAAACTTATCAGATCCGCTCTTTCGATAGAGCAGATCAATCAAATCCTCTATCTTGCATTTGAAGGGATGGTAGTTGCTGCCAAAAACAGCGAAAATTCTCCTGATCAGATACCTATATTTCTGGTTTTGAGTGATGAAAGTAAAAAACTTGACGAATTTTCAAAAAATGATCTTGTAAGTAAACTCTCCTCTTTGAAACTGATGAATCAAAAAGGTATGATGGTTCCCGTCAGTGAAGTTGTAGATGTGATAGAAACCAAAAACAATCCTGTAATAATGCATAAAAATCTAAGAAGAATGATAAATATTATCGCCGAAACGGATAAAGTTTCACAGGTCTATCCTCTTTTGGATGCAAGAGATGTTATGTTAAAAGAGCTGAGTGATGAGTATAAAGTGGAAAAAGTTGAAGGAATGTCAACTTATATGTTTGATCTTAAACTAACCGATAAAAAGAGCGGTGAACATTATCTCATCAGATGGGATGGTGAGATGAAAGTAACACTGGATACTTTCAGAGATCTCGGAGGTGCATTTATTGCCGCTTTGGTTTTGATATTTTTACTGATGGTTGTTTATTATAAAAGTTTCTCTCTAAGCGGAATTGTTTTGTTGGGAAGTTTTTTATCTATCATCGGTGTAATTGTAGGACATTGGCTGATGGATCTTTTTACAAAAGACACATTCTTTTTAACGGCGACATCACTTATAGGGTTTATCGCTTTGATGGGTATCAGTTCAAGAAACTCACTTTTACTTATCGATTTTGCAAAATCTTTGATGAAAGATAAAGGATTTGATAAACAAAAAGCAATTGCCATAGCAAGTGCAACAAGAGCCAAGCCCATCTTTTTAACGGCTGCGGCTATTATTTTGGCAAGTACGCTTTTGGCAACCGATCCGATTTTTGGCGGTCTTGGAGTTGCGTTGATATTCGGTACTGTTGCAGCGGTTGCCGTTTCACTGATATTTGTTCCCGTGCTTATGCATAATGCAAAAGCTATGGATATAGAAGAAGAAAATTAATACATTAAAATAATTAGGAGAATTTATGGCATCATATTCAATGGGTGATCTAAAAAAAGGTTTGAAGATAGAGTTAAACGGTATTCCTTATAAAATAGTGGAATACCAGCATGTAAAACCGGGTAAAGGTGCGGCATTTGTCAGAGTCAAGATAAAATCCTATCTAAACGGTAAAGTAATCGAAAAAACTTTTCATGCGGGTGATAAGTGTGAACAACCCAATCTTGAACAAAAGACTATGCAGTATCTTTATGATGACGGTGAAAATCTTCAGTTTATGGATAATAATACTTATGATCAGATCGGTCTTAGCAAAGAACAGGTCGGAGATAATGTAAAATGGCTGATAGACGGAATGAATGTGGATATTCTGTTTCATAACGGCAAAGCGATCAGTGTTGAAGTTCCTGCAACGGTGGAGTTAAAGATCGTCGATACTCCTCCAAATTTCAAAGGTGATTCACAAGGCGGTAAAAAACCGGCAACTTTGGAAAGCGGAGCGGTTGTTCAGATACCTTTTCATGTACTTGAAGGTGATATTATAAAAGTAGATACAGTAAGAGGAGAATACCTCGAAAAAGTGAAATAAGGAGGATAAAATGGCAAAGATTTTAGTTCCTTTGGCGGAAGGTTTTGAAGAGATAGAGGCTATATCGATCATCGATGTTTTAAAAAGGGCAGGGATTGAAGTAACCGTAGCAGGACTTGAGAGCAAAGAGGTAACAGGTGCGTATGCAAAAATCCCTGTGATAGCGGATACTCTTTTGAAAGATGTCAATATAGATGAGTATGATATGATGGTGTTGCCGGGTGGTTTGCCCGGAGCCGAATATCTGGCTAAAAGTGATCTTGTAAAAGAACTTTTAAGAAAAATGGATGAAAAAAACAAAATGGTAGGTGCTATCTGTGCTGCTCCGTGGGCATTGAATGAAGCCGGAGTTTTGAAAGAAAAATATACCTGTTATCCCTCTTTTGAAGCAAATATAAAAGAAGAGGGTTATACCTCTTCCCAAAAAGTGGTAACGGATCAAAATGTTATGACTTCAAGAGGACCTGCTACGGCGATCTGTTTTGCTTTGGAAATCGTTAAAAAATTTGCTGGTGAAGAGACATATAACAATCTTAAAGCAGGTCTTTTGGCAGATTACTGCTAAATTTTTAAAGATACATCGCATATTTGGGATGTATCTTTAAAATAAAAAGTCAAATAAATTTTATAAAGAATTAAATTCTTAACTATAAAATAAATAGAAAATTTACACTAATTTTTTACAAATAGTTTAATTAATTTTTGGTTACTATACCTTATTGAGAGTTTATTCGTTCCATTTCGCTCTAAAAAGGAAAAGTTTTCTATTATCTTTTCCTTTTTATTTTTTAATAATTTTTTTGGGATACTCAAAGAAGAGAACTTTTCTTTTGCTCTCATCAATATATTTCCATGAATTTGTATCAAATCTGATAGCACCTATTGCAGAGGTCGGCATATTGACAGAATCTTTGCCGCTGAGATAACAAAAGAGTTCGGAAATTGCAGGATTGTGATTGATTATCAGGATACTGTTTAGACTGTTATCCAGACTTTTTATATAGTTTAACAGTTTTGCAAAACTTGTTAAATAGAGTTTTTCCTCTTTGATAATTTTATCTTTTGGGCAGTTTAGCTCTTTTGCTATGATTTTTGCTGTTTTATAGGCTCTTTTGGCAAAACTTGAGATTATAAGATCAGGTTTTACCTCTTTTTGTTTTAATCGTTTACCCATCAGGGGAGCGTCTCTTTTACCCCTTTTATTTAAAGGTCTTTCAAAATCCCTAAGACTCGGATCTTTCCAGCTTGATTTTGCGTGTCTCATTAAATATAGCTGTTTCACTGCTTTTCTCCTCCAATTGTTCTAAAAAATTTTTTGATACCTCTTTTTGACTGAAAACTCCATGCATATTTTTAAGTTCCAAGGATCTTTTTACCAAACTTCCTTTACCGTTTGAGAGTCTTTTTAATGCCTCATCATAACTGTTATGTGCTTTATCAAGCTGAATACCTATATTTTGCATACTTTGCATAAAACCTACAAATTTATCGTATAAATCTCCCGCTTTTTTTGCTATCAGTTTTGCATTTTGGTTTTGGTACTCATGTCTCCATATATTTTCTATCGTTCTTAAAGTTGCCAAAAGAGTAGTTGGAGAAACAAGGATGATATTTTGTCTCTGCGCTCTTAAAAAGAGTTCATTGTCTTCTTTTATTGCCGCTGTAAATGCGCCCTCTATCGGAATAAACATCAATACAAAATCAAGAGTGTTTAATTCAAGTTCCTGATATTTTTTTTGGGAAAGCTCTTTTAAATGGATATATACGGAGTTCATATGTTCATTAAGCGCTTTTTGTTTCTCGTTCTCATCTTTTGTATTAAAATATCTCTCATAAGCTTTCAGTGAAACTTTGGAGTCGATGATAACGGTTCTGTTTTTGGGAAGTCTGATGATAACATCGGGACGATAGGTTTTATCATTTTTCTTTTTCATGCTCAATTGTATCTCATACTCTCTTCCCTCCTCAAGTCCGGATTCTTCAAGAATCTTCTCAAGGATCATCTCTCCCCATGCACCTTGAATCTGGCTGTTTCCCTTTAAAGCGTCAGTCAGATTGGAGGCATCTTCACTTAGGCGATTGTTTAATTCTCTCAATTTTTCTATCTCTTTGGTGAGTGAAAATCTCTCTTTTGACTCCTCTTCTATTTTGTAATAAAAGTTTTTTATCTCCTCTTCAAGCGGTTTTACAAGAAAAGTGATATTTTTGATTCCCTCTTTTTCAAATCTCTCATTCTCTTTTTCCAGAATTTCTCTTGAGATATTTTCAAATTCCATTTTCATTTTTTCTTTGATATCTCTTTCGATATCCAGTTTCTCTTTAAGAGTAGCGCTTTTGATTTTTACATTTTCATACTCACTGCCCAATCTTTTTAGTTCCTCTTTTAACTCTTCTCTCTCCTCTTTTATATCTGTGAGATGTTTCTCTTTTTCTTCCAAAATCTCTTTGACTTTCTGTGCTATCTCCAAAGTCCTTTTTTTATTCAGATAAACAAATATCAAAGAAGATACGAATACTCCCAAAGATATTCCCAAAACAAAGTAAATTATCGATTCTTCTATTACCATTTTTATACTTTCTATTTTATGGATTTTGTCAAATTTTTTGAGGGATTATAAATTTTTCACTTTTTTATACTCTTCGCACTCTTTTAAAAGCTTCTCTTCATCCCCTTCACAGACTATTTTACCATGTTTTAGCAAAAGAATCCTGTTACAGCTTTTGATGGTTGAGAGTCTGTGGGCGATGACAAAAGTTATCCTCTCTTTTTTCAGGTTTTCCAAAGCCAAAGTGATTTTTTGTTCACTCTCTCTGTCAAGAGCGCTTGTTGCTTCATCAAGTATCAGGATTTTCGGATTTTTGTATATCGCTCTTGCTATGGCTATCCTCTGTCTTTGACCGCCTGATAGATTGGCGCCAAATTCGTTGATTTTGGTGTGGATACCATCTTTCATATCTTTTATAAAATCCCACGCATTTGCCTCTTTTAGCGCCTCTATCACCTTTTGCTCGTCTATTTTATTTCCGTATGCGACATTTGCGGCTACCGTATCGTTAAAGATATAGATTCTTTGTGTTACGATAGAGATGTTGTTTCTCAGACTTTTTAGTTTATACTCTTTGATGTTTGTTTGATTGATAGATATCTTCCCTTCGTTTGGATCATAAAATCTCAAAATGAGATTGACTATCGAGCTTTTTCCTCCTCCGCTGTCTCCTATGAGAGCGATGCTCTCTCCCTTTTTTGCTTCAAACGATATATCTTTCAAAGCCACTTTTTCACCGTATTTTAGTTTGATATGTTCAAATTTTATGCTTTTTATATCCTCATCAGGGTTTTTATCACCCTCTTTTATATCGCTTTTTTTATCGATGATGGAAAATATCCTCTCACTTGCCGCTACGGCATCTTGCATTTTGTTGTATAAAGATGAAATCCTTTTTATAGGTGTATATAGCATAAAAAGAGCGGCGGTAAAAGAGAAAAAACTTCCGACTGTCATTTTGTCCTCTATCACTTCACTTCCGCCAACGATGATCACAACTGCTACTGCCACCGCTCCCAAAGTTTCCATCATCGGACTTACAAGTTCGTTTGTTTTTATTCCTTTTAGATTGTAATGAAAATATTTTTCATTATCCTCTTCAAACCTTCTGAGTTCAAATTTTTCCGCTGCATTTGCCTTTATGATCTCCACATTGTTAAATATCTCACTGAGTCTTGCTGTCAGATCGGAGATTTTCTCCTGTGATTTGTGGGAGATTTTTTTCATCTTTTTGGCAAGTTTGGAAAGAGGCCAAAGAGCCAAAGGAAGGATGACAAGCGCAAAAAATGAGAGTTTCGGACTCAAAAATATCACATATCCCAAAAGAGCCAAAATCGTAAGAGCCTCTCTTGCCATTTCGGGGATCATATTTGATACGACTGCTCTTATGCGTTCTATATCGTTTATACTTCTGCTTATAAGCTCTCCGCTTCTGAAGGTATGGAAAAAAGATATATCAAGACTTAGCATATTTTCAAGCATTCTGTTTCTGATTCTTTTTACGATATCCTGCCCTATAAAAGCGGTATAGTAGATCTGTATAAACTTTCCGGCTCCTTTTGCAAAATAGACAATGACAACCGCAAAAGGAAGGATATATAAAAGATGTTCGTTTTTTTCTATAAAGATTTTATCCATAACCGGTTTTATCAGATATGCGGTTGCGGCACTTCCTCCTGCCGCAAAGATCATTCCGATTATGGCAATGGAAAATTGGCGGATATAATCCTTGAAGTACGGGGAAAAGCGTTTGAATATAAGTTTTAGATCCTTCATTCGCTTTTTTCCCAAAGAGTACCGTTTGGCGTATCCATGATTTTTATGTTTTTATTTAAAAGTTTATCTCTTAAAGAATCGGCAAGTTTGAAATCTTTCTCTTTTTTAGCCTCTGCTCTTTTTTTGATCATCTCCTCTATCCACTCTTTTTCCTCTTTGCTTATCCCTTTTTGAAAATAGCCGTAAGCATCCTGATAACCTGTACCCAAAAGCTTTTCTATAAAGAGCAGATTTGCTTTTATCTCATATCTGGCACTTTTGTTTTTTGGCTCTTTGTCGAGTGTTTCGTTGGCTCTGTTTATCTCTTCATCTATTGTTGCCAGTGCTTTTGAGATATTTAGATCATCTTCCAAAGCCTCTAAAAGCTCTTTTTTAAACTCTTTGTTTACTGTGCTGCTTTTTGAGTCATAAACTCTCTTTTTTAGTCTGTAAAGTTTGTCAAGTCTCTTTTTGGAAGAGAGAAGATCCTCTTCGCTGAAATTTAGATTTGCCCGATAATGAGTAGATAGAAGATAATATCTTAAAACCTCTCCGTCATAGACTTTTAAAGCATCTTTTAAAAAGAAACTGTTTCCAAGAGACTTGCTCATCTTTTCGCCGTTTATATTGACAAAACCGTTATGCATCCAGTATTTTGCAAGTTTTTGACGGGTTGCACATCTGGTTTGTGCCGCTTCGTTTTCATGGTGCGGAAAGAAAAGATCCGCTCCTCCTCCGTGGATATCTATCTGATATTCATTGTCATAAGCCAAATATTTTTGAATCATCGCCGAACACTCTATATGCCATCCGGGACGACCTTTGCCAAAAGGACTCTCAAATGACGGTTCGTCATCTTTTGAGAATTTCCAAAGTGCAAAATCTTTCGGATCCTTTTTTTCTTCATTGATACCGATTCTGCTTTGGGAGGAGTTTTCTTCTATATGTTGATGAGAGAGGCTTAAATACTCTGTATCTTTTTGTGTATCAAAATATACTCCGTCATTTTCTATGATATAGGCGCAGTCATGAGAAATTATATTTTGGATAAGTTTTATGATATCATCGATACTTTCGGTTGCTTTTGGTTTGATATCGGGATTTAGAACATTTAGCTCTTTCATCTCCTCTTCATATCTGTTGATATAATAATTTGTAATTTCTTCCAAAGATTTACCGCTTTGTTTCATTTTATTGATAATTTTATCGTCAATATCGGTATAGTTTTTGACAAAAACAACTCTGTATCCAAGTTCTCTTAGAGTTCTGTTTAGAAGATCAAAAGCCACCGAACTTCTTGCGTGTCCCAGATGAGCATCATCATAAACGGTAGGACCGCATACATAAATTTTTACGGTATTATCGGAGATGGGGGAGAATTTGATCTTTTTTTTCAGTACCGAATCAAATATATACATTAATTTAAATCCTGTAATTTAGATTTTTTGAAAGTATAGCGAAATTAGAGTAAAAAAAGTTTAATGGAAAAGAGGGGAGGGTGCATCAAATGAAGATGCACCGTAAATTTTATAGTTTTTTAGTAAGCTACATGAAGAGCCCTCAATGTCTCTATCGTCAAAGCTCCGCTTGGAAGCCCTTTTGCTTTTTGAAATCTTCTGACAGCCGCTCTTGTCAAAGGTCCGTAAACTCCGTCAATCGGTCCCGGATTAAAACCGGCTGAACTCAATGCTCTTTGCAACTCTTTTATAGTAACGGCATTCATATTTGTTTTACAAAGAATCGGTTTCCATACAAGTTTTGCATCTTCTATCTTAACTCTTTTTGTAACAGTTTTGTAAACGGCAGGAATTGTATGTTTTTGCACCTGAGGAGGAGTTATCATCTTTTTGACTCTTACAGTTTTATAAACGGCAGGGATTACAACTTTTTTTGTTTGAGCCGGTGTAACAAGAACTTTTTTGGTAATTGTTTTATAAACAGCAGGAATCTCAACCTCTTTTGTTTGAGGAGGTGTAACCATAACTCTTTTTGTAACTGTTTTGTAAACAGCAGGAACTTTTACAAGACACATAATCTCACCTGTGATAGAATCCACTCTTTCAATAGGACCTACACCTTTTTTCCATTCGTTGTGTTCTGGGGAAACCAAAACTTTTTCAGTAACAGTTTTATATACCGCAGGAACAGTTATCAGTTTTTTGCCAGGTCCTTTTACCATAATCTTTTCAGTAACGGTTTTATAAACGGCAGGAATGGTTATAAGTTTTTCGCCCTCTTCTTTAACCAGTACTTTTTCTTCCTCCCATCCGTATTTGGCAGGGGTTGTCGTAATCTTCTCACCTTCTCCTTTGACTAGTACTCTTTCAGTCGTGATTTTGTACTTTGGAGCGGTTAAAACTCTGGCATAACACTCTCCGGGTTTTGCATTTGGCGGAAAAAGATCACATTTTACAGTAGGACACGGAACAGCTTTGGGCTTTTGGGATTTTACTTTCTGAAGATCATCCTCTAATTTTTTTATCTGCTCCTCTTTTTGTTTGATGGTCATACTTTGAGTGTTCAATTCACTCTTTCTCTCCATTGCAAGTTCCGCACACTCTTGGAGAGTCTTACACTCTGTTACCCCCGCAGCTTCACTGCTTTTTTGGGCACATCCGCTAAATGTCAGTAAAATGGCAGCCGCACAAATAGAAACTATGGAAATCTTTCTCATAGGATACTCCTTTATAGTATAAAATTTATTTATACTATTATAATGAATATTACCTTTTGTGGATATAAAAGGAAAAAAGTAATTTTATTTAATCATAATAAATAAAAGGTAATTTTATTTGTAAGTAAAATTTATGGTTTCCATATATCTTTACAGTCTTTTTTGTTCACATCTATACTGTATAGAAGTTTTTTGCTCTTTTTGCTTATATATCTGTATGTCAATGTAATATCACTTTTTAGAAATCTTTTTGCAGATCTGCACGAGTTTTCTTTTATGCGGGGTGTCATTTTGTTTTTTCCCTCTTTGGCTATCTCTTTGTCACTCTTTTTGGGAATATTCAGACTGTAAATGTAGATAAGATTTGTATCTTTGTAATCTGCTTTGATCAAAGTGGTAAATTTATCCACTTTTTGGGGAAGATGTTTTGAGATATCCTCCGCTGCCATCTTGACTATGGTTTTGTTTTGTTTTTTCATATTTGCAAGAAGATCATTTTTTAATTTCTCATTCTCCTTTACAAATTCTGTAGCAAACAGTGCAAAGGGAATTAAAAGCAAAAAGCGTTTTTTCATAGTTTTTATCTCCGTTATAAAATTTTGTCTGTTATTATAGCACGGAAATTTTGCTATAATTGCCTAATTTTTTTAAAAGGTTTTTTATGATTATCATTCCGGCAAGAGTGGCTTCCAACAGATTTGCAGGTAAAGTACTAGTTGATATCAACGGTTTGCCTATGGTTGTGGCAACTGCCAAAAGGGTAGAGGAGTTGGATTGTGTAGCTGTTGCAACAGACAGCACTGATGTTGCCGATGTTGTGCAAAAGTACGGATTTGAAGCAATTTTAACGAGCAAAGAGCATAAAAGCGGAACTGATCGTATAAACGAAGCGGCACAAAAACTCAATCTGAATGAAGATGAGATCATTATAAATGTTCAGGCAGATGAACCTTTTATAGAAAAAGATGTTGTCAGGAAGGTGATGGATAGAGTAAAAGAGGCAAAATCAAAAAACGAAGATGTGATGATGGTCAGCTGTTATAAAAAGATCTCCTCCTCTTTTGCTTTGGATCCAAATCATGTAAAAGTCGTTATTGATCATCAAAATTATGCCATCTATTTTTCAAGAAGCAAGATACCCTATGACAGGGAAGAGCATCTGGAGTATTTTGGTCATCTTGGAATTTACGGTTTTACCAAAAAAAGTTTAAAAGAATTTTGTCAGCTTCCGGCTTCTCCGTTGGAAAATATAGAGAAACTTGAACAGTTAAGAGCAGTATATCATGCCAAAAAGATAGCAATGGTAGAGGTTGAGAGTGAGAGTTTCGGAATCGATACAAAAGAGGATCTAAAAAGAGCATTGGAGTATTTCAGGGTGGATAATGTTTAACGGTAAAAATCTTCTCATCACAGGCGGAACGGGGAGTTTTGGCAGAAAATTTACAAAAATTGTACTGAAAAAATATAAACCAAATAAAATAATTATCTTTTCAAGAGATGAACTTAAACAATATGAAATGGCTCAGGAGTTTTCAAACTCCTGTATGAGATATTTTATAGGTGATGTGAGAGATTTTGACAGATTGAAAACGGCTATGAGAGATGTTGATTTTGTTATTCATGCGGCAGCTTTGAAACATGTTCCGATAGCCGAATACAATCCTATGGAGTGTATAAAAACCAATATTCACGGCGCTCAAAATGTCATAAATGCCTCTCTTGAGAACGGTGTAAAAAAAGTTATAGCTCTCTCAACCGATAAAGCGGCAAGTCCTATCAGTCTTTACGGCGCTACGAAACTGGCTTCGGATAAACTTTTTGTTGCTGCAAACAATCTTGTTTCAAAAGAGAGAGAAACTCTCTTTTCAGTGGTCAGATACGGCAATGTTATAGGAAGCAGGGGATCGGTGGTTCCGTTTTTTATGAAACTGATAAAAGAGGGCGCAAAAAAACTTCCGATAACAGATGAGAGGATGACGAGATTTTTGATCACGCTTGAAGAGGGTGTTTTGTTTGTTTTGAAAAATTTTGAGAGAATGCAAGGAGGAGAGATATTTATCCCGAAAATTCCATCTATGAAGATAGTTGATCTTGCAAAAGCTCTCTCTCCCGAACTTCCTTTTGAGATAGTCGGTATCAGAGCCGGTGAAAAACTGCATGAAGTGATGTGTCCCAAAGATGACAGTCATCTGACCTGGGAATTTGAAGATCATTTTGTTATAGAACCGACAATAAAATTTACAAAAGCTGTAAATTATCGCTGTAACAGACTTAATGAATGCGGTAAAAAAGTGCCTGTGGGTTTTGAATACAATTCGGGCAATAACGACAAATGGCTTGAGAAAGATGAATTTTTACAAAAAATAGGTCTCCTTGAAGAAGAGATGCTTTTATCATAAAAAGTGAGTAAAAAGGTAAAACCGTTCTCTGTTTTTTTAGTTGAAATTGATAAATTGATATAAGTCAATTTAATATAGCTCTTTATAAAATATAATCTCTCAAATTTTTAGAAGAGGAAATTTCTATGCGGTTTATTATTGTTTTTTTATCCCTGTTTTTTACGATACTTCTTGGAGACAGCAGTTTGACCTGTAAGTCCTGTCATCCTACAATATATAAAGAGTTTCAAAATTCCATGCATAAAAAATCTTCTATATATGATGATAAAGTGCATAAAGCGATATGGGATTTACATCCTTTAAAAAAGAAGCAAAAATACAAATGCGCAAAATGTCATACTCCTTCAGATGCAAATAAAGACAACAAGCAAAAAGCAAAAGAGGGAATATCCTGTATAACCTGTCATAGAATAGAAGATATAAAAGAACATTCAAAAGCAAATGAAAATATTTTTACCGACAAAGAAAAAACATTTTTTTCTGCAAAGAAAGGAAGTGAAGATAAAAAAATAATTTTTGAAACAAAAAGCTCCTTTTTTGGTCTTTTCAAAAAAGTAACAGGATCTCCTTATCACAATATAGACTATACAAATAAAAACTATTATACCGCAAAAGTATGTATGGGATGCCATTCTCATAAGCAAAATTCTCATGGTTTTGAGGTTTGCAAAACTGATAACAAGGGAGCAGAAAATAAAAACAAAAACTGTATAACCTGCCACATGCCTCAGATAAAAGGAAGTTTCAATACGATAGAAACCACAAAAACACATGCTTTTCACGGTTTCAGCGGTGCTGTAAACAGTCCTGAAATGTTGGAAAAATATATAAAACTGCTTTTTAAAAACTCTTCAAACGGTTTTGAGATAACGATACAAAACAATTCTCCCCATGCTCTTTTTATTCATCCTCTTAGAGTTGCCCAACTGAGAGTGAAAATCACAGATAAAAACAAAATCAGAGAGTTAAAACCGGTTGAATTTGTCAGAATGTTGGGCAATAAAAACAAACCTGCCATGCCATGGGATGCAAATGAGATATTTAAAGACAATATGATCAAAGCAAATGAGAAAAGAGTTGTAAAATTTCCATTTAAATTAACAAACGGGAGTATGGTAGAAGCGGTACTTGGATACTACATAGTAAATCCCAAAGTCATAGAAAAATTACAGCTTCAGAATAACAAGGAAATAACGAAGTTTAATATATTAAAAAGAGATGAATTTATAGTAAAATAATTTTTAAAACTAATATTTATAAAATATTTTATATAATCTTTTTTTATTTTAGTTATAAAGGAAGAAATATGAAATCAAGTCTTAAAAAGAGATTTTTTTTATCGGTATTTGCTTCATCCGTTTTGATGTTTGCAAATACTCTAAATGCTGATAACAGTATTATTAAAACAAAGAGGGCCGGGCATTTTTCAAATTATAAAAAATTTGCACAGTCTGAAGCTATTTTACTTCTAAGAGACGGAGTACTGAACAAAAACGGAATGTTAAACTCTGCTTTTAAGAGTCTTCTTGATAGAAATTTTGGAGCAGACGGGTATAAGATCCAGGTTTTTAGTTCGTTTTCTTCTATTCATATAAAGACAAAAAATTATTCTACTGAAGATCTTTTAAATACTTTCAAGGGAAGAACTTTCTCAAATTTTGTTAAAACCGCTACACCAAATTATATCAATGTTTTAAATCAAAAAAGTAATGACTCTTACTACTCAAAGCTGTGGGCGATAGAGAATACAGGACAAAATGTCAATAATACAAGCGGTACAAATGATGCTGATATGGATGTAAAAGAGGCATGGGATATAGAAGAGGGAAGTAAAAATGTTGTCATCGCCGTTTTGGATACGGGGGTTGATTATACTCATGAGGATTTAAGAGACAACATGTATGGAGGCAATGCAAAACATGGATATGATTTTGCGGGAGATAATGACGGAAACAATGATGATGATCCGATGCCGGACAAACCTTATGACGACAACGGTCATTATCACGGAACTCATGTGGCAGGTATCATAGGAGCTGTCGGAAACAATGCCAAAGGAGTAAGCGGAGTTGCACAAAGAGTATCCATAATGGCTTTGAAAGTTTTCAGACCAAACGGTTACGGTTATAACAGTGATATTTTGGAAGCTTTGGATTATGTTTCCAAAAAGGTAGATAACGGTGATAATATCGTGGCGATCAATGCAAGTTTTGGAGGTGGTGGCGGAAGTCAGGATGACTCTATGAACAATGCCATCAAAAAATTAGGAAACCAGGGAGTGATATTTTGTGCGGCAGCCGGTAATGACGGTAAAAATGTTGATAATGATCCTGTATATCCTGCATGTTATAATGCAAGTAACATTATAGCGGTTGCGGCAAGTGATCAGGATGACAAACTTGCAGGTTTTTCAAATTACGGTAAAAAGAGTATAGATGTTGCAGCTCCGGGGAAAAATATTTTAAGTACATATCCTGAAAACAAATATGCCTATATGGACGGTACATCGATGGCAACTCCAAATGTTACCGCAACAGTTGCTCTTATAGCCTCAAGATATCCGAGTTATTCGGTTAGTGAAAGAAGAGATCTGATTTTGCAAAATGTTGATAAGATAGACTCTTACAGTTCCAAAATTGCATCAGAAGGAAGAGTAAATGTAAACAATGCTCTTCAAAATAATGACGGTGCAGGAGATAATGACGATGATAACGGCGGAAACGACGGTGATGATCAAAAAACAAACACTCCTCCAAAAGCAAATGATGACAGTGCCTCAACAAACAAAAGAGAAAAAGTTACGATAGATGTTTTGCAAAATGACACTGATGATGATAAAGATAGTTTGAAAATAAGCTCCGTTTCTACTCCCGATTGCGGTGAGGCTTCAATATCCGACAATAAAGCGGTTTATGATCCAAAAGAGTGTAAAGGCGGAAAATACAGCTTTGAATATACAATCAGCGACCAAAACGGTGGTGAAGACAAAGCAAAAGTAACGATTGATGTTAAAAACCGCGCTCCAAAAGCAAATGATGACAGTGCGGAGGTAAAACAGAAGAAGAAAGTTGTTATAAAAGCTTTAGACAATGACAGTGATCCAGACGGAGATGAGCTTAATATAGAATCCGTTTCAAATCCAAGTTGCGGAAGTGTATCTTATACAAAAAATGAAATCACTTATGATTCAAAAGAGTGTAAAGAGGGAACATACAGTTTTAACTATAAAATCAACGACAATGATTCTCTTACATCAAGTGCAAAGATAAGCGTAAAAGTAAAAAAAGAGAGTTCCGGTTGGGGAGGGTTTTTTGGTTCAAGTAACAACGACGATGATAACTCCGACAGTAACAGCGGATGGTTTTTCTGATAAAAAAGTATGTAAGAGAAAATCTTACATACTTTTTTTAGATTATCCTCTCCAGTGCCTTACCGGACCTACATCTATATGAACAAAACCGGAATGTGGATAGTACCCCACTCCGCCTTTTCCAAGATGCATGGCAATTCTTCTTAAAAGTCTAAGAGGAAGTTTTGGTATGCGTATGTCGGCGGCTTTTCCCAAAATGTGATAACTGTGTTTGGCTACACCTCTGTGGTGTTTTCTAAGTTTGTAGTTTGTCATCGGAGATCTGTATCCTGAAAGCAGTTCTACAGGTTTGTTTTTACCACTGAATTTTTGGACATGATGGATAAGATCAATAAGCTGATTGTCTATTTGCATAACTTCATGAGCTCTGTAATCTCCCATTATGTCATAAATTTCATTTAAAGCATCGGCTAAATAGGCTCCGTTTTCATAGTATGCACCTTTAACCGATTTTCCTGTATGAACATTATAGATATTTATCTCTCTGACTTCATTCTCTTTTGCAAAAATTTCGTTTGGCAACAGTAAACCGCCTATCGCTCCTATTGCACCTTTTTTTAGAAAATCTCTTCGTGAGATATCCTTTTTATCTTTCATGATATGGAAATCGCTTTCAATATTGCTTTTCAATATCATTCTCCTTGTATAATAATAAATATATATATTGAAAGTATATCGACTTTATGCATAAAGAATTGAATTGTAAATAGAATTATTATTGATTATTAATTTTACTTTTATTTAAAGCAAATTTTATCTGACTTTGTGAGTTTGGTTTTAATACTAAAAGTTGAATCCTGTCATAGTCATAAATATCATCATAAAGCCTTATTTTACCGTTTTCATCTGCTTCCACAGTTATATATTTGATGATAATAGGAATCCTTTTGTTTAAAACTATTGTACTATGATTGCCTGAATCAATCATATCTTTTACTTCGTTAAAAGTTAAAGTTTGATCTCTTTTGATAATATATCTCAAAAGTTTCATAGGTTTTTCAAGTCTGATACAGCCTGAACTAAAATATCTTTTATTTCTGGAAAAAAGATTTTTATGTGGCGTATCATGCATAAATACGGCAAAAGGATTTGAAAATTGAAATTTTATTTTTCCCAGAGGATTATGAATGCCGGGATCCTGCACAAAAACAAATGGAATATTGTCATCTTCTGTAAACTGATTCCAGTTTACATCATAAACATCTATCTCATTTTCCATTTTCCAGTTATCGTAAATATGCATATTTTTTTCATTTATAGAATCGGGGTTTTCTTTGAGTCTTTTTAGAAGATCTTTTTTGACAATGGTTTTTGGTACATGCCAGTAAGGATTTAAGACCAGTGATGAAATTTTACTGTTAAATACGGGAGTAGGGCGCTCTTTCTTGCCTATGACAACAGGTATGGAGAGAATATTTTGTTCATTTTCTTTCAATTTCATCAAAAAAGAGGGTATATTTACCTCTATAACCGTTTTATCAATATCTTTGGGCATCCATCTGTATCTTTCCAAATTTAAAATAATCTTATCTATAATTTCACTAACTGTAATATTTAATGCTTTTATTGTCTTTTGACCTATACTTCCATCGGGTCTTAATGAAAATCTTTGTTGAAAATCTTTAACCGCTCTTAGGAGTTTTGTATCATAAAAAGTTGGATCATCTGTTTGATTGTCATCCATAAAAAGTCTCTTTCTGATTAGAGGGATTCTTGCATCATGATCTTTGTAACGGATTGTTTTTCCTTCCGGTATCTTTACAAATCCTCCGTTTTTTTGAATATTACGATAATATTTTAGTGCAGTCTGTAATCTTTTATACTCTTTAAAGTGGGGAGCCAGATTTTCCAATGATTTTGTTATGTTGTTTTCTTTAATATTATCTGCAAGATATTTTATAAAATCAAAACTTTTTTTTGAGCGGAGCCATTCAAACTTCTCTTTTTTCAATTTGCTTATTTTGACTATCTCTTTCCAGTTTGTAAAACCGTAATAGAGATCATGTGCCAAAGATATGTATGCATCTGTAAAAAGGATATCAAGTCTTCTTATCGCCTCATCTTTGTTTTCGATATCATTATCCAAAATCTTTTTTGTCAGTTTGAAAATCTCCTTTTTGTGATAAAGTTCAGGATTCAATCCGTGTTCCAGACTTTTTTTAATGTACTTTATGATTTCAAGAGAATTTTGAGTAAAATGTTTTTGATTGTTAAACCATAAAAATTTGGAATTATCATCATAAAGAAGAGCATAAAGTTTTAGAGTATCTTCTCTGTAAGAGAGTTCATTTAAAAGATAGAGTTCCAAATGGTTTGTTACATTTTTTTCTAAAGTTCTGTTTTCATCATTTATGCTTTTTGGAATATTTAAAGAAGTATTGTTCTCTTTGGCTTGTGTTATGTTTTCATCATATTGACTTAACATCACTATATGTTCTTGTGCAAAAAGAGATATAAAAAGCAAAAAGACAGATAATATTTTCATTTAAACTCTTCTTTTTATTTTATTGATGTAATATCGTTTCTATGAAGATAGATTTTATCTAAATTAATTTAAATTTACGCTTTTACATCCCTCGATTGCCACACCTTCTCTAAGAGAATCGTCAATTACTACAATACTTTTAAAACCTGATATCTTTATAACTCTTTTTAAAAGAAAAACTCCCGCAATTATCAGATCTCCTCTGCCTGTTCCAACCCATTTTTCTCTATCTTTGATATTTAAGCATAAAAGCTTTTCTAAAGCCTTATCTATCTCATCTATGGATATTTTTGTTCCGTTTATTTTTTTATAGTCGTAATTGCTGTAATTCATATTTTTTAAAAAAGCCGCTATCGTTGTGGGTGTTCCTGCTGTTGCCGTCAAAATCGGAGGTTTTGACTCTTTTTTGTAGATATCTTTTAACTCTTCATAAGCATTGAATGATTTCTCTTTTATCATCTTGAGAGTTTTATATCTCTGTGCAAAGGTTACTATGCCCGTATCGATGCTTTTTGCAAAAATCTGTTCATTTTTGTTGATTATTATTTCGGTTGAACCTCCGCCAAGATCAATATTTATAAAGTGTTTGTAGGGCATATTCAACTTTTTCAATCTCTCCCTTACCGCAACAGCTGTTAATCTTGCCTCCTCTTTTCCGTCTATTATTTTAAACAAAACCCCTGTTTCTTTTTCTATATTCTTTAATACTTCCTCTTTGTTTTCAGCCATTCTCAAAGCCGCAGTGGCAACGGCAGAAACTTTGTCATTTTCAAAATCAAACTCTTTTTTTGCCTCTTTTATCGCTTCTATCACTCTTTTTAGGGCATTTTGATTTATAATTTTTGTTGTATAAAGATTATCGGCTGTTTTTACGATCTTCTCATACTCTTTTATCCTTTCAAAAGTGCTACAGTTTAGTTTTACAACTCTGAAAGTATTTGAACCCAAATCACATGCTATCATATTCTCTCTTTTTTGGTATAATTTTCAAAATTTATAACAAAGGTATTATACAATGAAGTTAGGTGTAAATATAGATCATATCGCTCTTTTGAGAGAATCAAGAAAGATAAATGATCCCGATCCTTTAGATGCGGTATCTGTCGCAAAAAGGGCAGGGGCTGATCAGATAACCATTCATTTAAGAGAAGACAGAAGACATATAAATGACTATGATGTTAAAAGGATTATGCAAAATTCCCAACTTCCGGTTAATATAGAGTGTTCTATCGATCCCGATATCATAGAGTATATAGCAAAGATCAAACCTCACCGCGCCACTATCGTACCGGAAAAGAGAGAAGAGGTAACAACCGAAGGGGGACTTGATTTTTCTTATGCCTATGAGAGGCTTGACAGTGTGGTACATTATCTAAAAGCAAGAGAGATAGAGATCTCTTTGTTTGTCGATCCGACAAAAGAGGCTATAAGATCATCCAAAATTTTGGGAGTTCAGTGGGTAGAACTGCACACCGGAAAATATGCAAATATCTTTGCAATGCTCTATACGAATCTCTCTCGTACGCCAAATTCGATAAAAGAGCTTGAGCTTGAGAGAACAAAACTGATAAAGATGCTTTCAGAATCCCTAAAAGAGCTGCAACAGGCGGTAGAAGAGGCGGAAGAATTTGGTCTGAAGGTAGCGGCAGGTCATGGGCTAAATTATCAAAATGTATCAGATATTGCAAAGATAGAGGGTATATGTGAGCTAAATATCGGTCAAAGTATCGTTGCAAGAAGCGTGTTTGAGGGATTTGAGAATGCCGTTAAAGAGATGAAAAGACTCATAACAAGATGAAAACGATAGCTGTCAGTATAGGAGATATAAACGGCATAGGTCTTGAGATAGCCCTAAAAGCCCATCATGAAATAAAAAAAATTTGCAAACCTGTTTATATGATAAACAAAGCTATGTTGGAGCAGGGGGCAAAGATACTTGGTTTGGAAATACCGTATGATTTTAAAATAAAAGAGTGCGGTAATATCTTTGAGATAAAACCTTCATCTGTCAGTTCAAACAGCGGAGAGTTCTCTTTTGACTCTTTTTTAAAAGCTGTTGATTTTACAAAAAAGGGTAAAAGTGCAGCCATGGTAACTCTTCCCATCCACAAAAAGGCATGGGAAAAAGCCGGTATCAAATACAGAGGTCATACGGAAGCTTTAAAGGATATATTCAAAAAAGATGCTATTATGATGATAGGATGTGACAGGATGTACTGCTCTTTTTACACTCATCATATTCCTCTCAAAGATGTTGCAAAAAAGATCAAAAAAAAGAGACTGACAAATTTTCTCATAAATTTTTATCATGCGATAAAAGAGGAGCCGATAGGAGTTTTGGCTCTCAATCCCCATGCCGGAGATGAAGGAGTGATGGGAAATGAAGAGAAAAAGATAAAAAAGGCTATAAAAAAAGCCAATAAAAAACTGCAAAAAGAGATATTTTTGGGACCTCTTGTTCCAGATACCGCTTTTACAGCCAAAAACAGAGAATTTATAAAATACTTTGTCTGCATGTATCATGATCAGGGACTTTGTACTCTAAAAGCTCTATATTTTGACAAGAGTATAAATGTAAGCCTAAACCTTCCCATTATCAGAACTTCTGTTGATCACGGAACGGCTTTTGATATAGCTTACAAAGATGCAAATCCTTCACTTTTAAGCTATATCAATGCCGTCAAAGAGGCGATAGTTTTGAGTGATAAACAGAGGCGATTTGTTATTTAGATACTATTTCAGTTTCAAATAATCTATCTTATCCAAAGTATCGGGATTCATAACTTCCATCTCGATACTTTTGTCGTTTATATGGAAAAATACCACGGCATTTTGGGTTGTAAAGCTCTCTACCGCACTGCTCCACGGCAGTTTTTCCTGCGAGTAGTAGGGGGCGCCACCCGCACCGTCGTTGATCTGCCAGATAGGTCTGAAGAATTTCTTTTGTGTAATTTTATCTTTATCCCAGTTATTGGGATAGAGATTTAGATTTTTGCTTATTAACATTCTGTTGTAGTTGTGTTCATCTCCTGTCAAAACAGCAACAACTTTTGGACTTTTCATCATTGTTTCCAAAAGTTCGTCTCTTCTTTCGATAATTCCTCTGTCGGCTTTTTTACCACTTGCGATAGCCCTGTGTTCGTTGTTTCCGTTATACCACATATCCTGTCCGCCGTGTCCGCCGTTTGGAAAGAGAGGAGTATGAATCGTTACGAAGATATGATCTATATCTTTGTCTTTTGTATATTTTTCCACCTCTTTTTGAAACCATTTTAATTGATTGTCCATAATATAACCGTGAATATTTCCGCTTGTATATTTTCTGTCCTGCAAAGAGGGAGCATAAAAATAATCCGAATTTAAAACGATCACAGCCGTATTTGCATAGGTATATGAATAAACATTTTCTTTGTACGAAGGAAAATCAGTATTGTTTGGATCGGGATCAAGATTTGAGCCGTCTTCACTTTTGGGAGAATTTGTAAAATTGACAAAAGCTTCTGCAAAAACCGCTTCACTTGAATCACTCTCAAAAGGAAATTTGTCTATCTGAACACTCCACCATTTTCTTCCGTCATCAAATTTGTAAACAACAGCTTCATGATTTCCCATCCCTATATAAAACGGCATATAGTGCCAATAGGGTTCCAAAATATGTTTAAAATTGTAATATTGATAAAGAGTCTCCTCTTTTGTGGTTTTGTATCCGCCTATTACATCACCGGTAATCTGCATAAAAGCGGCATTTTTGAAAGCCGCAAGAGCTGCTGTTTTTTTGAGAATATAACCGTTTACTCCGCCTATATCTCTTTCTCCTCCGCCCTTTGAATTTCTGCAATCGCTTATATAGGCAAATGTAAAAGGTTTTTTGCTTCCTTTTGCAGGGGCGGTTTTAAAAGAGTAACTCTCTCTGTAACCGTTTTGCAAAAGAATCTCATATTGGTAGAGAGTATCGGGTTTTAGAGTAAACAGTCTGATTTCGTGATGTTTTGATCTGTTTGTGGAAAAAAAGATTTTATCTCCGCCGTTTATATTTATCTGGCTAAAGATTTCATTATTTGTATCAAAAGAGATAACGGCACTCGTATCGGTCAATTCATTGACAAAAGGTCCCGAAAGGATAGTATCAGCTACTCTAAAAGGTCCTTTTCCGTTAAATGAGATTTTACCGTCATATAGGATTTTTCCTCTTTTGTCTATAACTCTGTATCCTATATTCCCGCTTTGGGTATTTTCCCAGTCTATCGTATCATATTTGCCTTTCATCTTTGTTATATCTATCTCGCATTTACCGTCTGTTATAACAGATGAGTGTTTGAAAAAGACAGGTTGGGGATATTTGCCGTCTTTTTGTTTTATAAAACCGTAATAAAGATTTCCCTCAATATTGCCAAAGTCAAATTTCAATCCTTTATCGCTTCCTGTTACATTTCTAAATTGTTTAAGAAAATAGTATGCTTTTGGTTCTATCAGAGGCAGGGTATTGTTTTGTGTTTTGATATATAAAGATGACTCTTTTTTATAAAGATCAGTATATACATAAGGAATATCAATCGCATTTAAATTCAGACTGAAAAAAAGATAAAATACGCCACTTAATATACTTAAAGTTATATTTTTCATTTTAAGAGCATCCTTTGTTTAATGATAGAATATTATAACATAAATTTCAGAATAAAAGTATCTGGTACGGAAAATATTATCTTACTTTTATAAATTTCAGTAAAAAAAATTTACTGATAATTTATAATTGATCTTTATCTGTTTTTTGTTATAATAAAAATATGAATAAATTAATTATAACTCTTTTTTTATCGTATTTTTTACTGTATGCAGGGCAGTTTGACCGCTCTGTTGATTATCTCATACAAAAAAGAAAAAAGCTGTCTCAGAAGTTTATAGAGGTTACAAAAGATATAGACAACTATATAGCAGGAGATTATGACGGTTATTCTCCGGTAGAAAACAATTATCTAAAAGTTACTTTCTCTACCAAATTTAAAGATAAAAGTCTGAAATTTAATCCTTCGATCAGAGCCAGAATAGATCTACCAAAAACAAAAAACAAACTTCAGCTTATTTTGACAGAACATGATGAGGAGATAACCCACCAGGATATCGGTGAAGAGTATGGAGACAAATCAAACAACTACGGTTCACTCCTTGGACTTAACTATTTTTTAAATAATAAACTCTTAACAAAAACAAGTCTTTCTGTCGGTTTGAAATTTAAAACTCCTTTGGATTTTTACACAAGAGTTAAACTAATCAAAATTATAAATCTCAACAAAAAATGGCAGCTGATAGGAGATCAAAAGTTTTATCTCTTTTCCCACAGAGGATTTCAATCCTTTACGACTGTCAATTTTGACAGGAAACTAGATGAAACATATATGTTTAGAATCTCAAACAATATCATATACAAAGATAAAGAGGATCTTCTTGAACTAGGACACTCTTTGATGCTTTTTCAACATGTAACAAATCGTGATGATCTCATTTACAGCGCTTCGATATACGGATTGACGGAAGATATACAAAACCATATGCCGTCTATCGCAACTTATGAGATAAGAAGTGTTTACAGACATGTGCTTTCAAACAGATGGATCTATTTCAATATCATTCCCGCACTCTACTGGGACAGAGATCACAGTTTTGAACCAAATTTCTCGTTAAATTTAAATATTTCCATTCTTTTTGGAAAATACGATATATATTAAAATTTTATACTTTAGAGATGCCCTTTATTTTATATGGTTTTTTAAAACTGCATGGTCAAAGCCATGCAGTTTTGCTGTTTAATCCTGTTTGGACTCTTTTTTTGTTACTTTTTTAACAGCTTTTTTGGCAATTTTCTTTGCAGATTTTTTATTGGAAGGCTTTTTCTTTAAGATACTTTTTGCAATTTTCTTTGCCAATGCTTTTGCATCTTTCTTTTTCAGCGTTTTTTTTGCCACAGCTTTTTTAAGTACTTTTTTGGTAACTTTTTTTACCGCTTTTTTCTTCAAAACTTTTCCCATTTCAAACTCCTCTTATATGATATTTTTATCAGATAATAGATTATATCTATAAAGTATTCAACTCTTCCTTAAGATCGTCAAACATTTTTCTTATCTTTGCCAATTCTTCTTTATAATGCTCATATTCTCCGTATTCCAAAAACAGATGATAACGGCTGTGCATTGCTTTTATCTTTTTGGCATGTCTGATAGGACACCAAAACTGTTCGGTTCTTCCGGCTATTTCCTGAACATAGGCGATGAGGCCGTTGAAGTATCCGCAGTAGATACAGTTGAGTTTTTCAAATATATTTAAATAAGAGAGATAATTTCTATCGATAATTATATATTCATCTCTTTTTACTTTTGGTATTTTATAGATTGGAAAACAGACTGCCTGATAGATTTGTACACAGATATCCATAAAAAGAGCCGGTACTATCATCCCGTAGATAAACGGAGTGCTTAGAAGAAAGGGCAGGGGAGCTTTTGCCACATAGCGAAAAACGCTTTCGGCTTTCATCTTTTGCAGTTTTTTTATATCTTTTTGAAAACAGACTCTTTTTTTATCTATTTGATAAGAAAATTTTTTCTTATTCTCTTCAACCTCATCATTCAATAATTTTTCGAGCTTTTTTATTCTGTCGGCTAACTCTTTTATCTTGTCATTTTCCATGATTTTCCTTAGACGGATATCTCCTTGATATCCGCTATATCTTTAAAAGCCTTATAAACAGTTGCTATCAGGTTTTTTCTGTTTTGTTTTATCCTCTCATCTTCCACATTTACCATCACATGATCAAAAAAGTTGTCAATTACCGGCTTTAAAGAGAAGAGGGCATCCAACCTCTCCTCATAGCTTTGGTACTCTTTTGAATCTGTTTCCCTGAATGTATCAAAAAGTTTCTTTTCATATTCACTTTCAAAAAGAGATATATCAACATCGGTTTTTTTGTCTATATCTATATCTTTGATGATATTTGCCACTCTTTTGAATGTTGTAAACACCTCTTTGAAACCGCTGCTCTCTACGATCTCTTTTAGAGCTTTTATCTTTTTGTCTATCTCTACGATATCGCTTTCACCGCTTTGAAGAACGGCTTTTATAACAGAAGGATTTGCATCAAAAAATTGGTAAAATCTCTCTTGAAAAAAGTCTTCGATTTTAGAAAGATCGAAGTTTTTATAATTTGATGCAAGTTCTTTAAAAACCTTTTTTATATCAAAAGGAAGTTGTTTGTCAAGAACGATCTTTATCACACCTATCGCCGCTCTTCTTAAGGCAAAAGGATCTTTTGTACCGGTTGGAATCTTGTTTATACTGAAAAGTGACATAAGAGAGTCTAACTTATTGGAAAGTGCTACGATAGAGCTAAAATATGTTGAAGGAAGAGGGCTTTCTTCACCGCTTGGCAAATACTGTTCTTTTATAGAGAGAGCCAGATACTCGTCCATCTTTGCCTCTTTGGCATAATAGTATCCCATAAGTCCCTGAAGTTCGGTAAACTCATAAACCATTTCACTCAACAAATCTGCTTTTGAGTACATTACACTCTCTTTTAGAAGTTCGCAAAGTTCATTGTCATCTTTATCACTTCTTTCCTGTAAAAGATTTTGTCTGTACTCTTTATAAAGATAACAGGCTATCTCTTTTTCTCTGAGTTCTTTGTCATAAAGCGTTCCGAGACCTTCCAAAAATACGATATCTTGAAGAGCTTTGTAATTTAGAGAATTTTTTATATCATTTTCATAGAAGAACAAAGCATCGCTCAATCTTGCTCTTAAAACCTTTTCATTTCCGGTTATGATTTTGGAGTAGTCATCACAGATGGCATTTGAAACGACGATAAAACTGTTGGTCAATTTTCCGTCTTTGAAAACCGGAAAATATCTTTGATGCTCTTTCATAGAGGTGATAATGACTTCCGGAGGAAGTTTCAAAAACTCTTTTTCAAAATTTCCGATAAGTGCCGTGGGATATTCGGTGATGGCGATAACTTCATCCAAAAGTTCTTCATCTTTTTGGATAACAACTCCGTTTTTAGCCTCTATCTTTTTAAACTCCTCCTCTATCTTTTTTCTTCTCTCGTCCTGATAGAGAATAACACCGTTTTTACTGAGTTTGCAAAAGTAATCCCCCGCAAAATCAAAACCAAATGCTTCATAGGAGATACTTCTGTGAGGATATGAGATATTGCCTGAACTTACACCGTAGGTCTCAAAAGGGATGATTTCATCTGCCATCACAGCAGATACCCAGCGGACAGGGCGGATAAAGCTCTCTTGAAGGCTTCCCCATCTCATGGATTTGCCGAAGTTTAGTTTATGCAAAAACTCATCAACCATTTTTCCTATAAGTTTTGATGAGGATTTTCCTTTTATCTCTTTTTTGTAGTATAAAACCTCTTTGGAGTTTTTTTTGCCTGTTTTTATATCTTTTATATCAATTTTACATTTTTTGGCAAATCCCAAAGCCGCTTTTGTAGGCTCATTGTCTTTGAAAGCTATCTCAATCGGAGCGCCGAAAAACTCTTCAAAACTGTCAGGCTGTTTTGTAGGAAATTCACGATGCCACAAAACAAGCCGTCTTGGAGTATAGAAAAAATCAAATTCACACAAAAGAGAGTTTTTCTCCAAAATATCCGCCCACTTTTTTTCAATATTTGGAAGTTCTTTTAAAAAAGGAATTGCCGGAAGTTCCTCAACTCCTATCTCTATGAGTAATGGTTTAATCATCCAAAAAACCTTTAAATTATATTTTTTGTGCGATTGTATCCAATATGATGTTAAAAATGTATTAGTCAGAAAGATAAAAGGGAAGTATAATATTCCTCTTTGCCTAAATCAAATATATCTTTACATTGTTAATGCTTTTATAGTAGAATATAACAGATCAAATTAAAGGCTGATTCAAAAATAAAAAAAGAGTATCCATAATGAAAAAACTGCCTATCGGAATAAGTACATTTGATATCATCAGAAGAGGAGGGTATCTTTATGTAGATAAAACAAATGATGCTTATGAGCTTATAACAAACTATAAATATACTTTTCTCTCTCGTCCAAGACGCTTTGGGAAAAGCCTCTTTTTAGATACTCTTCAAGAGATATTTGAGGGAAACGAAAAACTTTTCAAAGGACTCTATATCCACGATAAATGGGATTTTAAAGATAAATATCCTGTTATTAAAATAAGCTTTAGCGGAAATTTGCGAAGTTCCAAAGATTTAAAGAGAAATATACTCAAAGTTTTAAAATCAAATCAGGAAAGATTAAATGTAAACTGCGAAGATACAAAAGAGTATGATACCTGTTTTGTTGATTTGATAAAAAAATCCTGCCAAAAATATCAAAAAGAGGTGGTTATCCTGATAGATGAATATGACAAAGCCATACTTGACAACCTCGATCAGATAAATGTAGCCCATGAAAACAGAGAGATACTCAAAGCATTTTACGGAGTTATGAAAGACAATGACAGATATATAAGATTTGTTTTTCTGACAGGAGTTTCAAAATTTTCAAAAGCCTCTATTTTCAGTGGTCTAAATAATCTCGAAGATATTACATTAAACCCTGTTTTTGGCAATATCTGCGGATATACCCAAAAAGATATAGAAAGTGTTTTTTCACCATATCTTGAAAACATTGATCCAAAAAGGTTAAAAGAGTGGTATAACGGTTATAATTTTCTAAAAGAGAGGGTTTATAATCCTTTTGATGTACTTCTTTTTATCAAAAACTCTTATCAGTTTAGCAATTATTGGTTCAATACCGGTACTCCGAATTTTTTGGTAAAACTTTTCAAAGAGGGGAGGTATAATTTACCGGAATTTGAAGATCTGATAGTTGAAAATGAGCTTTTAAACTCTTTTGATATAGAAAACATCTCTTTTGAAGCAGTGATGTTTCAAAGCGGATATCTTACAATAAAAGAGGTAGAAAAATTGGGAAATGATATTTTTTATCATTTGACATTTCCCAATATCGAAGTGAAAAAGAGTTTCAATGACTATATATTATCAAACTACTTTGTAAACAGAAGCCAAAAAGCAAAAGTGCAGATGGCTTTGTATAAAATAATGGCAAAAGGGGAGATTGGAAGATTGGAAGATGTTTTAATCTCTCTTTTTGCCTCAATCGCCTATAACAATTTTACCAAAAACTATATTCAAAATTACGAAGGATTTTATGCCTCAGTTATTTATGCTTACTTTGCAGGAGCAGGATTTGAGAAAGTTATAGCAGAAGATGTAACAGACAAAGGCAGAATTGATTTGAGCGTTTTTATAGATGACAAAGTTTTTATATTTGAGTTTAAGGTAGATAAGAGAAAAGCATTGGAACAGATAAAAAAAGCCAAATACTATAAAAAATATCTCAACAATTACAAAGAGGTATATTTGATAGGAGTGGAATTTGACAGTAAAAAGAGGAATATAACAAGATTTGAATGGGAAAAGATGAAGTAGGGGAAAAAGGTATATGTTATGGTTAACATAATGTATATTCTCTTAAATAATGCAGAAACTTCTTTATGTTAACCACTCCTTCCCTTTATCAGGCAGACAGATGCGATTTCAACCGCACCTGTCCGGAATCAGTTATTTAAAAAGATTTAATATTCCTTTTAGTTTTTCCGCTTTATCTCCACCCAATTTTTTGTCTATCAATTTTTCCACTTTATTAACCGCTTTTTCTTTTAGATATTTTGATGTATCAAGTTTGACTTTTGGTTTGTTGATATTACCTTTTATAACTCCTTTGAAATCTTTTTTCTTCAAAAGTATATCAAACGGTGCATCTATCGTGTTTGTTTTTGTATTGATTTTTCCTTTTTTGAAGGAAATATAGCTGTTTTTGCTTTTGGCGTTAAAGTCAAAAACCACATGCTCATGATCTATCGTACTGACAAAAGTGGTCTCATTGTATCTCTCTTTTGCAAGATCATGTTTTGTAAAAGTAGCTATCAGATCGGTAAATGTGCTTCTTAGGATTCTTGCTTTGTCTATCTTTGCTTCGCTTTTTCCCCTTTTGCTGACAAGATCATAGTCAGCTTTTATGAGGGCTTTACCATCAATGACAACAGGATATAAAAAGGTATCTAGTATCTTTGAAACTCTGATATTTTGGGCATCAAAATTAACTTTGTTGTCTTTCATGACAAATTTTATATCTCCGTCAAATTTTTTGGAAACTCCGGTTACCACAAGATCATCTTTTACCTTCTTTATCTCCCCTTCTATCTTCATATCGCCTTTTAGTTTTTTATTGATAACGGGTTCAAGTTTGGAGAGATCTTTAAAATAGGCTATATATTTTGCATCCAGAGATCCGCTTTTTAGATCAAAAACCAAATCGCTTATCGTTACATCTTTTATAGGAGTTTGGAGTTTTGCTTCAGCTTTTACTTTCTCTTTTATAAAATTGGCATCCGCTTTTAAGGAGTACGGAAACTTGTTTCCAAGATCTGTTTTAAACTCTTTTTTTACCAAAGCGGTATTAATCAGAGCATTTTTGGTTTCGATAACGGCTTTTCCTTTTAGATTCAAAGGAGACAAACTCTCAAAATCGGCTTTTACATTAAGCTCCCCGCTTGAATACTCCTTTTGGGAGAGCATATATAAAATCTTTTTGATAGAACCGCTCAAAATGGAAAACGAGAGCTTTTTACCGTTTGTGTCAAACTTCATCTCTCCCCCCAAACTGTTGCTTTTACCGTCTATTTTTATGTTTTTGCCCTCTATCAAAATATTTCCGTCTAAAACAAATTCTCCTCTCATAGGCATTTTTGTCAAAGATTTCAGATTTGCAAGTTTTGCTTCTACTTTGTAATCACTCTTTATAAAAGGCGTTTTTTGAGAAAGATCGGTAACGGCTTTTTTAACGGTAAGATTTGCCAAAGTAGTAAAAAGCTTTGCAAAAGTATCGATCTCTTTTTTGTTCAGATGAGAGATCACCTCCCCTTTTACGGAAGTCGGAGTCGGAAGATCCACTTTAAAATCTTTTTTAACCTCCGCAGTATTTACAGCATTGTCATATAAAACAAACTTTGCATCCCCTTTTAGATCGTTTGGATCAAATCTTGGAATATCCACCACAAGATCAAATACTCCTTTTAGATATGGTTTTTGTCCCGCAAGAGCCAAAACTCCCTCGGTTTTTCCTTTTGTTATCAAAGCTTTTATATTTTGCGGAATGTTGTCTATCACTTTCAAAGAGTAATTAACCGGAGAATTAAAAGCATCTCCTTTTCCGTCAATTTCGATATTTTTTATATTTCCTTTTATCTTTCCGTCAAGGTCTATTTTGCCTTTTATCACAGCACTTGGAGTTTTGATATCTTTTGCATTTACATTATAAACAAGATCAAAACTCTGTTTCAAAAGATTCAAAGCGCCGTTTACTTTGACTACGGCATAATCATTTATACTTATCAAAGTATTGATGCTGTCTGGTTTTAATGTCAAATCTTTTATATCTATCTTTTGTCCTGTTTTGGAGCTTACCGTTTTGCTTATGACAGGTTTCAGGATATCGTTACCACTTTGCGTAAAAAGCATAAAATAGATTCCGCCACACAACAACAGTAATATCAAAATAATGGTTGTTAAAATTTTCATCTTTTTTCCTTTCAATATATTTATCCCAAAAAATTTGAGTTATGAAACTTTAGTGATATTCACTAATGTTTTTATCATAAAATAGCATATACCCTTGACAAATGCTAATTTTTTATGTAAAATTTCAGCACTCAAAAACAATGAGTGCTAATCACAACAAAAAACATTTATAGAGGAGTTTACAATGAACTTTACACCATTAGGACAAAGAGTATTAGTTCAAAGAGTTGAAGAAGAATCAACCACCCCATCAGGAATTATTATACCTGATAATGCAAAAGAGAAACCTTTAATGGGAATAGTAAAAGCTATCAGTAAAGAGGTTGAAGAAGACGGAGAGATCAAGGTAGGCGATGAGATAGTATTTGCCAAATATTCAGGAACCGATATCAATTTGGAAGGCGAAGAGTATCTTGTGATGAACACTGATGACATTTTAGGAATATTAAAATAATCCAATCTATTTTTATCTATAAAAAAATTAAACAACAGGAGTAAACAATGGCAAAAGAAGTATTTTTTTCAGATGACGCAAGAAACAGACTTTATGAGGGTGTAAAAAAACTAAACGACGCAGTTAAGGTAACAATGGGACCAAGAGGCAGAAATGTTCTTATCCAAAAAAGTTTCGGTGCGCCAAGCATAACAAAAGACGGTGTTTCTGTCGCAAAAGAGATCGAATTGGCAGACAACCTTGAAAACATGGGCGCTCAACTTGTAAAAGAGGTTGCAAGTAAAACAGCAGACGAAGCCGGTGACGGAACTACAACAGCAACAGTTTTGGCAAACTCTATCTTCAAAGAGGGTCTAAGAAACATCACAGCAGGTGCAAATCCGATAGAGGTAAAAAGGGGTATGGACAAAGCCGCTGAAGCCATTATCGAAGAGCTTAAAAAATCTGCAAAAGATGTAAAAGACAAAAAAGAGATCGCTCAGGTTGCCACTATCTCTGCAAATTCAGATGCAAAAATAGGTGATCTGATCGCAGAAGCTATGGAAAAAGTAGGACAAGACGGCGTTATCACAGTAGAAGAGGCAAAAGGTATCAATGACGAATTGGAAGTTGTTGAGGGTATGCAGTTTGACAGAGGTTATCTATCTCCTTACTTTATAACAAATGCGGACAAAATGGAAGCCGAACTTGAAAATCCGTATATTCTTCTTTATGACAAAAAGATATCAAATCTAAAAGACCTGCTTCCTGTTTTGGAGCAAATCCAAAAAGGCGGAAGACCTTTGCTTATCATAGCCGAAGATATAGAGGGTGAAGCATTGGCAACACTGGTTCTAAACAAACTAAGAGGTATCCTGAATATCGCTGCTGTTAAAGCTCCGGGATTTGGAGACAGAAGAAAAGCTATGCTTGAAGATATCGCTATCTTGACAGGCGGTCAGGTGATCACAGAAGAGCTTGGAAGAACACTTGAAAACACAACTGTTGATGATCTTGGAAAAGCAGGAAGAGTTGTAATCGACAAAGAGAACTCAACTATCGTTGACGGTGCCGGAGACAAAGAGGCAATCGACGCAAGAGTAAAACAGATAAAAGCCCAAATCGCTGAAACAACAAGCGAATATGACAAAGAAAAACTTCAAGAGAGACTTGCAAAACTAAGCGGCGGTGTTGCTGTTATAAAAGTCGGTGCTGCAACAGAAACAGAGATGAAAGAGAAAAAAGACAGAGTTGATGATGCTCTTTCAGCTACAAAAGCGGCAGTTGAAGAGGGTATCGTAGTAGGTGGCGGTACTGCTTTGATCAATGCAAATACAAAAGTAAAACTAGATCTTAGCGGAGATGAAGCAATCGGCGCTGAAATCGTAAGCAGAGCTATACAGGCTCCATTGAGACAAATCGTTGAAAATGCCGGGTATGATGCCGGTGTCGTAGTTAATAAAGTTTTGGAAAGCAGTGATGAAAACTTGGGATTTGACGCTTCAAAAGGCGAATATGTAGATATGTTTGAAACAGGTATCATTGATCCTGTAAAAGTTGAAAGAATAGCACTTCAAAATGCCGTATCTGTTGCAAGTTTACTTCTCACAACAGAAGCAACTGTAAGTGATATAAAAGAGGAAAAACCGGCAGCCCCTGCAATGCCTGACATGGGTGGAATGGGTGGCATGGGCGGTATGATGTAAATCACAATCCCCCCAAAAAACCGTCGGTTTTACCGACGGTTTATCATAAACTCACTCCAAAGTAAAAAAATGATATAATTTGGTTAAAAATAAACCAAGGAATCAAAAATGCAATTGACTATCGATATAAAAGAATCTGCAATTGATAAAATTATGTATCTTTTAGATAATTTAAAAGCTGATGTGAGAATTATATCAAAAATTGATAACAATTTTTTAGATATTCAACCTATTACAAAAGATGATGAAGATTATAAATATATTGTCAATGGCAGAAATGAAAGAAAAAACAATCCCGAAAACTATGGCAGTATGAACGATATAAATTGGGATTGATGTTAAAATGTATAAAATCATTCTGCATAAAAGAGTTATAAAATTTATCAATAACAGAAATTCAAAAGAGAAACAAAGAATCAAAGAAAAATTTAAACAGCTTCAACAAAATCCATACCCTGCAAATATGGAAATTGACTCAAAGAAATTACAAAACAGAAACGGTTTTAGATTAAGGGCAGCTCTGAAAACCTATATAGCCCATAGCTTTGTCAGTTTGTTCATAGGCGAGGCGCAACGACGAAGGCGATGCCGTAGCATCGTTGAGGAGTTGCAACGAAGTATATGGGCAAACTGACAAAGCCCGAAGGGAAGGCAAAT
>CAYVDJ010000057.1:0-2692 GCA_964450755.1 uncultured Campylobacterales bacterium
TGGGGGTAGTGTAAAGCTTTATGATTTAAAGAGTATGAATCTAATCAAATCTTTTGATAATCACAGCGATTGGGTTAACAGCGTAGCGATAAGCAGTGACGGAAAATTTTTGGCTTCTGCATCTAAGGATAAGAGTGTAAAGCTTTATGATCTAAAGAGTATGAATCTAATCAAATCTTTTGATGATCACAGCAGTGCGGTTACCAGCGTAGAGATAAGCGGTGACGGAAAATTTTTGGCTTCCGCATCTTATGATAAGAGTGTAAAGCTTTATGATCTAAAGAGTATGAAGCTGATCAAAACAAGTTTCAATCTCTCCAAAAACTCCGTTGCCACTTTGGAGCATAAAACGGATAGATTTACCTACGCTACCGGTATAGCATGGAAACACCTCTTTTATCAAAACAAAAACAATCCCTTCGACATCATCCCCGCCGAAGCTTTCGGAGAGATAGAGGGGTTGAAATAATGATTGAGATAAAAACAAAGCTTTGCTCATGCCATTTCTTTAAAAATTTGTTTTTTTGGATATTATTTGAAAGCGATGCTTCAGCTTCTCTTAAGGTACGACTGAAGTCGTACTTCCAAAAGTCTAAAATTTAGGCTGTTGGGCTGGTTGTAAAAGGATTTTATCGTGTATGATTTTACTGTTATCGGGGGTGGTATAGCGGGGTGTGCGAGTGCCTCTTTTTTGAAAAAGGCAGGATTTAAGGTTTTGCTTTTGGAAAAGGATACTGTTTGTAGTGGAGGGAGTTTTGGAGCGGGGGCTTTTTTGTCACCGAAAATATCCAAGCCATCTTTATACAAAGATTATATAAACAGTTCTTTGAGATTTTCTCTTGATTTTTATCAGGAAAATTTTCCCGATATTTTTAAAAAAGTTTCGTTACACAAATATCCCAAGGATAAAGCAGATTGGCAGAGGATTCAAAGCTATGAGGAGTTTATCGATTTTGATTATGAGAGGGAAGAGGGGTTTTACAGACTTCATCTTGCCGGGATTGTGGAGCCAAAAGAGCTTTGTTTAAGACTTTTGGAGGGGATAGATTACAAAGAGAATTGTCAGGTGGATTCGCTGGAGGAGTTGGATACAAAAAACATCATCATAGCCGTACCAAATCAGAAATTTTTGGATATGCCGTATCTGAAAACAAAAGATATCGGCGGATACCGTTATGATGTGATATTTGACGAATATGAAAAAAAAGATTTTATCTCTTATAAAGACCTCTCAGTATCTTGCTGTTTTAGAGACAAGATAGCCATAGGAGCCACCTATATAAGAGGAGATGCAAATCTAAAACAGTGTGCCGAAGATGACAGTGAAGGACTTTTGGAAAGAGCAAAAGAGTTTTACGGTATGAAGAATCTGAAAGTTTTAAGATATTATACCGGCTACAGAAATATGAGCTATGATTTTTTTCCGATAGTCGGCGCTGTGATAGATGCCGCCAAAACGCTTAGGAAGTATCCATATATCAAAAAAGGGGCGAAAGTGCCTTCTTCAAAATATATTTTTTATGACAATATCTATATCCATACCGCTCTGGCTTCGCGCGGCTTTGTATTTGCTCCATACAATGCAAAACTTTTGGTCGATCTGATAGTAAATAACAAAGCTGTTGATGAGAGACTTTCTCCTGTAAGACTGTTCAAAAAATATGCCCGTAAAAAGTGATTGCTGGTTTAAATATCTTTATTTTTATCATATTAACCGTTTGTTAATCGTCGATTATCATAATATTAACTTATCATTATTATAATTTGATAAATCAAATTTAAGGAGGATATGATGAAAAAAAGATTTATTATTTCAACTATTACGGCAGCTCTTTTATTTGGAGCCAATACTCTTTTTGCAAAAGAAGTTTCAACTGATACTGCACAAAAACTGAAATTGCACTCCAAAAGCGAAAACAGAGTGATTGACAATGCCGTTAAAAATGAAAAAAAATTTTCAAAAGTTGCTTTGAATGAGATTACGGAAGGATTTCAAAGTATAGTTTATGCAATGGGGTGGATTAGAGAGAATAAAATCAAAGAAGCAGAAGATTCTTTGAAAGTGGCTATAAAAAAGTTTGATCTTACTCTAAAAAACGATCCCTCTTTAGGATTGGTACCGGTTGATATTTCTACCAAAATTTACCAATTTGCCGCAGATGAAGAGACAATCAAAAAAAATGTTGATATTGCAAAAAAACTGCTTGATGATTATAAGGTACAAGCAGCAAGAAGAATTTTATTGCCGATGAGAGATGATATGGAGATCACAACAGTTTATATTCCTATGGATACTTATCCTTTGGCTATCAAAACGGCATTGAAAGAGCTTGAAAAAGGTCAAAAAGATGCGGCTTTATTGACTCTGGAAGCAGTAATGAATACAATGGTGGCTTCAAGAGTGATTATACCTATTCCTCTGATTTTGGCTCAGGATCTCGTAAGTCAGGCATCAAAAACAGATAAAACAAAAAAAGAAGAGATAAATAAACTGTTACAAAAAGCAAAAAATGAATTGAAAATGGCCACCTTGTTAGGTTATACGGATAAGCACAGCAAAGAGTATGAAGGTTTGTTGTCGGAGATAGAAAAAATTCAAAAAGAGGTTAAGGGAGATAATAATGTTGAAAAACTCTATAAACATCTAAAAGAATCCTTTAAATCTCTGTTTAAAAAGGTTAGAAGCGAGAGT
>CAYVDJ010000058.1:0-13121 GCA_964450755.1 uncultured Campylobacterales bacterium
GTTTTTAGAGGTGCCCTTATTTTTAAACAGTGTGAGCTGATACTTTTTTTCTGTTAGATATCTTTCTTAGATAATTTAGTTTCATATCCATCTCAAAAGATTCATTTGTAGGATATTCATAACCAAAAACATCTTTCCATAAAGAGTGATTTTCCATACAAAGATAAAAATAAACTTTATCATGCCATTTGTAAAACGAATCATAAAGGTGCTTAAACATCTCTGTTTTTATCTCCTTTGTATAAGACAATTTACCATCTGCATCAATCAGCGGAATCTGCAATATTTTGGAATAAAAATCCCTTCCTCTTATCTTTTTAATAACACTTTTTATAAAAGTCAAAGTGCCGATAGAGACCATAGCAACTCTGTCTGGATCAAAATTTTCAGTCAAAAAACAGGCTATATCTTTATATTCTTTTTCCCATCCTTCATAATAGATCATAGGATGAAAATGAAAACCTACAATCATACCTTTATCATGAAGCTTTTTGGCAGCTTCCAGCCTCTCTTTCAAAGAAGCAGTCAGATGTTCTTCATGATCAATGACTTTTTGGGGATTTAGTGACCATGTAAAGATAACATTTTTGGGTATCTCATTTTCCAAAAAATAATTAATCTGTTTTGATTTTGTTTTCATCTCCAAAATCACATTTGGATATTTTGATGCAAATTCCATCAAAGCATCCAAAATACCATATCTGTTACCCCACATCAAAGAATCAGAAGACTGCCCGGTTCCTATATGATATATTTCATTCGGATCTATTTTTATCTGTTGAAGTTTCTTTTTGAAATCTTTATCAAAAATAATTTTGTCTTCATTATAAAAAGACTGTATGGAACAGTAACTGCAATCAAATCCGCAACTCTCCACCGCATCCAGAGTCATGAGATTGCAACATCTGGTTTTTGGGGAAGCGACAGGACACATTCCAAAACCAAGTTTATCTTTGTTTTTTTCAAATATTGATATTTTTCGAGTATTATAAGATGTATCAGTTTGAAATTTTATCGGAGAATTTTTTAATTTTTGCCAATAATTTTTTAAAAAAGAGATAATCTCTTTTTTTAACTCTTTTGGATTAAGGTTTTTATCAATTTCAGGCCATATCTCATCTATCCGCCCCTCTTGCCACATCTTTAGATCAACGGCAATTTCTACAATCTGCCTTAATTCCGAAAAAGAGAAAAAATGCTTCTGTGCTTTTTGTTCTATAAAATCTTTCTCTTTTTGACCCAATCTGTCAAAATTTAAACTCTGCTCATAGCTTTTATATTTGATTTTATAATCACTGTTTTTTATCAAATTTTAATTTCTCTCTCTTTATTCTCTGAACTCTCTGTAGCGGAACCTCAAGTTTTTTTGCAATATCATTCTCATTCATACCAAATTCCAGCAATACCAAAATCCCTTTTTCCATACCTTTTTCCATACCTTTTTCCATACCTTTTTCTATTCCTTTTTCAAATCCTATCTCATAAGAAGGCATTTTTTCTATATCTACAACCAACATCTCTTCTCCTTTTTTTATTTCTTCCTTCAAATTTCTGTTTTCTGACAAAACCTCAATAGCTTTCATATATTTTCTAAAAATATAGCTATCTCCCTTGCTTAGTAATTTCAATCTTTTGATAATCGTATTGACAACCAACTGTTTGTCTTTATCTTTAAAATCACAAAGTATCGAGATGGCAACAGCAGCCACTTCATCAGAATAGAGAAATTTTTCACAGTCTATATCTTTCATATCAATCAACTTGTATGAAAATGTTAAATTTTTATCATTTATATAATCTTTTATATGACATTTCTCTTTTCCGATAAAAATAACAAACTGCCTGATATCAAATTTTGTATACTCAAATTTGATATCACTGTAATATCTTAACATTCTAATAGGCATGAGATAATCATTGTTATTTTGTATCTCTATGTGAACTATTTCATCTCTATCCTTATAAAGAATATCGGCTTCTCTTTTTTCAACTCTGTCAAACTCTTTTTCAATCAGTTCAATATCATCACCGATATTCAACTCCAAAATATATTTTGAAATATCTTTTGCCAAATCTTTTATAATACTCTTTGTAATAATATCTTTTTTCATTTATCATTGACCTCTTGGCAAAAATAAAATCATTATATCCCTCATTTTTTAGCTCTTTTTCTCTTTATTATAACAAAAAAACACTCTTATTATCTTTGCATTTGGATCTAATAAACAAATTTTTAGTTAAAATTGCATATAATATCTACTTTGTAAAAACTTACGAAACTTTTTTATAATTTTTTTTAAAAGGTATTTTTTTGTTTAATAAAGCTTGGCAATTGATAGAAAAATCACAGAATATTGTTTTGGCATCACATAAAAATCCCGACGGCGATGCTATCGGAAGTACATTGGGACTCTATCCTGTTTTGAAAAAAATGGGTAAAAAAATAACAATTTTTAATATTACAAAAGACATTTCTCCCAAATTTGATTTCTTGTCCAATTTCCACAAAATAAAATGTGATTTTCCAAAAAAATGTGATCTTCTTATAGCTTTTGACTGCGGTCATTTTGACAGACTCGGCATAGAAAGGGGAAATTATCCGTTGATAAATATAGATCACCACAAAAGCAATACATATTTTGGAGATATAAATCTGGTTGACGGCGATGCTCCAAGCTCTTCTGCTGTAGTTTTTAAAATGCTTAAAGAAAACAGGATAGAGATAGGCAAAGATTGCGCCAATGCTTTATATACCGCTTTGGTGGAAGATACCGGATTTTTCTCTTATGAGAGCGTAAACAAAAATGTTTTTGATATAGCTTCACAAATGGTCAAAGCCGGTGCTGATCCTTTCTTTGTTGCAAAAAATATAAAAGAGAGAAATTCACTGGCGAAGATGAGACTGACCGCCCTTTTTATAGACTCTCTCAGACTTTACAAAAATGCCACCATTGCCTGTGGTTTGGTAACTCAGGAGATGTTTAACAAAACAGGGGCTTTCAGAAGTGATGCGGAGTATTTATGCAATCTTGCAAGAAGTTTATCAACGGTTGAACTAAGCATACTCTATATAGAAGAAAAAAACGGAAAATACAAAGTCTCTTTAAGAAGCAAAGATATCGTGGATGTTTCCAAAATTGCCGTAAAATTTTCAGGCGGAGGACATAAAAGATCCGCAGGATTTGAGACAGATGAAGCTGATCTCTACTCTCTTACAAAAAAGATCATCAAAGAGAGCAAACTGTTATGAGATTTAACTCAAGAAGGGGAAACAGCAGGGGAGTAGTCTTCATTTTACTCTTTTTCATATTGTTGGCTATGGGCGGATTTTATCTTTACAACTCAACTCTTTTTGAAAAAACCCCACCTGTTGTAGAGATTAAAAAACAGATAATATCAAATCTGAAAAGACCTATTTTTGTATCTGTCAAAGACAATATCGGATTAAAAAAAGTAAGAATACTTCTAACTGACGGACAAAGAATTTTGGGGAAAGAGACCAGAGAATTTCCTATCGGTACAAAAGAAAAAATTATAAAGATAAATTTTCCGGCTTTTAGAATCACTCCTCACAATAAAAAACTGCTTTTGGTTATAGAAGCAACCGATACCAGTAAATGGAACTATTTCAAGGGCAACAAAACTCTGACCAAAACCAAAATTACGGTTGATAAACAAAAACCCGAACTTTATCCGATTTTAAGTTCATACGGTATCACAAAAGGCGGAAGTGCGGTAGTGATTTTCAAGGCTAAAGATGACAATATAAAAAATATCTATATTACAACAAATTTTGATAAAAAATTCATTCCTACACCTTTTTACAAAAACGGTTATTACATATCTTTACTTGCATGGCCTGTAAGAGAAAAAAGATTTAGTGCCTCACTGGTCGCAATCGACAAAGCCGGTAACAAAAGCAGATACAATCTGGATCTCTTTAGAAAAAATAAAAATTACAGAGTCTCCAAGATAAAACTAAAAGAGTCTTTTATAAACGGTAAAATCACAGATTTGGCAGAAGAGATATCAAAAGAGACAGCATCCTTGCCCCCTTCTGAAAGATTTAGATATATAAATGAAACCCTGAGAAAAGAAAATGAGAAAAAAATAGAAGAAGCAACTTTGCCTACGGATAAAGAGATGATAAAAGATTTTAAAATATCAGTGTTTTATCCTCTGAAAAATGCTGCGGCTGTTGCAAGTTTTGGTGATCACAGATTCTATTTTTATAAAGAGAAACAAATCAGCACCTCTTATCATTTGGGACTTGACCTTGCAAGTACGGCAGGAGCGGATATCATATCAAGCAATGATGCCAAAGTGGTTTTCAGTGAATATAACGGAATTTACGGCAACAATCTGATTCTTAGACACTCTCTTGGATTGTACTCTCTTTACGGTCATTGCTCTGTTATAAATATCTCCAAAGAGGATGAGGTAAAAAAAGGGGATATTGTAGCCCAAACAGGCAAAAGCGGGCTTGCATTGGGAGATCATCTCCATTTTGGTATATTGATTCAGGGAATCGAAGTAAGACCGGATGAATGGATAGATAAAAGGTGGATCAAAACAAATATAGATGATATTATAGAAAAAGCAAAAAAAATCATAGATAAAAGAGAATAATGAGAGTAAAATATAAAAATATCAGAGTTTTTGATATAGAAATAGAGAATGATGAAAAGTTTTTCTCCTATTTTGAACAAAACGGACTGCTTTTAAAAGAGTATCTGCTTATGTTAAAAGGAAATGTAAGTGATAAAATAACAAATTTCTTAGATAAGAACGACATTTGTTATTATGATACAACAAAATGTAAATTGAAAAATTTATTAAATAAAAGCAATAAAGAGATAGAAAAGGGTAAAAAAAGCTTAAACAAAGTACAATTCTTTAATGAGAGTAAAGAAGAAGAGAGTCTTGAAAAGAGGAATAAAACAGTTGTATTCAACAGACCGATAAGATCCGGAGAGGAGATCGTATCAAAAAGTGATATAATCATTTTTGGACGGGTTAACAGCGGTTCAAAGATAAAAGCATACGGAAATATAGAAGTTTTCGGAGAGATAGACTCACTTATAGAGTGTGAAGGAGAGTTTATGCTGCTTCGCAAAATCTCTCTTGGCAATGTGATATTTAACGGTGAAGTTTTAGATAAAAAGTTATTCGCCGATATGAGCAAAATTAAAAAAGTTACTTATTATAACGGAAAAATAGAGATAAAGGATCTCGCGTGAATCAGAGTACTATAAAAAGAAAAGTAAAAAGCGTAGGTATCGGTTTACATACGGGTGAACCCATAGAGATAACTATAGAACCGTTGGAAGAGGACGGCGGTATAGTATTTTTCAGAAAAGATTTACAAGTAACTATAGAAGCAAAACCCCAAAATGTCGTCAATACCCAGATGGCAACCGTTATAGGTAAAAACGGTGCCTCAATCTCTACTATCGAACATCTGTTATCGGCAATTTACGCATACGGTATTGATAACATCTATATCACGATAGACGGTCCCGAAGTGCCTGTAATGGACGGAAGCGCTATCAGTTTTTGCCTGATGTTGGAAGAAGCCGGTTTACAGATGCAGACAAAAAGCAAAAAGATTATGATGATCAAAAAAGAGGTAGAAATAAGAAAAGAGGGTAAATATGTAAAATTATCCCCTTCAAAATCAACTCTTTATGATTTTAGTATCTATTTTGATCATACCGTTATCGGTGCTCAATCATTTACTTTTGATTTCAGTAAAAAAGGCTATGTAAAAGAGATTGCAAAAGCAAGGACATTCGGATTTTTAAAGGAAGTTCAATATCTAAGAAGCAAAAATTTGGCTCTTGGCGGATCTTTGGATAATGCTGTTGTACTTGATGATTATAAGATATTAAACAGTGAAGGATTAAGATACAAAGATGAATTTGTAAGGCACAAAATTTTGGATGCAATGGGAGATCTCTCTTTGATAGGAATGCAGTTTTTGGGAACTTACAGGGCATTTGCAGGAAGCCATCATCTAAATCATCTTTTGACAAAAGAACTTTTGTCATCCAAAGAAAATTATGAAATCAAATCATTTGATGAGATAAAAGAGTTCTCTGTTTCAAAGGTTTATTCATAAAAAAAACGGATATATTGGTATTGGCGGTTATGCCTCCTTTGCAAATAGGAGTTTATGAGGAAAACAGACTTATAAAAAGTTTTATCTCAAAAGATAAAACGAGTGAAGCTTTACCATCTCTTTTTGAAAAGATTTTAGAAGATTATGATGTAAAAAGTATTATCTATGCAAAAGGACCCGGAAGTTTTATGGCTATAAAAATAGCCTATATCTTTTTAAAAAGTATATCTATCGTAAAAAATATACCTCTTTTGGGAGCGGATTCTTTTATTTTCAATCAAAATAACCCCATAAAAGCTCTCGGAAATCTACATTTCATAAAAGAAAATGGTATAATACGCACTCAAAAAATAAAAAGTAATAAAGAGTCGTCATTGAAACTACCTCAATTTTTAGATAAAAAGATATTTTCTTTAGATTCAAAACCTCTTTATATTCTACCTGCTGTTTAAGGACGCAATTTGGTATTTACAGTTCCTGCAACCAGTGCGAATTTGGGTCCGGGTTTTGATACTCTAGGACTTGCCATAGATTTACAAAACAGGGTTGTAATCAAAAGATCAAAATTTTTAAGTATCTCCATAAAAGGAGAGGGAGAGAATAATTACAGACTGAAAACAAATAACAGATTTGTTTCTATTTTTTATGAGATTTATCAAAGTCTAACAGGCAGAAAAGATAATTTCAGATTTGAATTTTATAACAATATCCCATTGGCAAGAGGAATGGGCAGCTCTTCGGCAATAATCGTTTCAGCTATCGGAGCAGCTTATGCAATGTCTGAAGTAAAAAGTTCAAAAGAGAATATTTTAAATAAAGCTCTTGTTTTTGAACATCATCCGGACAATATCTCTCCTGCTGTTTACGGAGGATTTACCGTTTCGATACTAAACGGCTCAAAAGTCTGTGTAAAAAGAAAAATTCTGCCCGGTTTTTTAAAAGCGGTTATGGTTATTCCAAACAGAGCCATGTCAACAAATCTTTCAAGAAAAGCTCTGCCAAAATTTTACAGAATGCAAGATATTGTTTTTAATATCTCCCATTCCTCTTTTTTGACGGCAGCTTTTTTTAATGAAGACTGGGAGATGCTCAGACTTGCCTCTCAGGATAAAATTCATCAAAGATACAGGATGAATACAATGAAAGAGCTTTTTGAGGTGCAAAAAAGGGCATTAAAAAGCGGGGCATTGATGAGTACGCTTTCTGGCAGCGGCTCTTCGTTTTTCAATCTGGTTTATGAAGATGATGTAAAAAAAATCAAAAATGATCTAAAAAATGCTTTTCCAAGCTTTAGAATTGAAGCATTTGACCTAAATAACTCCGGATTTGAAATAAAAAAAATTTAAAAATAAAAAAATTTTGGTATAATTCATGACTAAGCCTATCAGACAATGTATATGTTGTAAAGGAAGATTAATTCAAGAAGATTTAAATAGATTTTTATGTATAGATAACGATTTGTATCATTATGCTGCTAACAAAGGTAGAAGTTTATATATCTGCAACTCTTGTTTGAAACAAAAAAACAAAAAGCTGTTGAAAACGCTAAATTATCATTGCAAAAAAAAATATAAAAATGTAGAAGAGTTTTTTGAAAATATAAGGAGTATTTAATTACATGGGAAAAGTGCGTATCCACGAAATTGCTAAAGAGATCGGATTAAAAAGTAAAGAAGTTATAGAAAAAGCTATAGAGATAAATATCAATGTAAAATCGGCTTCCAGTGCCGTGACCGAAGATGTTGCCGGAATGCTGATGAATTATATCATCAACGGTGTTTATGAGGAAAATAAAAAACCCCAGGTTGCCAAAACAGAAAAAGAGACTAAAAAAGAAGAACCAAAAAAAGTGCAGGAAAAAGAGAAACTTTCCTCAAAAACAGATAAAGAGCAAAAGCGAGAACAAAAAATTACTCCGGATAAAACGGTTGAGACAAAAGAGGAGATCAAAAAAGAGAAACCTCATATCAAAGCAAAAGAGAAACCCAAAAAGGAGTCTTTAGCCCAAGCCAGTTTAAAAGGACGAAGAGGTCTGGTCATAGTAAAAAAGAAAAGACCAAAACCGGTTGAAAAAACTCCAAAAGAGGAGATTACAACCAAAAAAACTTCAACTCTCAGTGCGGCAACTCTTACCGATATGGTCAGTACAAGAAAGAAAAAAGCCAAAAAAACAGCGGCTGTGGGGAAAAAAGAGGAATCAAAAAAACTAGATATCCTTTCAAATATCTCTTTTAAAGAGGTCGAAGTGGAGAATGAAAAGGATATGGTTGTGCTTCCTGATTTGACCAACCTTGGCAAAGAGGAAGATAAAGAACAGAAGAAAAAGGTTATAGACCACAATAAAATGAGAACAACCAAAAAAAGTCCTTTCCTGACACAAAATATCAAAAGAGGAACAAAAAGGAAAAAAAGAAAGAAGATTGTTTCCACAGAATCCGAGATAATAGAGAAAATCAAAATTCCCGAAGAGATTCGTGTATATGAATTTGCCGACAAAATGGCAAAACAACCCAGTGAAATAATAAAAGCTCTTTTTAATTTAGGTGTAATGGTTACAAAAAATGACTTTTTGGACAAAGACTCTATAGAAATCTTGGCGGACGAATTTGAAATAGAAGTAGAGATCATAAATCCTCTTGATGAATTCAACTATATAGCCGAATATGAAAATACTTCACAAGAAGATGAAACAGATGAAGATCTTATAGAAAAACCTCCTGTTGTTACGATAATGGGACATGTTGATCACGGAAAAACATCTCTGCTTGACAAAATCAGAAGTACGAAAATAACAGACAGAGAAGCAGGTGGAATAACACAGCATGTAGGAGCTTACAGCGTTACAAGAAACGGTAAAAAAATCACCTTTATCGATACTCCCGGTCATGAAGCCTTTACGGAAATGAGATCAAGAGGTGCTCAGGCCACCGATATAGCCATCATAGTCGTAGCGGCTGATGATGGTGTAAAACCTCAGACCAAAGAGGCGATAGATCATGCAAAAGCTGCTGATGTTCCGATAGTCGTAGCCATAAACAAGATAGACAAACCAGAAGCAAATCCCGATCATGTCAAATCACAACTTTCCGAGATAGGTATAGTTCCTGCCGATTGGGGCGGAGAGTATGATTTTATCAATGTTTCCGCAAAAACGGGTGAAGGCATAGACAATCTTTTGGATGATCTTCTTGTTCAGGCAGAGCTTATGGAATTAAAAGCAAATCCAAAAGTATCACCAAAAGCCATCGTGATAGAGAGTTCTTTGCAAAAAGGAAGAGGTCCTGTTGCTACGGTGATTTTACAAAACGGAACTTTGCAAAAAGGAGATATCGTAGTCTGCGGAGGTACTTACGGAAAGGTAAAAGCGCTGCTTGATGATGAAGGCAAAAATATAAAAGAAGCCTCTCCCGGTGATCCTGCGGTTGTTGTAGGACTAAACGAAGTTCCAAATGCCGGAGATATTTTGGTAGGTGTAAAAAGTGAAAAAATAGCAAGAGACTATGCCCAAAAAAGAGCCGAATATCTAAGACAAAAAGAACTCTCAAAAAGTACAAAGGTAACGCTTGACGAATTAAACGAGATGATAGCCGAAGGTTCTTTAAAATCTCTGCCTGTTATTTTAAAAGCCGATGTTCAGGGAAGTCTTGAAGCCATCAAAGGAAGTTTGGAAAAACTGAGAAACGAAGAGGTAAAAGTCGATATCATAAGTTCCGGTGTGGGAGGTATCACCGAAAGTGATATAGCATTGGCAGGTACAAGCGAAAACTGTGTGATTTTTGGTTTTAATGTAAGACCTACGGGTGTAGTCAAAGAAAAAGCCAAAAGTTCCAATGTTCAGGTTAAAACCTACAACATCATATATGATCTTATAGATGATGTCAAAAGCCTTTTAAGCGGTCTCTTATCTCCGATAGTCAGAGAAGAGGCTCTCGGACAGGCACAGGTAAGAGAGGTCTTCAGTATTCCGAAAATCGGAACAATCGCCGGATGTATCGTAACTGACGGAGTTATCAACAGAGGCGCAAAAGTAAGGCTTATCAGAGAAGGTGTTATCATCTATGAAAGCAGTATCTCTTCTCTTAAAAGATTTAAAGATGATGTAAGAGAAGTGGCAAAAGGTTATGAATGCGGTATCGGTATCGAAAATTTCAATGATATCAAAGTAGGTGATTTCATAGAAAGCTTTAAAGAAGTGGAAGAAAAAGCGGTTTTATGAAAGAAAAAAGTATAAAAATAAAAAGAGTTGAAAGCATTTTAAAAGAGCTTATCCCGGAAGCTCTATCTACTCTAAATGATGAGATGTTAAAAGGACTTGCCGTAACGGATGTGGATTGCAGCAGAGGAAAATATGATGCTGTTGTCTATATCGATAAAACTTTTCTTGATGAAGAGGAGCAAAAATATATCCAGACACATCTGAAAAAAGTCCACAGATATATAGAGGATTACTGTATGCAGGCGGAGGGATGGTACAGATGCCCTTCCATGCACTTTAAATTTGATGATTCTTTGGAGAAAAAGAACAAAATGGACGAACTTTTTTCAAAAATAGAAAAAGAGCTAAAAGATGGATAGAGAAACACTAAAATCACTGCTTCAAAACTGCGGAGTCGAGCTGTACGATACCGAAAGTGTTACCGAGAATGAGAGAAAAATATACAGAATCTACATAACATCAAAAGATGGTATTACGCTTGATAAATGTGAAGAGGTTACAAAGATAATATCTCCTATTTTAGACACCGATCCACCTATGAGCGGAGCCTATTATCTTGAAGTCAGCTCTCCGGGAGTTGAGAGAAAGCTAAAAAGCATAGATCATTTTAAAGCATCCATAGGAGAGTTTGTCAATATCCAGACTTTTGACAAAGAGAAAATAAAAGGCAAAATAATAAATGTAAATGAGAAAAACACTGTTGTTTTAAGAGATGAAAAGGGTGCTGTAAAAGAGATCGCTTTTAACGATATATCAAAAGCAAAAACCTACTATCAATGGTAACAGATGATAGTTTTTACATGTCTCTTGCTCTGAAAGAGGCATGGAAATATCAGGCTCTCACTTACCCAAATCCCCCCGTCGGCGCTTTAATACTTGATAAAAACAATTCCATCCTTTCGATAGAGGCACACAAAGAGGCAGGAAGAGAACATGCAGAACTAAATGCTATCATAAAAGCTTTCACTGTTTTAACAAAAGATGAAAAAATAGAGGATTTTTCAAATCCGAATGAAAAATATAACTACCTTTTAAAAAATCATAACAACATTTTCAAAGATTTTACAATCTTTGTAACTCTTGAACCATGTATGCATCAGGGGAAAACTCCTCCTTGTTCTTTACTTCTTTTGGAGCTTGGATTTAAAAGGGTTGTTATAGCAACTACCGATCCGAACAAAAATGCCGGTGGCGGAGTGGAGTTTTTACGAAAAAACAAAATAACCGTAAAAACAGAAGTTTTGAAAGAAGAGGCAGATATCTTGATAGAGCCTTTTAAAAAATGGCAAAAAAACAAACCTTTTGTATTTTTTAAACTGGCTCACACCCAAAACGGCATAATAAAAGGCGGAATAATAAGTTCTATTGATTCAAGAAAACTGGTTCACAGGATAAGAAGTAAAATAGACCTTTTGGTTATAGGAGGAAATACGGTAAGGAGTGACAGACCAACTCTTGACTGTCGGCTGATAACAAACGAATATGCTCCGGATATTCTTATCTATTCAAGAAAAAAAGATTTTGATAAAAATATCTCTCTTTTTAAGGTAAAAAACAGAAAAGTTTTTATAGAGTCCGATCTTGAAAAGATAAAATCATACAAGCATATTATGATAGAGGGGGGAGAGGGAATGCTTAAGGAATCATTGGGTAAAATTGATTGGTTTTTAAGTTTTATTTCACCGGCAATGAGAGAAAATGAAAATATAAAATGTGATTTTAATTTAAAAAGACTCAATATTTCACTTATAAATGACGATATCATAGTTTGGAACAAAATTATAAACAAAATTTAAAAGATATTTGAATAAAATAGATTATCTATTAAAAGGGGATAAAGTTATGAAAAAAGTTTTACTTGTTGTTTTAAGTACGGTTATACTCTCTTTGGCAGGATATGCCAAATCCACTTCAAAATTGTATTATAAAAACGGCAAAGTCCACTATATATTTACAATTGACAACGGAAAAAAGAACGGTGTAACAAAAGAATATAACAAAGACGGTTCTTTAAAGGCAGAGTGGAATTATAAAAATGACAAACTAAACGGCATCAGTAAGCAGTATGATAAAAACGGCAAATTAAAATATGAAGTATCCTATAAAAATGATATAGTTGACGGCATAACAAAAGAGTACAACAAAGACGGTTCTTTAAAAGCCGAATGGAACTATAAAGAGGGGAAAAAAAACGGTCTTAGCAAAATTTACTATCCCGGAGGCAAAATACACTATCTCTCCGAATTTAAAGATTCCAAATTAAACGGTATAACAAAAGAGTATGACAAAAACGGCAGATTAAAAGCGGTATGGAACTATAAAAACGATAAATTAAACGGTATAACAAAAAAATATGATATCAATCAAAATCTGAAATTTGAGATTACATATAAAGATGATATCATAGAGGGAATTACAAAAGAGTATGATGAAAACGGAAATGTAAAAACCAAGTGGAACTATAAGAACAATAAAAAAGACGGTCTTACAGAAATCTACTATCCAAACGGCAATAAAAAATATGAATTGACATATAAAAACGGAATTTTAGACGGTCCCGCCAAAGAGTACTATGAAGACGGAACTCTGAAAGCCGAATGGGAATACAAAGAGGGCAAAATCTAAATCTCCTGACATTCGGGACAAAGACCTCCAAAGATAAAAGCCGTGTGATCTATCTGATAACGGCTTTTACTCTCAACCTCTTTGATTATCAAATTGTTATCTACCTCTATATCCTTTACTTTTCCGCATTTTTCGCAGATGATATGAGCATGTTCATCT
>CAYVDJ010000059.1:0-26969 GCA_964450755.1 uncultured Campylobacterales bacterium
AAATATGGTTAAGTTCTTTTATATCAAAAGCAAAGTATTTATAACGATACCTAAATCATCTATCGATACTTTATGGGAATTATTCAGAGAGTTTATCATGTTTTCAAACTCTTCTGTGTTGAAAGCTCTCTCTTTTAGGTATCCTTCAACCGCTTTTTGTTCGTTTTCATTTTTTCTTTTAAAACCAAGTACCGATTCGGTCAGATCTATCATCAAAATCTCTATGATTTTTCTCAGTTGATCCTGTAAAACGGCTTGGGTTTTGTCTTTGACGGCAACCTTCTCTATCGCTTCCATAATCGTAACTATATGAAGTTTTTCTATCAAAGTATAAAAAAGTCTGCCCGTTTGTATAAAATCCTGAGCCTCGTTTTTATAAACGATAATGATACCCGTAACCAGCTTCATATAATTTATCTTTGAAAAGAACTCGTTTATCCTCTCATTTCCTTTGACGATCTCCTTTTTTTGCATCTTCAGATGGGAAAGAAGAGAGTCGATAGAGTGTTGATGTTCCAAGATATAAGTATAGCAGATCTCTTTTTCATAAAGACCTTTTATCATCCAGTTGGCATTATACAAAATCGCCTCTTCTATGGTAAGCAGAAGTTCATACATCTTTGAACTCTCTATCTGATGATCATTTCTGTAAAGTTCATATCTTATATCATTTGCCCTGAAGAGATCATTTCCGATAAGATAGGCTTTTATCTTCAGCAAAAACCTCTCTTCTTCAAGCTCTTCATAATCGCATATAAAAGAGGAGCCAAAAAAGTTTATTATCTCATTTGCGATCATCATCGACATTATCTCTTTTTTCAGGTGATGTTCTCTTATCTCGTCTTCATAAACGGATACGAATGATTTTGGAAAATATTTAAACAAAAATTTGTCAAATGCCGGTTCTTTTTCGATCATATCGCTGTTGTTTAGAATATTTTTCAAAAATATTTTGGAGTAGAGCAGCAAAGTTGCCAAAACCGGACGGATTATCGTCCCCTCTTTTGTCAGTATCTCTTCCACATCGCTGTCTTGCGGTATTTTAAAGTCGATCCTGTTAAATGACTCAAGAGAGTTTTCCAAAACTCTTACGGATTTTAGAAAATCATCTCTGTTTTTTTTCGATCTTCTCTCATCAAGAGAGATACAAAGAGGCTGAAAATAGTTTGTCCACAAAACACTGTTTACCACCTGATCAGTCAGCATAGAGAGATTTTCATCTCTTTGCTCTTTGGTCAAAACTTTTTTATCCATCAGAGAGTTTAAAAGTATTTTGAGATTTACCTCATGATCGCTTATATTTACACCGGCACAGTTATCGATACTGTCGAGATTTATCCTGCCGCCTTTTTTGGCATATTCGATTCTGGCTTTTTGGGTAAAACCGAGATTTCCGCCTTCACAGACACAGTACGCCTTTATCTCGTCGGCATTGATCCTGATAAACTCGTTTATTTTATCTCCTATCGAGATATTCTCCTCATCTTTGGCTTTGAAATATGTTCCGACTCCGCCGTTATAGATCATATCAACATCTGTTTTGAGCAACTCTTTTGCGATCTCCTCTCCGCTTAGAAAATCCCTTTTTGTCTTAAAAAGCTCTTTCATCTCCAAAGAGAGAGCGATATCTTTTTCGTCTCTTTTGAAAACTCCTCCCCCTTTTGAGATTTTTGATTTGTCATAAGCAGACCATGAACCTTTTTGGGCATAAAAAAGTCTTTTTCTCTCCTCAAAAGAGATCTTCTCATCGGGATTTGGATCGACAAAAACCTCATTGTGGCTGATTGCGCCTATGAGTTTGAACTTATCGCTTCTTATCAGAGCATTGCCAAAGACATCACCGTTCATAGAGCCGATACCGACCACCCTTACAGACTCTTTGTAGATATCTGTCTGTTTTTCGAGAAAAAATCTCTCTGCCGATTTCAGCGCACCTCTTGCCGTGATACCGAGCTTTTTGTGGTGATAACCGTAACTTCCGCCACTTGCAAAGGCATCTTTGAGCCAGTAGCCTCTTTTTTCTGATATCTCGTTTGCCGTATCACTCATATTTGAAGTTCCGCGATCTGCCGCAACGACAAAATAGGGATCATCGCCGTCATAGGAGATGATATTTTTATCTTTTACTATTTTGTTTTGAATTTTGTTATCCACAACATCCAAAAGGGCATTGATAAAATCACAATAGTACTCTTTAAACTCCTCTTTTGAAACTTTGTCTCTGTTTTTGAAGATGACAAAACCGCCCTTTGCACCGTGGGGAATGATAACGGCGTTTTTGCTCTCCTGCGCACTCATCAAAGACTTTATCTCCACTCTGAAATCATCATACCGATCACTCCATCTGATACCGCCTCTACTCACTTTTCCCATCCTCAGATGAGTACCGTTGAATTTTTGGTTATAAACGAAAGTTTCTATATTTGGCTGAATCCCTCTAAGATGCTGTTTGATGGATTTCACATCTACTTTGATGCAAATCGTATCCTTTTGCAGAAAATAGTTTGTTCTGACAACGCTTTTTAGAACTTCAAAAAAGAATCTCAAAACTCTGTCTTCGTTGATGTGAACCACCTCTTTAAAAGCCGCTTCTATTTTTTTGGTGAAATTTTCTATCCCCTCTTTTTTGTCTTTATAATCGGGATTGAATTTTGCATTGAAATAGTCCAAAAAGAGTTTGGTTATATGAGAATATTTTACAACCGTATCGATCATTTTGTTTTTATTGAAGATAGCCACAAGCTGATCTGTATAGCTTAAAAAAATTCTTACAAACAAAATATCTCTTATCGTAAAATTCTCTTTATAGACAAGAGAAAAGAGTTTGCACTTTTCCAAAATGTCTTTTCTCAGTGCATCTTCTATAAGGACTTCAATATTTTTCTTATGAGAGAGCAGTTTTTTGGGATCATCAACTTTTATATGAATTTTGTTGATAAAGATTTTCTCCTCTTCATCAACAAAAAAAGATACCTCATCCAAAACCGTAAAACCGAGATTGTGTAAAATCGGAATTATATCGGAGAGAATAAGTTCGTTCTTTGAGTAAATTTTGATCTTTGATACCGGTTTGGAGATGATATCAACCGCAAATTTTTCAGTTTGCAGTTTCTGCTTTACACATTTGGCAATGATTAGATCCTCATCACCCAAAAGCTGCCTACAGGCAGAATGAAGTTTTTCATCGATCATAACAGCTCCTTTGAGGGGTTATTATAACACGATTTTCAAATCGTAACTTTTCTCTTTTCTTCAATATGACTCTTGTTCCCTCCGAGCAATTTGCCAAAATCATGATATTTATAAAATGTAACAAACTCATCTGCCAACAGAGGTTTGCTAAAACAGTACCCCTGAACCTCATCACATCCCTGTTCCATGAGAAAATCCAACTGCTCTTTCTCTTCCACACCTTCGGCAACCACTCTCATACCCAGACTTTTACCCATCGAGATAATAGCCTTTGTAATCGCTATATCATCGGTATCGGCAGGAAGATCGTCTATAAAAGTTTTGTCTATCTTCAGTCTGTTTATAGGAAATTTTTTTAGATAGGCCAAAGAGGAATATCCCGTACCAAAATCATCTATCGCTATCTCTATCCCCTCTTTTTGAAACAGAGCAAGAGTTTTTTTTGCCTGTTGCGTATTTTTCATCAAAACACTTTCAGTCAGCTCTATCTCAAAATATTTCGGATCTACTTCATACTGCTCCAGGATCTCTTTTACAGTTTCAAACAGATTTCCCTGAGCCAACTGAACGGCAGATATATTGACAACCATCTTGATATCTCTTATGCCCGATTTTTGCCACTCTTTTAGTTGGGATATCGCTTTTTTCAAAGCAAATTTACCAATTTGCAGTATCATTTTCGTATCTTCGGCAATGGGAATAAAATCAAGAGGAGGTATTATGTTTAATTTGGGATGCCTCCATCTAAGAAGAGCCTCAACCCCTATAATTTTGCCGCTTTTGATATCAATCTGCGGTTGGTAATTTAAAAAAAGTTCATTCTTATCCAACGCCTTTCTAAGATATGATTCCAGTTTTACTCTCTTTGTTATCTCATCATTCATTTGGGGACTGTAAAAACAAAAATCATTTTTCCCATCTTTTTTGATATTGTGCAAAGCAATATCCGCACTTTTCAGCAAACAGTCCAAATCATCACAGTCATTTGGATACAAAGAGATTCCTCCGCTTATCGTAACATAGATCTCATGGCACTCTACATCCAGAGGCTCTTGAAATAATCTAAATATATTATTGATAATTGCAACAATGTTCTTATCATCTTTTATATTTTCAAAAAGAAGAACAAAAAAATCTCCTCCAAATCTTGCAATCGTATCGCTTTTTCTAAGAGAATTATTCAACTTGTCTCCAACCTTTTTTAAGAGCAGATCTCCTACCCTGTGACCCAATGTATCGTTAATTGCTTTAAAATTGTCTATATCAAGAAGAAGAAGCATAAGCTGTTTTTTCTCTCTTTGCGCATTGGCAATCGCATGTTTTAGCCTCTCTTCAAACAGGTTTCTGTTTGGCAGACCTGTAAGCTGATCATAGTTTGCCAGTTTTTCAAGAGATTTTTGGGTATTTATCTTGTCTGTAATATCCATACCCATAGACAAAACAAATCTTTCATTCTTTTTCTCTTCGATTATGGAATTGTGCCACGAGAGAGTCTTTTTGCTCCCGTTTTTACAAACGATCTCATTTTCATGACCCCAATGAAGATTTTTGCCTTTTATAACATCATCAAAAACATCTTTGATCTTCTCTTTTTGTTCGGTATCGATAAAAATATCAAACCAGTTTTTATACAATACATCCTCTTTTGTATAACCGCTCAGTTTTTGGGCATATTCGTTAAACTCTACGATGTTGGCATCTTTATCCAGTATCACGATCATCAAATCCGCCATATAGAGGATACTTTTTCTAAGACTCAGCTCTCTTTTGAACATTCTGTTTGTATCGGTCAATTCGGTTAAATCCAGACTGAAACAGAATATCTCTTTCTCGCCTTTTGGGTTATTTACTATAATATGGTTTGAATATACTCTGATTTTATTTCCGTCTTTACATCTAAATTGCATTTTGCAACTTTTTAACTTAGTATCATTTTGCAGCCAACTGTCTATATTGGAAACAGCCTTTGATTTTAGGATTTTTGGGATGAGAAAATCTTCTACTTTTTTACCGATAACTTCCTGCTTTTTGAAGCCGTAAAGCTTTTCACAGCTTTTGTTCCAAAAAATTATTTCCCTGTTTTTACTGCATCCGTATATTGCAACATTATTGATATTTTCAAACATATATCCAAACTTCTTCTCATTCTCATAAAGAAACTTCAGTTTTTCAAGCAAAAGATTATTTCCTAAAACATACAAAGATGACATTTGACTGCCTTTAGAGTTTTTATAAATTTTATATCACCTTTACACTATCGACATAAAACTAAAATTGCTTTAGTTATTGTCGATTTTATCTAAAATCAGTAAAGGTAAAATTTTATGGAATTAAATTATTTAAATACGAACAACGATTATTTTACAAAATTTAAATCGGACTTTGAAAAATCGATGCTCAGCGCCGCAAAAAAAACAGGAATCCCCACATCAAAAGATTTTTTGGGATTTTGCAATATGTTTTATGAATCTCTATTTATAGACCACTCACTCTTTTGGCAAAAAGCTATTACAAAATTTGAAGCGGAGAGTTCAAAAAACAAGATTGAAAAATTTTTATCAATCACTTTTTACATATTTATAAACAAAACCATCAAATATCTTTATGACAATCAGCTCTCATGGAACATCATGCAACAGATGTATAAAAATATGGACAAAACAATAAATTATATAAAACTCTCCTCATCAAAACCTAAACCGCTTCAGGAAAAAAATGAGAACACAACAGAACCAAATACCAAAGATATCTTTTTGCTATTTAAAAAGGCTTTAAAAAACAAAGATTCTATAAAATTATATAACACTTATAAGGGTATTCCGATAGAGAAAAACTCTCAGGTAATAAGGATTACCGATAATGCTCTTTATATAAAACCCCATCCCATACAGGAAGCGGCGGCAATGAGACAGGAGAAGATTTTTATAAAAAGAAACAGTACATTTCCTTATGATTTGGAAGCAAAATTTGAGATGAAAATAATCAAAGGAGAAAAAATCTTCAAAATCAACAGTTACCAAATCAGCAAAAAAAATCTGATAGAGAGAAAATATATCCGAATAAATCCAAAAGAACCTGTTTTTGCCAAAATTTTTCTCTCTCCGCAGGATCAGATACTACAGGTTCATGACCTCTCACTCGGAGGAATCTCTTTGGTAAAAAACAGCAAAATTCTTTTTTCCATACCGGAGGAGACAAAAATATCATTGACATTACCGGAAATTTGCACAATTATTCTTCAGGCACATCTGATTAAAGTAACAAAAAACCATAAAGGTTTTACATATCATTTCAATATCTACCAAGACAGAAAAATAGAAAAAAGTTTGAGTGAATTTATTACAAGAAATCAACTTCAGATTATTCAGGAGTTAAAAGAAAATTATATTTTGACAAAAAATTGATAAATAGTATTTTTATTACAATAGTATTCTTTTATTTTATTATTATCAAGTATATTTAATCCATTTATATTTCTGCCGATATTAATTTGCAAGGACGCATAAAAATTATACAAGGAATGTAAAATGGGTTTTAGAATCAATACCAATGTAGCGGCATTAAACGCCCATACAAACGGTGTAGTAAATAACAGAAGTATAAACGAAGCTCTTTCAAAACTAAGTTCGGGTCTTAGGATCAACAAAGCGGCAGACGATGCTTCGGGAATGGCTATCGCAGATTCCCTAAGAAGCCAATCAAGCGCTTTGGGACAGGCAATCGCAAATGCAAATGACGGTATCAACCTTATCCAGACAGCCGACAAAGCAATGGATGAACAGATAAAAATACTCGAAACCATCAAAGTTAAAGCAACACAATCGGCACAGGACGGTCAAACTGCCGAAACAAGACAGGCTCTTCAAGCCGATATCACCCGTTTAATGGAGCAGTTAGACAACATCGCCAGTCAAACCTCATTTAACGGTCAAGCCATGCTGTCGGGTAACTTTACCAATAAAAGATTTCAAATAGGCGCATATTCAAATCAAACAGTAACCGCTTCGATAGGAGCTACAAGTTCGGATAAAATAGGTCAGACGAGATTTGAGACTACAGAACTTGTCAAAGTCAGTGCCGGTGCGGCAGGTTTGAAAGCCGTAACACTGAAATTTAAAGCTATCGACGGAGAAAATGATCTCTCTTTGGAGAGCGTAAAAATCTCCACAAGTGCAGGAACCGGAATCGGAGTATTGACAGAAGTGATAAACAAAAACTCCGACAGAATAGGTGTCAGAGCTTCCTATACGGTACAGGGAACAGGCTCGGCAGCGGTAGTGGCAGGAAATATCAGAGGGCTGAAAATAAACAATATCACGATAGGAAATATCATAGATATACAACAAAATGATGCCAGTGGTAAACTTGTAAACGCCATCAACGCACACAAGGCCGATACCGGAGTAGAAGCAACCATTGATGAGAGAGGACATCTGAATCTAAGAAGTATAGACGGCAGAGCCATCGATATCTCCACTACAAGTTCGGCTACGGTTCTTGGAGGAGGAAGTTTTGCAAAAGCTTCAGGAGGAGCGGGAAGCGATGTCATCATCGGAAGACTCTCTCTTGTCAAACTAAATGCCAGTGATATCCAAGTAAGCGGTACGAGTATATCCTCTATCGGTTTTACAAGCGGTATGGCAGAACAAACCGTAGGTCTTAGGGATTTAAGAGGAGATTTTAACAAAGATGTAGTAAGCGCGGCAGGAGCAAATGTAAACAGCAGTTCATGGCAGTTTGGTAAAAAACTAAGCGCCGGACTTACAACCCTAAAAGGCGCTATGATGTCTATGGATATAGCAGAAGCCGCAACAAAGATTCTTGACAGGATCAGATCAGATCTCGGTTCTGTGCAAAATCAGCTTGTAGCTACCGTAAATAATATCTCCGTAACACAGGTAAATGTAAAATCAAGCGAATCCCAAATAAGAGATGTCGATTTTGCATCAGAGAGCGCAACTTTCTCCAAACACAACATCCTCTCACAGGCGGGAAGTTATGCGATGAGTCAGGCAAATGCAGTTCAGCAAAATGTCATGAAACTTCTTCAATAATCAGTGGCGTCCCGAGCAGGATTCGAACCTGCGGCCTTCTGATTAGGAATCAGATGCTCTATCCTGCTGAGCTATCGGGACAAAAGAGAAAAACAGGGGGAAGAAGCGAAAGGGGAGTTCCCTTCGCCCAAATCGGATTAACCGTTTCTTTTCTTGATAATCTCTTCAGCCACATTTTTTGGAACTTCCGCATAATGGTCAAATTCCATAGAGTATGTAGCTCTACCTTGCGTAGCACTTCTTAGATCGGTTGAGTAACCAAACATCTCTGCCAACGGAACAAAAGCATCAACTATTTTATTGCCGCCTCTTTCGTCCATTGCGTTTATCTGTCCTCTTCTTCTGTTTAGATCGCCTATAACATCACCCATAAAATCTTCGGGAACTTCTACTTCCACTTTCATAATAGGCTCCAAAAGGATAGGATTTGCTTTTCTTGCACCCTCTTTGAAACCCATAGAACCGGCAAGTTTAAATGCCATCTCGGATGAATCGACATCATGGTAACTACCGTCATAAAGAGTAACTTTTACATCTTCGACAGGATATCCCGCAAGTACACCGCCTTGCATAGCCTCAACGATTCCTTTGTCAACGGCAGGAATAAACTCTTTTGGAATAACACCGCCTTTGATCTCATTGACAAACTCATAACCTTTTCCGGCATCCTGAGGTTCAAGTTTGAGAAATACATGACCGTACTGACCGCGTCCACCGGATTGTTTGGCGTATTTGTACTCTTGATTGACAGAATCTTTAATTGTCTCTCTGTATGCAACCTGAGGCTGACCAACTTCGGCATCGACTTTAAATTCTCTCAACATTCTATCTACAATGATCTCAAGATGAAGTTCACCCATACCGGAGATGATAGTCTGTCCGCTCTCTTCATCGGTGGCAACTCTAAAAGATGGATCTTCCTGGGCTAGTTTTTGCAAGGCTATACCCATTTTTTCCTGATCGGCTTTTGTTTTAGGCTCAACCGCAACAGAGATAACAGGATCTGGAAATTCCATTCTCTCAAGGATTACTTTATCCTCTTCACCTGCTAGAGTATCACCGGTCAATGTATCTTTCAGACCCACAACAGCACCGATTTCACCGGCATACAGCTCTTTTATCTCTTCTCTTTTGTTTGAGTGCATTTTAAGAAGTCTTCCGACTCTCTCTTTTTTGTCTTTAGTGGTATTGTAAACATAACTTCCACTTACCAAAACACCTCTGTAAACTCTGATAAAAGTAAGCTGACCGACAAAAGGATCAGTCATGATTTTAAATGCAAGAGCTGCAAAAGCGCCGTCATCAGTTGATTGAACTACCGTTTCGGTTCCATCTTCATATTCACCTTTGATAGCCTCAACTTCGGTAGGTGCGGGAAGATAATCAACAACAGCATCAAGAAGAGGCTGAACACCTTTGTTTTTAAAAGCGGTTCCGCAAGTCATAGGAACAATCTCCATAGACAGACATCCTGCTTTTATACCTCTTTTTATCTCAGCTTCTGTAAGTTCTTCTCCGCCGAGATATTTTTCCATCAACTCTTCATCGCTCTCTGCAACGGCTTCAAGCATTTTTTCTCTGTACTCTTCGGCTCTTTCTTGAAGTTCTTCGGGAATATCTTCCACTTCATATTTTGAACCCATTGCCGCTTCATCTTCCCATACCAAAGCTTTCATCTGAACAAGATCAACAACACCTTTGAAATTATCCTCAGCTCCGATAGGTATCTGGATAGGAACAGGATTTGCTTTTAATCTCTCTTTTATCTGTCTTTCAACTTCATAAAAATCAGCACCGACTCTGTCCATTTTATTGACAAATACCATTCTTGGCACTCTGTATCTGTTTGCCTGTCTCCAGACAGTTTCACTTTGGGGCTGAACACCGCCGACCGCACAGAAAACCGCTACGGCACCGTCCAATACTCTCATTGATCTTTCAACTTCGATAGTAAAGTCAACATGGCCGGGAGTGTCTATAATATTTATCTGATGATTGTTCCAAAAACATGTCGTAGCAGCGGAAGTGATCGTGATACCTCTCTCTTTTTCCTGATCCATCCAGTCCATAGTTGCGGCACCGTCATGTACCTCACCTATTTTGTGGCTTATACCGGTATAAAATAAAATTCTTTCGGTTGTAGTTGTTTTACCGGCATCAATATGCGCTGCAATTCCTATATTTCTTACTTTGTTTATTGGAGTTTTTCTTGCCATTTTAAGAGTCCTTTATTACCATCTGTAGTGGGCGAATGCTTTGTTTGCTTCTGCCATTTTATAAGTATCTTCTTTTTTCTTATATGATGCACCTCTACTGTTTGCCGCGTCGATAAGCTCATTGGCAAGTCTCTCTACCATTGTTCTTTCACTTCTTTTTCTTGTAAAAGAGATAATCCATCTGATTGCAAGAGCCTGTTGTCTTATAGGTCTTACCTCCACAGGCACCTGATATGTGGCACCACCGACTCTTCTGCTTTTTACTTCTAAAACAGGTTTGATATTTTCAATAGCTTTTTCAAAAGTTTCGATACCTTTTTCATCTGTTTTTTTCTCGATCAACTCTAAAGCATTATAAAAAACTTTGGTTGCAACATTTTTTTTACCATCAAGCATTAATGCGTTTATAAATTTGGTTATAACTTTGCTGTTATAAACAGGATCGGGCATTACTTCCCTGACTTGTGCTCTTCTTCTTCTCATTTTTTTCCTTCAATTTATTTTATTATAAATTTACTCAAGCGCTGTCCGCGAAGGTTTTACTGACAGAGCCTGTGTACTTTATAACTGTTTTGGTTTTTAATTATTTTGGTTTTTTCGTACCGTATTTACTTCTTGCAACTTTTCTGTTTGCAACTCCTGCCGTATCCAAAGCACCTCTTACGATATGGTACTTAACACCGGGTAAATCTTTTACCCTTCCGCCTCTGACTAAAACGATAGAGTGTTCTTGAAGATTATGACCTTCACCACCTATATAACTTATCACTTCAAAACCGCTTGTAAGTCTGACTTTGGCAACTTTTCTCAGTGCTGAGTTAGGTTTTTTCGGTGTTGTCGTATAAACTCTTGTACAAACTCCTCTTCTTTGGGGACATTTGACAAGTGCTGGTGATTTTGATTTTTTAATCACCTTTTTTCTCTCTTTTCTTACCAATTGATTAATGGTCGGCACATTTTTTCCTTTCTCTCATTATTTAAAAAATACTTGCAATTTTACTCAACAAACAATTAGAATTACTTTAAATTAAAGAATTTTTAATAAAGTTCCTAATCATTTTTTCGTAATTTCACTCTTTTGTCTTTATAAAAGCCCGTTCCGACAGGCACCATTCTTCCCAAAATTACATTTTCTTTCAGATCTTCAAGATTATCAACCTTACCGGCTATACTCGCTTCGGTTAAAACTTTGGTAGTCTCCTGGAACGAAGCTGCCGATATGATGGAGTCTGCACTGATAGCCGCTCTTGTTACACCAAGAAGCGTAGGTTCTGCAATCGCCGGTTCTCCTCCCATTTTTAAAATCTTCTCGTTTCCTTCGTTGAATTTTCTTTTACTCACCAAATCACCGACGATAAATTTGGTATCACCGCTGTCAACGATTTTCACCTGTCTTAACATCTGAGAAACGATAACCTCTATATGCTTATCCGCAATAGCAACACCCTGTCTTCTGTAAACCTGTTGAATTTCACTGACAAGATAGTAATGAAGCGCTTTTTCACCCTGAATCCTTAAGATATCATGAGGTGAAACAATCCCGTCAGTCAGTTTCTCCCCACTGTGGACAAACTCCCCTTCATGAACAAGAGTCTCTCTGTTTTTATCTACCAGATACTCAAAAGTTTTACCATCCTCAGTATCGATATAAATTCTCTCTTTTGATCTCAAAGGTTTTCCAAATCTTACCGTTCCGTCCACCTCTGCGATCACGGCTGCACTTTTGGGTCTTCTTGCTTCAAAAAGTTCACTGACTCGCGGAAGACCTCCAGTAATGTCTTTTGATTTTGCAACGGCTTTTGGAGTTTTTCCAAGTTCTGTTGCGATCTCCACTTCCTCGCCGTCTTGAACATTGATGGAAGTTTTTGGAGAAAGCATATACTTTTTGATATTTCCGCTCTTTGTAGCTATAACGATAGCCGGTTTATAGGAAGAGGGATAATACTCATTAAGCACCAAACGACTCTGACCGGTCAATTCGTCATACTGCTCCGTTACCGTAACATTTGGTTCAATATCTTCAAAAGAGACAACACCGCTCTCTTCAGCCAAAATAGGATCAGAATATGGATCCCACTCTGCCACAACGATAATCTGTCTCTCAGCAGAAGGAGTTGCGATAACAGAATCACTGCTGACTTCATCATTGTCATTAAATTCCACTATGGAATTTCTAGGTATATAGTGTCTTGTGGCTTCTCTGTTTTCTTTATCGGCTATAACGGCAAAAAGCCCTTTCTCCTCAACTTTTTCACCTTTTTTGATATTTTTGAATCTCTCTAAATAGTCGCCTTTTAGTTTATAGTATTTGATGATTCCACCGGCATCCGCACTGATTTTTTGAACGATGGCTTCTCCATCTTCTACTTTTACTTCCGCTCCGTAAGGGATACGGTTGGGGATATTCCATCCCTCTTTGATAACCTCTACGATACTCTCATTTTCCTGTACCGATTCATTGTTTTGATAAGGAAGATAAAATTTTCCTTCCATTTTTCCGCTGATACCTGCCAATTCGTTTGGTTTGGCAATATCACTTTTTCTCAGAGAGTATTTGACACTCTCATCTTTTCCCTCTATCGTAACGATGATATCTTCATGTGCGGTTTTGATGGAAACTTTACCGTCAAACGGTGCTTTAATCTTGGGTTCAACAAGAAGTATCGCCGCATTTCTTCTGTTTGCCACAAGTGATTTGTTCTCTTTGGTTTTATAAAGTTTCAGATTGAAAAATCTGATAAATCCCTCTTTTTTAGCTAAAACCTGTCTGTCAAGCTGTTCGGTTGATGCGGTACCGCCTATATGGAAAGTTCTAAGAGTAAGCTGGGTTCCTGGCTCTCCGATCGACTGGGCGGAGATGATACCTACCGCTTCTCCGGGCTGTACGAGATATCCTTCTCCAAGATTCAAACCGTAACATTTTGAACAGACACCTTTTTTTGCTTTACAGGTGATAGGAGTTCTGATGATGACCGATTTTATTCCCGCCTCTTTGATGATTTTAACTTTGGCTTCATCTATCAAAGTTCCTTCGGTAAACAAAACCTCATTTGTAATGGAATCGATAATATCTCCTGCCAACACTCTTCCCAAAACTCTCTCTTCCAAAGACTCTATCAATTCACCGTTCATTGTAATATCGGTGATCTCCACTCCCTCATGCGTACCGCAGTCATACATCGTAACCTTGACATTTTGGGAGACATCTATCAGTTTTCTTGTCAAATATCCGGCATTTGCCGTTTTCAAAGCGGTATCGGCAAGACCTTTTCTAGCTCCGTGCGTAGAGATAAAGTACTCAAGTACATTAAGTCCCTCACGGAAATTGGAGATAATAGGAGTTTCGATGATAGAACCGTCAGGTTTTGCCATCAATCCCCTCATACCTGCCAACTGTCTGATCTGAGTGGCAGAACCTCTCGCACCCGAATCAGCCATCATATAGATAGAGTTAAAACCGTTTTTGTCATTTTGGACAAGCTTCATCATCTCGTTTGCAACAGTATTATTGGTATCTGTCCAGATATCAACGATCTTATTGTATCTCTCCTGCTCTGTCAAAAGACCTGCTGTGTATTGCTGTGATATATCTCTTACTCTCTTTTTTGCCTCTTCAATATACTTTTTCTTGGTTTGGGGAACTCTGATATCATCTATTGAGATAGAGATTCCGGCATTTGTGGCATATTTAAAACCAAGGGCTTTTAGATTGTCCAAAAATTCAGCGGTAATTCCGACGCCTCCCTCTTTATAGACATGATCTACCAAAATACCGATATCTTTTTTCTTAAACACCTTGTTCCATAACTCTTCGGGAACAAAATCAGGAAGTATCGATTTGATGATAAGTCTTCCGGCACTTGTAAATATAACTCTCTCATCCACAATTGTTTTGATCTTTGCATGTATATCCAAAGAACCGGCATCCATTGCGATCATAACTTCATCAATATTTGAGAAAAGCTTATTTGAACCTTTTGCATCATTTTTTATCAATGACAAATAATAGAGTCCCAAAACCATATCCTGCGTAGGTACGGCGATAGCTTTACCCGATGCCGGAAGAAGGATATTGGTTGATGCAAGCATCAGGATTTTACACTCTGCTATGGCTTCCTGAGACAAAGGCACATGAACAGCCATCTGATCACCGTCAAAGTCCGCATTGAAAGCAGAACAGACAAGAGGATGAAGTCTTATTGCCTTACCCTCTATCAAAACAGGGTGAAACGCCTGAATAGATAGTTTATGCAGTGTAGGCGCACGGTTTAGCATGATAGGATAACTGTCAACTATCTCAGAAAGACACTCCCAAACCTCATTGGTTTTTTGTTCAATCATCCTTTTTGCCTGTTTTATGGTCGTTGCATAACCCTTCTCTTCAAGTTTCGCCAACAGATGAGGTTTAAAAAGCTCCAATGCCATCAGCTTTGGAAGACCGCACTGATCCATTCTCAGATTCGGTCCTACAACGATAACGGAACGACCGCTGAAATCAACCCTTTTACCAAGAAGATTTTGTCTGAATCTACCCTGTTTTCCTTTTATAATCTCACTTAGAGATTTCAAAGGTCTTTTGTTCGCACCTTTGACGGCATTTGCTCTTCTTCCGTTGTCAAAAAGCGCATCAACAGATTCTTGAAGCATTCTTTTTTCATTTCTTATAATAATCTCAGGCGCATCAAGATCCATCAGCCTTTTTAATCTTGCATTTCTGTTTATAACTCTTCTGTAGAGATCATTAACATCACTTACGGCAAATTTACCGCCGTCAAGCGCCACAAGAGGACGAAGGTCGGGAGGAAGTACGGGAAGAATGGTTATCATCATCCATTCCGGTTTGTTCCCGCTGTTTACAAAAGCCTCCACCACTTTCAGTCTTTTGACAAGAGTCTTTTTCTTAGCTTCTGAATTGGTCTTTTCTATATCGCTCTTTAAACTCATCAAAAGCTCTATCAAATCAAGCTCTTCCAACAACTCTTTGATAACCTCTCCGCCCATTCTTGCGTCAAAACCGGTATCTTCAAATCTCTGGATAAGAGACTGATACTGCTCCTCGTTTAAGACATCGTATCTTTTAACCTCTTTTGTATTTTCATTGTCATAAAAAGCTCCGCCTCTCTCTTTTACGATATAGGCTTCATAGTATAAAACCCTCTCCAAATCTTTCATCTTGACACCAAGCAAAGTTCCTATCCTGCTTGGAAGAGAGTTTACATACCAGATATGGGCAACGGGAGTAACAAGTTCAATATGTCCCATTCTGCTTCTTCTGACTTTTGAACTTGTTATTTCAACACCGCATTTTTCACACTTGATACCTTTATAACGCATCTTTTTATATTTTCCGCAAAGACACTCATAGTTTCTGATAGGTCCGAAAATTTTTGCACAAAAAAGTCCGTCGCGTTCTGGTTTTAAAGTTCTGTAATTAATTGTTTCCGGCTTTTTTACCTCACCGTAACTCCATGAGAGGATCTTTTCCGGACTTGCAAGTCTTAACTGAAAAGACTCAAAATCCCTCGGTCTGTTTTCTTCGCTTATCTTAATTGGAACTAAGTTCTTCATTCTCTTCTTCCTCGCCGTATATCTCTACATCTAATGCTAATGCTTTTAATTCGTTTGTTAAAACAAAAAATGTCTCAGGTATTCCGGTTTGCGGAACATCTTCCCCTCTTGTGATCGCTTTGTAAGCTTTCATTCTTCCCTCTACATCATCTGATTTGATAGTGAGCATCTCTTTTAGAGTATTTGCCGCTCCGTAAGCTTCAAGCGCCCAAACTTCCATCTCTCCAAATCTCTGTCCTCCAAAAAGAGCTTTACCGCCAACGGGTTGCTGTGTAACCAAAGAGTAAGGACCGGTACTTCTTGCATGGACTTTTTCATCAACAAGGTGATGAAGTTTTAGCATATACATATATCCTACATTGACTCTCTCTTTCATAAGTTCACCGGTTTTACCGTCATAAAGACGGGTTTTTCCGTCCATATCAACTTTTGCAAGTTCAAAAAGTTTCTTAAACTCCTCTTCATTTACACCTTCAAAAACAGGTGTTGCAAAATTTACACCTCTGCTCCAGTCTCTTGCATACTCCAGAAATTTCTCATCGCTTAGACTCTCAAAAAACTCTTTTGCATTCATCAGTTTTGCCACAGAGGCAATCTCTGTCATCTTTTCTCTAAGCTCTTTTATCCATTCACCCTGTTTTTTGTTATAGATCTCTTCGATCTGTTTGCCGAGTCTTTTTCCGACAAGTCCCAAATGCACTTCCAAAATCTGTCCGATATTCATCCTCGAAGGAACACCGAGAGGATTTAGGATGATCTCCACCGTCTCTCCGTTTTCAAGATAAGGCATATCCACTTCGGGAACGATATTTGAAACAATACCTTTGTTTCCGTGACGACCTGCCATTTTATCTCCGACTTTCAGCTTTCTTTTGGTAGCTATATAAACTTTTACGAGTTTGACAACGCCGTTTGGCAAAATATCATCTTTTTCCAAAATAGAGAGTTTTTCGTCTCTCTCTTCTCTTAATCTTTTCTTCTCATTTTGAAAATAATTTTTAATCTCATTGTATTTGCCCTGCACTTCGTTTGAAAAACATTTGATAACGGAATTTAGCGTAAATCTGTTGATATTTTCAATATCCTCTTTTTTGATATACTCACCCTCTTTGTAAGAGTTACCGCTTATTTCGCAATCTTGGGTAAGGGGATTTTTGATCAAAAGAGAATTTATTTTTAAAATCTCTTCACGATCTATCATCAAAAGTTTATCATGATAGTTTTGTTCAAAGACTCTTTTTTCCTCTTCATAGGCTCTTACCGCTCTTGGATCTCTCTCATAACCTTTTTTGGTAAATATCTTCACATCAACAACCACACCTTCCATTGAAGGTGAAGCATAAAGAGATTTGTTTACAACATGTCCGGCTTTTTCACCGAATATCGCCCTTAAAAGTCTCTCTTCGGGAGTAGGTTTTACCTCTCCTTTTGGAGAAACTTTACCTACAAGTATCATTCCCGGTTTTATATAAGTTCCGATTTTAACGATACCGCTCTCATCCAGATGAGAGAGATTTTCCTCTTTTATATTTGGAATATCTCTTGTTATCTCCTCCACACCGTCTTTTAACTCTCTTGCTTCTATCTCTTTTTCATAGGTATGAATGGATGTAAAAGTATCTTCTCTGATAAGCTTTTCACTTATGATGATAGCATCCTCATAGTTATATCCGTTCCACGGCATAAAAGCTACCATTATATTTTTACCTATGGCAAGTTCTCCGTTATCCATACTCGGACCGTCGGCTATAACCTCTCCACTCTCAACCACCTGTCCCATTTTGACAATCGGTCTTTGGGAATAGGTGGTATTTTGGTTCGTTCTCATATTTTTATAGAGGCGATAGTGATCTATAAAAGCACCGTTCTCGTCTTCACCAAGAATATAAATATTTTTATTATCAACTTTTTCTACAACTCCGCCTCTTTTGGCTTTGACAGCCTCCCATGCATCTCTTGCCACGGTTTTTTCTATTCCGGTTCCGACAACAGGAGCATCCGTCCAAAGAAGAGGAACGGCTTGTCGTTGCATGTTTGATCCCATCAATGCCCTGTTGGCATCATCATGTTCCAAAAACGGTATCAAAGAGGCAGCAATACCGGTAACCATCAAGGAGGAGAGATCTATAAGCTGAACTTTCTCTCTTTCTGCCAATACAATTTCACCGTTTATTCTGACCTCTATCAACTCCTCTACAATTTTTCCGTTCTCATCAAGTTTGGTACTTGCAGGAGCTATAACAAGTCCCTCTTCCTGTGTCGCTGTTAGATAGACTATCTCATCTGTAACAGTCATATCTTTTACTTTTCTGTAAGGAGCTTCTATAAAACCCAAATCATTCACTTTCGCATAAGTGGCAAGAGTATTGATAAGACCGATATTTTGACCTTCGGGTGTCTCTATCGGACATATTCTTCCGTAATGGGTAGGGTGAACATCTCTTACTTCAAATCCTGCTCTCTCTTTTACAAGACCGCCCTCTCCAAGTGCGGATAATCTTCTTTTGTGAGTTACTTCACTGAGAGGATTTGTCTGATCCATAAACTGGGAAAGCTGACCGCCCGTAAAAAACTCGATGATCGATGAGGTAATCATTTTTGAATTTATCAGATCATGAGGCATAAGTTCATCTATATTTCCGCTGAGAGTCGTAAATTTGTCTCTTATTGCTTTTTGTATCTTGACAAGTCCGGTATGAAGCTCATTTGCAAGAAGTTCACCTATGGCTCTTATCCTTCTGTTCCCAAGGTGATCTCTGTCATCTATATGTCCCTGTCCGTTTTTGACTTTTATAAGGTATTTTACGGTTTTTATGATATCTTCACTTGTCAAAACGGTAACATATTCTGGAACCTGCAGACCGAGTTTGTGATTCATTTTCATACGACCCACTTTTGTAAGATCATATCTCTCTGGATTGAAGAAAAGATCATTTACAAAAACTTTTGCCGCCTCTTTGGTTACCGGCTCTCCGGGTCTCATAACTTTGTAAATTCTTATAGCGGAGAGATCATTCTCATCCTCAAGACCCTCTGTCTGTTTTAAAAGTTTCAATGTTTCATGATCGGCTATAAAAGAGTTTATGATGGATTGATCAACACCGCTTGTCAGATCATTTGCAATCTCTATCTCGTCTATTCCGTGTTCTATCAGTTTTATTATCTTGTTTTCGTCAAGCTGTGTCAGAGCTTCATATAAAACTTCTCCGCTCTCTTCGTCGATAATAGGAGATGCCAAATATCTTTCTAATAAAACTTCGGCAGGATATTCAACATACTTTATCCCTTCTTCCAACAGGCTTTTGGCTTTTTTGTTTGTCAGCCTTTTTCTTGCAGCCAACAAAAGATTACCGTTTTCATCTTTTAGATCAAACTCTATCCTTCCGATAAAATCATTTGGATTGAAAGGTATCAAAAACTTGTTTTTTGATATTTTGATCTTTATAACAGGATAAAAAAGTTTTATAATATCTTGTTTACTGTATCCCAACGCCCTGAATAAAATAGTAATAGGTATCTTTCTTCTTTTGTTGATTCTGGCGTATAAAATATCTTTGGCATCATACTCAAAATAGAGCCAGGAACCGCGATCTGGTATAATCTGTGAAGTATAAATCAGTTTGTTTGAAACGGTGGAACTCTCTTCTTCTTTGAATATAACACCCGGACTTCTGTGAAGCTGATTTACAACAACTCTCTCAACACCGTTTATAATAAAAGAGATACGATCTGTCATCAAAGGTATGTCTCTTATAAAGATATACTGCTCTTTGACATTTTTTATACCTTTTTTCTCTCCGGTTTTATCATCCCTGTCCCAGAGAATAAGACGCATTTTCATCTTGATATAAACCGAATAGGTAAGACCTCTCTCCATACATTCACGGATTGTATATTTTGGTTTTCCTATTTCACTCTCCACATACTCCAAAGTTATTCGATTTTGCGGATCATGAAGCGGAAAAATTGATTGGAATACCTTTTCTATTCCGCTCTCTCTGTTCTCATGAACATTAATAAAATATTCATAACTCTCTTTTTGAAGCTGTAAAAGATTAGGGATCTTAATTTTTCGCGGGATCTTGGAAAAATCAACTCTTAATCTATTTCCTGATTTTAAACTGTTTAACATTAATCAACCTCGTAGCAGTTATAGTAATTTGTACAAATAGAAGGGGAATTTATTATAACCTAATATAATTTAGAATAAAAACCTGTTTCTAAATTATATTAAATTATTAAGACATTTATGACACAAAGAGGGGAAAACACCCCTCTTTTTTAAAAAGCAGTTATTTAACTTCGACAGAAGCACCGGCCTCTTCAAGTTGTTTTTTAACATCTTCAGCCTCATCTTTGGATACGGCCTCTTTGATTTTTGTAGGAACACTCTCAACAGCCTCTTTAGCCTCTTTAAGACCAAGACCTGTGATTGCTCTGACAACTTTGATAACATTGATTTTTTTAGCACCTGCACCTGTCAATACAACATCAAATTCAGTTTTCTCTTCAGCTGCGCCACCTGCGTCACCACCTGCTGCCGCACCACCTGCTACAACTGTAGGAGTTGCAGATACACCAAATTTCTCTTCAAACTCTTTAACAAGTTCTGATAACTCTAAAACTGAAAGATTAGAAATATACTCAATAACATCTTCTTTAGTAATTGCCATTTTTTTTCCTTTTTTTATTTTTTTTATTAAATTTTATACAATCAAATTATGCTGCTTCTTTTTTGCTTTTGATTTCATTAAGAGCAGTAACAAATTCTCTTTGAACGCCGTTAAATACATATAGAATATTGCGTAACGGTGCAGTCCAAGTAGATAGAAGCATTCCAAGAAACTCTTCTTTGGAAGCAAGTTTGGAATAAGCTTCAATAGCCGCCGCTTCAACAACACTGCCTTCAAAATAACCTGATTTGATTACAAATTTGTCTGTTGCTGTTTTGGCATATTTGGTAACAACTTTTGCCAAAGAAACGATATCATCACCCCATACGAACATATTCGTATCTTTTAGGTTGAGTCCTTCGATACCGGCATTGTTAAAACTGAGTCCTGCAAGAGAGTTTTTTATAACTCTTACTTTGATATTTTGCTCTCTTGCGTCATTTCTCAAAGATTCCATCTCTTGAACGGTCATTCCCTGAAAACCGCAGACAACAATACCGCCGACACCTTTAAACTCCTCGGTGAGTTCTTCGACCAGTTTTACTTTATCTTCTCTTGTCATTTTTCCTCCTTTCCGACTTCATCCAACAGGGCATCCCTCAAAGGGAGAAAGAATTTCGGAGAAAATTCTCTGTTTAAGCGCTTTTTCGCCCCTGTTTTCTTGAGTCTAAGATTAACTTTTTTTATATCTATTTTAATTCCATCAATTCCAGAACATCCAAATCCAGTGAAGGACTCATTGTCAAAGACAATGCGGCATTTTTGATATATCTGCCTTTTGCTGCTGATGGTTTGTGTTTGTTTATCGCTGTTATAAAAGTTTCAAGGTTTTGTTTTAATTTCTCGATATCAAAACTGACTTTCCCGACTCCGGCGTGAATGTTTCCTTTTTTGTCAACTCTGAAATTTACCTGTCCGGTTTTTGCGTTTTTAACCGCTTGTGCAACATCCATTGTTACAGTTCCGGTTTTGGGATTTGGCATCAAACCTTTTGGTCCCAAAATTCTACCGACTTTACCGATCATTCCCATCATATTGGGAGTGGCAATCAAAATATCAAAATCGATTTTTCCGCTTTGAATATCGTTGATAAGATCCTCGTCTCCAACGATATCGGCTCCGGCTGCTTTTGCTTCGTCAGCTTTTGCATCTTTTGCAGCTACCGCAACTCTCACTTTTTTACCTGTTCCGTTTGGTAAAACAACAGAACCTCTTACCATTTGATCTGCATGTCTTGGATCGACATTTAACCGCATTGCTATCTCAACGGTTTCATCGAATTTTGCAGATTTTAGATCTTTTATTTTTCCTATCGCTTCATCTAAATTATAAATTTTATCGTTTTCTACTTTTTTTAATAATTCTTGATATCTTTTAGAATGTTTCTTTGACATACACTTCTCCGCTTTTTTATTTGCTTCCACTTAAAACAGCCCGTGGTGGGGCATAAAAAATATTTTAGAGATTATTCTACCTCAACACCCATACTTCTGGCACTTCCTGCTATAATCTTGGCAGCTTGTTCTTTATCCTTCGTATTTAAATCAGCCATCTTTTTCTCTACGATATCCATCAACTGATCTCTTGTAAGTTTGGCTACTTTGTTTTTCAAAGGATTGTCCGAACCTTTTTTCAAACCTGCCGCTTTTTTGATAAGATCCGAAGCCGGAGGCTGTTTAGTGATAAAAGTAAAACTTCTGTCCGCATAAACTGTTATAACCACAGGGATATTAAAACCCATCATATCTTTTGTTTTTTCATTGAAAGCTTTACAAAATTCCATGATATTAACACCCTTTTGACCAAGTGCGGGACCTACGGGAGGTGAAGGATTTGCCTTACCGGCAGGAATTTGTAATTTAATTTCACCAGTTACTTTTTTTGCCATTTTTTTCCTTTCTTAACTTTTAAACGATTTTTTCTACTTGCGAATATAATATCTCTACAGGAGTACTTCTTCCGAATATGGAAACATTGAGTTTTAAAGTTCCGTGTTCCATATCATACTCTTCAACCACACCGGTAAAGTTTGCAAAAGGACCTTCTGTGATCCTTACGCTCTCACCCTCTTCAAAAGAGATTTTTGGTTTTGGAGAACCTTTTTTCTCCGCTTTTTCCAAAATGAGCTTTATATCTTTTTCACTCAAAGGAGTAGGTTTTTTTGACTCTCCGATAAACCTGCCCACTTTTGGCAGAGATTGAATTCTGTGCCATAGATTTGTATCCAAATCTATATGGGCAAATGCATATCCCGGATATAAACTTCTTTCGGTTATTTTCTTCTTTTTATCTTTTATTTCGATAACATCTTCAGTAGGTACTATAACCTCTTTTAACTGCTCTTCTATGCCCAAATCTTTTACAAGACTTTCGATAGCTCTCTTTACAGCCAGTTCACTACCTGCATAAGTTTGAATAGCATACCATTTATGCGCCATATATTTTCCTAAATTTATAAAAGTGTTTTAAGTGAAAAAGACATAATAAGATCTATCAATGCTAAAAACAGCGCTACTACCGTTACAACAACAAATACGGCTATAAAAGCATTTTTAATCTGATCTTTTGTAGGAAATATAACTTTTGCTAATTCAACTTTTGAATTTCTTATATAAGTAATAAGTTTTTCCATCTGTTTACCTTAATTAGTGGCAGGGTAGGAGGGACTCGAACCCCCAACACTCGGTTTTGGAGACCGATGCTCTACCATTGGAGCTACTACCCTACAAAATTTCAGACTCCAGAAAAATTCTGAACTCTGAATTTAGATTTTAGTCTCTTTGTGAAGAGTGTGTTTTCTCTCTCTTCTACAATATTTTTTTACTTCAAATTTCTCAGTATGCAACTTTTTATTTTTAGTTGTTGTGTAATTAATATCACCACATTCCGTACATTTTAAACCTATTTTATCTCTCATCACTAACCCCTAAAGATTACACAAAGGGAAAACCCTTTGTGCTAAATTATTTTGAAATAGTTGTAACAACACCAGCGCCGACTGTTCTTCCGCCTTCTCTGATAGCAAATCTTGTACCTTCTTCAAGTGCGATTGGAGCAATCAAAGAAACTTTTATTTTTACATTATCACCAGGCATTACCATCTCAGTTCCCTCAGGAAGAGTGATTGAACCGGTAACATCAGTTGTTCTTACATAAAACTGTGGTCTGTAGTTGTTAAAGAAAGGAGTATGTCTTCCACCCTCTTCTTTTGTCAAAACATAGATCTCAGCTTCAAAATCAGTATGAGGAGTTATTGATCCTGGTTTACAAAGTACCATACCTCTCTCAACTTCGTCTTTTTTAGTACCTCTAAGAAGTACACCGACATTATCACCGGCTTCACCCTGATCCATCTCTTTTCTAAACATCTCAACACCAGTAACAGTAGTTTTTTGAGTATCTTTGATACCTACGATCTCGATCTCATCACCTACTTTTACGATACCTCTTTCGATTCTACCTGTAACAACAGTTCCTCTTCCTGAGATTGAGAAAACATCCTCAACAGGCATCAAGAAATCTTTGTCAGTATCTCTTTCAGGAGTAGGAATATAATCATCAACAGCATTCATAAGCTCTAAAATTTTCTCACTCCACTCTCCTATTGTACCCTCTTTAGCCTCTTCAAGAGCTTTAAGAGCAGAACCTGTTATGATAGGAGTATCATCTCCGGGGAATTCATACTCGTCAAGAAGCTCTCTTACTTCCATCTCAACTAGTTCTAACAACTCTTCGTCATCAACCATATCAGCTTTATTTAAAAATACTACTATATACGGAACACCAACCTGTCTTGCAAGAAGGATATGCTCTCTTGTTTGAGGCATAGGACCGTCAGCTGCAGAAACAACCAAAATAGCTCCGTCCATTTGAGCGGCACCTGTAATCATGTTTTTAACATAGTCGGCGTGTCCCGGACAGTCAACATGAGCATAGTGTCTTTTCTCTGTTTCATACTCGATATGAGAAGTAGCGATAGTAATACCTCTCTCTTTCTCTTCAGGAGCATTGTCTATATTATCATAATCTTTAAGCTCTGCAAGACCTTTAGTAGCAAGTACTGCGGAGATTGCAGCAGTCAAAGTAGTTTTACCGTGGTCAACATGACCGATAGTACCTATATTAACATGCGGCTTGGTTCTTTCAAACTTTTCTTTTGCCATCATTTCCTCCAAAAAATTTTAAATATTCTATATTTCATCACAAAAGCTTTGGCCAAAACTTTAATCGTGGAGCTCATAGAGGGACTTGAACCCTCGACCTCTTCCTTACCAAGGAAGTGCTCTACCTCTGAGCCATATGAGCATGTAAAACATCTCATATTAAGGCTTTAGCGCAAACATCATAATTATAAATATGAAAACATTAAGATAAGCAGTATTGTAATATTGTGGTTACAACAGCTCCCAGTTTTCTTTTCTATAACTTAAATGGAGCGGGAAACGGGACTCGAACCCGCGACCCTCAGCTTGGAAGGCTGATGCTCTAGCCAACTGAGCTATTCCCGCATAAATGGTGGTGAGAGGAGGATTCGAACCTCCGAAGGCGAAAGCCAGCAGATTTACAGTCTGCCCTCGTTGGCCACTTGAGTATCTCACCTAAATTGTTGCGATTTAAGTCTGGTCAAACACTGTTCTTAATATGGAGCTGGTGAACGGACTTGAACCGCCGACCGGCTGATTACAAATCAGCTGCTCTACCAACTGAGCTACACCAGCAAGTGATTTTGTGAGCCGAAATTATAGCCCAAAATTTTTCTGTTGTCAAGAGTTTTTGGAAAAATTTTCAAATTTTTTTTGTTATAATGACGAAAAATTTTAAGGCTGTATAAATGATAAAAAATCTTTATGATGAAAACATAGCAAAAAAGTATGAAAAAGATCCCTTGAAAATGAGGATTTACACTTCAAGACTGATAGGAGTCGATGATAATCTTGTTTTGCACGGAGGGGGAAACACATCGGTAAAAACAGAAGATTATCTCTTTGTAAAAGGCAGTGGATGGGATCTCTCATCGATAGAAGAGGCTGGATTTCCGGCGGTAAGACTGGATGCTTTGAAAGAGATGGCAAAAAGAGAAAAACTGAGCGATTCTTTGATGGTAAAAGAGCAAAAAGAGGCGATGAGAGACAAAAGTTTTCCAAATCCTTCGATAGAAGCGATTTTACATGCCGTTATCCCCTGTAAATTTGTCGATCATACCCACGCTGACGCCGTCGTTACGATCACAAATACTCCAAACGGAAAAGATTTGATAAAAGATATTTATGGTGATGCTGTTTTGATCATCGATTATGTGATGCCGGGATTTATCCTTGCAAAAGAGATCTATGAAAAAACAAAAGGGATTGATTGGGATAAGATAGAGGCTATCATACTCTTAAATCATGGAGTTTTTACATTTGATGATGATGCCAAAAAGAGCTACGACAAAATGATCGATATCGTAAACAAAGCCGAAAAGTTTTTGGAACAAAACGCAAATATAACAATCAAACAAAAAGAGTATGAAGAGATACCAAATGATGAACTTTTGGAATTGGAAAAAGAGATATCTGTTCTTAGAGGAAAACCGGTAAAAGCAAAAATCATAGAAGATGAGACGGCAAAATATTTCTCTTCTTTGGAAAATATGCGATCAATCATAAAAAACGGACCTCTCACACCCGAACATGTCATCAGAACAAAACCTTTTCCTCTTGTGATAGAAGATGATATCAATCAGGCTTTAAAAAGATTTGTCAAAGAGTATAAAGAGTATTTTGACAAATTTGCAAAAGATGAGATCATGCTCGATCCCGCCCCAAGATATGCCGTCTATAAAAACAGAGGTGTTATAACCTTCGGATCCGATGAAAAAGAGACAAAAGTACTACAGGATATCGTATCCCACACGATAAAAGCAATGCTGAAAACACAGATGCTCGGAGGCTGGAAAAGTCTGAAACAAAAAGATATTTTCGATATGGAGTATTGGGAACTCGAACAGGCGAAATTGAGGAAATAGTATAAAAATACAAAATAATAACTACCAACACAAGGAACAACCCATGAAAACACTCCATACGATAGAAGAGATAGAAAACTTCATCTCTCAAAATCCTGCCGCTCTTGTTTATATTTCGGCTTCAAACTGCAATGTCTGCGATGTGTTAAAACAGAGAGTTGAAAATGTTCTGGGGGAGAGATTTCCAAAACTGAAAATGGCAGAAGCAAACGCCACACTGATACCCGAAGTCTCCTCACGGTTTAACATATTCAGCGCT
>CAYVDJ010000060.1:0-33510 GCA_964450755.1 uncultured Campylobacterales bacterium
CCGTCATCAGACTTGAGTTTGATCATCTTAAAATTACCAAGAGTACTGTTAATGATCTCATAAAATCTCTTTTGAAAATCGGCCCTTTTCTCTCCTGCCTTTTTTATCATCTTCGATACAGTTTTTGTAAGCAAAAGGGCATTTATACCAAGTAAAAAAGTCAGCAAAAATGTAATCTTATAATTGACATAAAGCATCATCGAATAGATAAATATGATGACAAATATCTCACTCATCATAAAAAGTATTGCCGATATCAACTGAGTCAAGTTTGAAGCTTCATTGATAATAGTTTTGGTAAGCTCACTGCTGTTTCTGTCTATATAGTCTCTGTAACTCATTCCCATATAGTTTTCAAAAAGCCTGTAAGCCAAAAGATGGTATCTCCCCTGCGAAAATCTGGCAAGCAGATGAAAATAGAGCAGATTTACTCCACTTCTAAAGATATAAAAAGCTATCAACAAAAATCCAAAAACCACAACAAAATTCACACTGTTTTGAAAATCAAACATCTCATATATGGTTTTATATATATGATTACTCTCTATCAAAGAAAAATCACTCGCCACCTGAATAAATGGCATGATAGCCGAGATACCGACTGTTTCGATTATCGATACAAAAAGAGAAAAAAACACCAATCCAATTAAAAACTGTTTATCTCTTTTTGTTAAAAGTGCGTTTAATTTACGATATATTTCCAAACTCACCCTTCTTTCAGTCTCTCAAGCTCTTTTTTTAACTCTTCATACTCTTTTTTTTTGATCTCTATAAAAGCTTTGGTCAATTTTACTTTTTCTTCGATACCCTGAGGAGTCAAAATATATCTGTAACCTCTTTTACTTTTGGCTTTTACAAAATTTTCGGTTTTAATCAAACCTTTCTTTATAAGTTCATTAAGAACATAATTTACTTTTCCCACACTAAATCCAAGCCTCTTTGCCAAAGACTTTTGATCGGAAATAGTATCTATCTCCCTAAGGACGGTAAGATTAAGTTCTTTGCTTTCTCTGTCTTTATGTGTCAAATCGATAAAAACCTCAAATATTTTAAAATTCAAATTTTGAATATAATTATACGATTTATTTCTTAAGATATACTTAATTAAAATAATAAATTATGGCACACAAATTAAGCAATAAATTTTCGTATATAATCCACAATTTTTCTAACAGATTCTTCAATCTTTTCATTCTCGGTATCAATAATCAAATCAGCATTTTGAGGTTCTTCATAGATATCACTGATACCGGTAAAATTTTTAAGCTCACCGTTTAAAGCTTTTTCATATACACCTTTATAATCTCTTTGCTTACAACTTTCTATCGAAGCCTTAACATAAATCTCTATATAATTTTGTGTCATATCCTTAACGGCATCTCTTGCCTCTTTATATGGAGAAACAAAAGATACTACTGTTGAAACAGAATTATTTTGCAGTGTTTTGATCAAATGACCGATTCTTTTTAAATGTCTTATTCTATCACTTCTATCAAAACCGATATCCGGTATTAAAACTCTTATATCTTTACTGTCTATTCTCTCCATCGGTATATCAAATTTTTTTAACTCTTCATAAACTCTATCTGCAATTGTACTCTTACCACTCAACGGCAATCCTGTAAACCAAAGATTGAAAGGTTTAATTCGCTTTTTAGCCCACCTAATCTTTTGCCAAAATTTTTCATGTATCCAGTAAAGAGCCACTTTTAAAACCGTCTCTATAATTCCCGCCATAACTGCCAAATCAAGTCTGCCAAAAAAAAGATAAACTATTACGATTGTTGTAGCCGTCGCCACAAATCTCCAACTGACGCCTTTGACAACCAAACGCAGATTTGTCTCTTTATACATAATTTAACCTATATCTTTTTACACTCCCACTCCGGATAATGCTTCCTTATATACCTGTTTAATTCTTTTTCGGCTTCACTGTATCGGCGTTTATTCTCTTCTTGTCTGGAACTTGTTCCCACTATCATTCCCGCTGCTACGGTATTGTTCGTGATTTTGTCTATCAGTATAAATGCTCCGGTAGCTCTGTTTTCTTCATACATGTCAAAAGCGATAGGAAAATCCAGTGATATTTTACATCTTGCAATATCATTAAGTTGCAATAAATTAACGGAAATTTTATCCCAACTGTTTACATCTTTTTTAAAAAATATCCGCTCTACTTTACAACCTAACACTTTGGAATATATTTTTAACTCATACCTCTCCAAAAGCCGCAAAGGCTCCTCATCCATCCACACGATCATCGCCTCGAAAGTATCAAAAAAAAGAGGAACTATTTCACCCTCTTTTACTATCAGATCTCCCCTGCCAATATCAATCTCATCTTTTAAAGTAAGAGTAATCGCCATAGAAGAAAAAGCTTTTTTTATATTCGGATTTTTTTGCATTTCAGGATTTACAGGTTTTATGATCTCTTTTACTTTAGAAATCTTTTGGGAAGGATAGAGTACTATCTTATCCCCTTCTTCGATACTTCCCGAAACAATATTTCCACAATATCCCCTAAAATCAAGATTGGCTCTGTTTACATACTGCACAGGAAATCTAAAAGATTTAAAACTATTCATCTCACTGATTTTCACATTGTCCAAATACTCCATCAAAGACTCATCCTCATACCATATCATCTTATTGGAATTTTTGACAATATTATCACCTTTCAATGCCGAAATCGGGATAAATTTAATCGATTGGTTAAAATTTTTGTACGGCAAAGAGAGTTTCAGTTTTTCATACATCCTCTCATAATCTTTTACTATTTGAAAAAATATCTCTTTTTTATAATCCACCAAATCCATTTTATTGATACATACAACAATATTTCTGATCCCAAGCAAACTAACGATAAAAGAGTGCCTCCTTGTCTGGGTAAGGATCCCCTTTCTGGCATCGATCAATATAATAGCCAAATCAGCCGTACTAGCTCCCGTTACCATATTTCTGGTATATTGCTCATGTCCCGGAGTATCTGCTATGATATATTTTCTCTTATCAGTTGAAAAGAAACGATACGCCACATCAATCGTAATCCCCTGCTCTCTTTCGCTTTGCAACCCGTCTATCAAAAGAGCAAAATCTATCTCTTCATCTTTAACCGTTCCATACTTTTTAGTTTCATTTTTCACAGCAGTAAGCTGATCTTCAAAAACCATTTTACTGTCATACAATAATCTGCCAATCAATGTAGATTTCCCATCATCCACACTTCCACATGTAATAAAACGGAGAAGGTGGGAAGAGATGGGATATTGAATATTAAGTTCTTTTATCATTTTAAAAATATCCCTCCATCTTTTTTCTCTCCATTGAACCCTCTTGATCTTTATCTATAAGTCTTCCTTCTCTTTCACTTGTTTTTGAAAGTAACATCTCTTGAATGATTTGAGGTAGTGTAGTAGCATTGGAAGAGATAGCTCCTGTTAGAGGATAACATCCGAGTGTTCTAAATCTAACTATCTCTGTTTTAGCTTTTTTTCTCAACTCTTGGGGCATCCTTTCATCATCAACAAGAATTTTTGCTCCTTCATATTCTACAACTTCTCTCTCTTTTGCAAAATAAAGAGGTACAATAGGGATATTTTCCATATAAATATATTGCCAAATGTCAAGTTCCGTCCAATTGGAAAGAGGAAAGACTCTTACACTCTCTCCCCTGTTTATTTTAGTATTAAATGTATTCCAAAGTTCCGGTCTTTGATTTTTCGGATCCCATCTGTGATTTTTATCTCTAAAGGAAAATATTCTCTCTTTGGCTCTTGATTTCTCCTCATCTCTTCTTGCACCACCGATAACGGCATCATATCCACCCATATCCAAAGCCTGTTTAAGCGCTTCGGTTTTCATGATATCGGTATGAACTTTGGAACCGTGAATAAAAGGGTTTATACCCATTTTTATTCCCTTGGGATTACTGTAAACAACCAAATCAACACCAAGATCTTTTACCCGTTTATCACGAAACTCAATCATCTCTTTAAATTTCCACAAAGTATCCACATGCAAAAGAGGAAAAGGAGGCTTAGAAGGATAAAAAGCCTTCATAGCCAGATGAAGCATAACCGAACTGTCTTTACCTATACTGTACATCATCACAGGATTATTAAACTCGGCAGCCACCTCTCTTAAAATATATATACTCTCCGCTTCAAGCTGTTTTAAATAAGTTGAATTTATATTAAACATTTAGAACCTTACTTAATTTTATATTTTAGCCGTGCCACCATTAGCATATGACAATGCCATAAATAAAAAAACCTTACTATGAAGTTCAAATTTTGAAGACGATTATACAATATAATTCTTAAAGTTTATAATAAAATAAGATGGGAAAAGAGCCCCTCCCCTACTCCCTCAACCTCTCCACCCACACCCCGATATTTGTAAGTTTTTTCTCCAGATCTTCATATCCTCTGTCCAGATGATATATACGATGGATATTGGTTATGCCGTTGGCGCTTAAAGCGGCAAGGATTAGTGCGCTGCTGGCTCTTAGATCTGTTGCCATTACATCAGCGGCGGTCAGGGATGTTTTGCCTTCTATCGTTGCGGTATTTCCTTTCAAAGTGATTTTTGCGCCCATTCTTTGAAGTTCGCTTACATGCATAAATCTGTTTTCAAAAAGTCTCTCTTCTATGACGCTTGTTCCTTCCGCCTGAGTTGCCAAAGCCATGAACTGTGCTTGCATATCGGTAGGAAAACCCGGATATTCCGATGTTGCTATCCTGACAGGTTCTATTTTTGCAGCGGGATAAATCGTAGCAAAATCATCTCCCATCTCAAAAGAAAATCCCATCTCCTGAAGTTTAACGATTATAGATTCTATATGAGAGGGGATGATATTTTTGATAGTTACGGATGAGTTTGTTATAGCACCGGCACAAAGATAAGTTCCAGCCTCTATACGATCTGCGATGATGCTAAAAGGCGCTATCTCTACAAGCTCTCTGTCAGTTCCGTATATCGTTATCTCATCATTTGCGATATTTTCTATCTCCACTCCGGCACCCTTCAAAACTTCACAAAGCTGCACGACTTCCGGCTCTTTGGCTACATTGATGATCTTTGTTTTGCCTTTTGCCAAAGCCGCCGCCATTATGATATTTTCACTTCCGGTTACGGTTATCTTGTCAAAGATGATCGTAGCGCCCTTTAAACCTTTTGGTGCTTTTGCCACCACATAACCTTGTTTTATCTCTATATCCGCACCCATTTGTTTAAGTGCTTTTAGATGAAGGTCTATAGGTCTTTGTCCTATCGCGCAACCGCCGGGCAGACTCACTTCACAATGACCGAATCTCGCAAGAAGAGGTCCCAAAGTGAGTATCGACGCTCTCATCGTTCTTACGATATCATAATTTGCTTTTGTATGAGAGATAGATGAAGTATCGATAAGAGCCTTGTTGTTTTCAAAAGTAAAATCCGATCCGAGATTTGAAAGCAGTTTTAAAAGAGTTTTTATATCTTTGACATTGGGAACATTGTCTATCTCAACTCTGTTTTTTGCAAGTATAGAGAGAGCCAAAAGAGGTAAAGCGGCATTTTTCGCTCCTGAGATTTTCACATCTCCTTTTAGTCTGCCGCCCCCTCGTATGCGTAAAAAATCCATCCGATTCCTTCAAATATTTTAATTCGGGCATTTTACCATAATTTTTTAATACCTCGAATACATAAGATATCTCTCATCATAAGGCATTTTTTCTCTGTATTTCTCTTTTACGGCATTGAGGATAAAACCCGCATTTTTTATATGATATTTTTCCACAAGAGCGCTGATCTTTTCGACAAACCTTCTGTCAGAAAATTCTGACTTACATACAAACAGCGTGATATCGGCATACCTCATCAGTAAAAGCGCATCAGATACAAGATCGATAGGAGGGGTATCGATAACGATATAATCATAGGTTTTTCTAAGTTTTTCTATGATCTCTCTCATCTTTTTTGAATCCAAAAGCTCATAAGGATTTGGAGGTATAAAACCAGATGTGATAATATCAAAATTTGTAAGTTCCTCATGTTCCCATATAACATCTTCAAGTTTCACCTTTCCTGCCAAAACATTGCTGATTCCAGCTCTGTTTGGAATGGAAAATTTTACATGAAGTTCCGGTCTTCTTAGATCACAAGAAACAACGATACACTTTTTCTCGCCCATACCAAGAACAGTGGCAAGATTTGCCGTAACAACCGTTTTCCCCTCATTTGGAACCGTCGATGTCAAAACTATGATCTTGCTTTTGTGTTCGGAAGGCGTAAATTCTATATTTGTTCTGATCGTCCTCAAAGCCTCACTTGCGGGAGACCTTGGATTGTCAAGAACATAGGCGGTTTTATAAAGTTTTTTATTTGTGATAAAAGGGATCTCCCCAAAAATCGGGATCTGGCTTATCTCTTCTATATCTCTTTTGGTTTTTATCTTCGTATCCAAAGTATATCTAAGCAAAGTTATGATGATGACACTGACTATACCAAGCAAAACACTTACAGCCATTATGAGAGATTTTTTGGGCTTAACGGGTATCTCATTTTCCATAGCATGATCCAGTATCCTCTTTTGCGATACGGTTGCAGCCTTTGCCACTTTCATTTCCGATTCTCTTTCCAGAAGATAGTTGTAAAGCCTCTCGTTTACTCTGAATTTTCTCTCCAGATTGGCATACTCTTTCTCTTTTGAGGGAAGAGATATAAGAGTTTTTTCTATAGAGGAGATAGAAGTTTCCAGCTCTTTTATCCTGATATCGATACTTTTCTTTATCCCCTCAATCGTATTTTTTATCGACTCTTTGATATTTTCAATCTGTTTTTTATTTGCGATTACAAGAGGATGCATCTTTGTATAATCATTTAAAAGTCTGTCTCTTTGAATGATCGCATTTTGATAGTTTGTAACAAAATTTGCCAAAACAGGATATTGTGCCGAAAAACCGCTGACAGCTTCATAGTTTCCTTTTCTCAACTCCCGTATCAAAATTTTCAGAGAATCTCTCTCTACTTTTGCTTCGGCAAGTCTTGCCTCATAAGTACTGACTCTGTGAATCATATCTTCAGACTGTACTCCTATATTGATAAGTCTGTTTTGTGCCTGAAACTTTTTTAGTTTCTGCTGTGATTCCTGAAGCCTTTTATTGACTATTTTTAACTGATCTTCGATGAAATAAAGGCTGTTGGATGTCTCTTTTGTCTTTCTTTCGATGCTTTGTTTTAGATACTCCTCTCCCAAAGCATTCAAAAAATCTTTGGCTCTTTTGGGATTGGTATCTTGATACTCTGCCTTTAAAACCGAAGACTGAAAAGAAAAAGGAGAAACAGAGAGATTGTTCAAAGCACTGTTTATCAATGATGAGAAAGGATTTATCTTAAAATAAAAACTCCGGTTTTTAGGTATGTTTTTGAGCTTGTGTATCTTAAAAGAGAAAGAGGGATTGTCTATCTTCTGATCAAAAAGATAAAATTTCTCAAATTCTCTTTTTCTTTCCTCTTTACCGAACATCTGGGATATTTTTGTTCCCAAATCTTTTTCCATTGAGAGATAAAAAGAGTTTTCATCCAAAATTTTGATTTTAAACATTTTTCCGTAAAAAAACTCATCTTTTATCTTCACATCCTGTACCAAAAACGGAGATTCTCCGTAAATTTCAACTGTTTTTAGATTTTCCTTTGCAAAATACTGAATATCAAGTTTTACCGATTTTAACGCTTTTTCTACAAGAAACCTTGATCTAAGCACATCTATTTCCGTCTCAATCCCCTCATTATTCTGTCTTATACCTCTTAAAAAATCATGCTGGGGATTTGGATTTGGTCTTTCCACTTCAATAGTCATGTAAGTTCTGTATTCTGGTACTGTAAAATATATATATGCAACTCCCCCAAGCAAAAAGAGTATAAATAAAAAAATATTGGATACTTTATATTTCAACAAAAGATATACTATCTTTTTAAAGTTGATCGAAACTCCGGTATAATAAATGTTTTCTTTACTCATATTTTTCCCTTCCGATACACCGTCTATTTTTAACAAAAATCGACAAATGTCATATTATTTTTAATTTTTAACACTTTGATATTTCTCCGCAATATAACCTATGTAAATAAGCATCAATAAAATCAATTTATCATAATAAGAAACAGATGCCATATCGATAAGTAAAATCGCCCCCGTAATTGCGGCAAGATAAAGTTTTAGATTAAACAAACCAACATGATATATCTTTATAAAAAGAAATATAAAAATGCTGTAATATAAAATCTCCCCTGTCAAACCGACTCCAAGTAACAGCTCTACAAAATTGTTATGAGAATATCCTCCGTAGTAATATCTGAATGTATCTATACCTATCCCGCCAAAAGGATGGTTTGAAAACATCTCAAGCCCTCTTTCTATATACTCTTTTCTCTCAAGCGTACTCTTTTCCATATCATGTCCGGAAAGGGTATTGAAAACATTTGAGAGTCTTATGAAAACATTTTGCATATAATCCATGATCTTCTTTGTATCCCCAAACAAAGCTATATAACCGCTCAAAGCAGCTATGATTACAGCTAGATAACCCACTCTTTTTAGATCCGTAAGCATTGTAGATACATAAACAAACAGCAAAAAAAATCCAAGTATCAGTCCCGTCCTTGACACAGTCAGAACAATCATATACAAAGCCAAAATAAGATTTAAAAGATTTAAAAATTTATACTTTTTGTCAATATCCTGTTGTAGATAGATAATACTTGCCGATACCGACAATACCATGGTTATAGAAAGAGCATTAGGATTTCCCATCGTTCCGAAAAACCGGTATCCAAGATATGTTTCCATCGGAATATGGATAAGATCAAAAGCCAAAAGATAATTGACAAACGAACCCAACATCAGCCCATTTAAAAAAGCATTGCCTATCTCATATCTTTTAAAGATATTGTAAATCAAAAAATTATTGATAATAAGCAAAAAGAGAGTTTTTGCCTTATTCCCCGAAGTTACCGGATCCACCGTCCAAAAAACACTGCTTATCGCAAACAGGGCAAAAAGGGTGTAGGCTATGATTATATCATTGACAAAAAATTTACGATTTTCATCAAGAAATATCAGTAAAAGATAGTATGAAATCAAAAGCAGATTGATAAGATTGCTAAAAAGGATATAAGGATTGAGAGCAAAAACGATCTGCGAAGCACTGTAAACTGTAACAAGAAGAGACAAAACAGTAACTTTTGGATCGCTTTTTAAAGCAACACTACTAACTCTCATTCGCCATATTCCTTATATCATCTCTTTATTTAAAATAGTTTTTTTATATATCGTCGAGATTTTTTCTATTTTAAATGACATCGCTCTTTCATATCCATTTTCACTCAAACTCTTTTTTAAATCCTTATCATCGGCAATAATTTTTACAGCTTCAGCGATAAACTCATAAGAATTTACAGGAACCAAAATCCCGTATCTGGCTATCTCTATAGAATCTTTCAAAACTGAGGATATATCACTCTTTGGTGAAAGTATCTCCCTAGGACCGCTTGGACAGTCGGTTGAAACAACCGGAACTTTGCATATCATCGCTTCCACCAAAACATTCGGGAAACCTTCGCTCTCACTGCCCAAAACAAAAACATCACATCTTTTTAGATATTTAAAAGGATTTTTCACTTTTCCTATAAAATGAACTCTCTTTTCCACCCCCAAATCTTTTGATAATTTCATAAAATCTTTTTTTGCATATCCGTCACCTATCAACAAAAGCTCAAATCTGCCCTCACATTTGGATACAGCCTTTATCAGCAGATCCTGTTTTTTGGGATATATCAATCTTCCCACAGAAACTATATAAAATTTATCTGATCTAAATTCAAAATCCTCCACTTCCTCTTTTGCAAGAGACTCTATCTTTTGAATATCATAAGGATTATAGATAACTTTTTGTCTGTCTGAAAAAGAGAGGATTCTTCTCATCTCCTCTTGCATACCTCTTGATTTTGAGATGATAAGATCCGCTTTTGGATACAGATACTTGATAAGTTTAAAATTTATTTTTCCCTCAAATCCTTTATCAAGATATCTTCCCATTCTGCCGGCATTGACAATCTGCACCGTATGTTTGGAGCCTAAAAGTTTCGCTAGAATATTGATATAATTTGCCCGAAAAACATGACTTTGGACTATCTCAATACGCTCTTTTTTGATAATCCTTTTCAATCTGTAAGAGAGTATAAAAAGATAAAAAAATTTCAAAAAACCGTTTTCATCCCCTTTAAATCCGGAAAGATAGATTACATTGATCTCTTTTGGAACCTGAAAAAAATCATTTTTTTCCATACAGATAAGATTTACTTCAAATCCGCATTTATAAAAATGATTTATCAGTGTGGAAACAACCTTTTCTGCTCCGCCGGAAAAAAGAGAGTTGGTCAAAATGGCACATTTAGGCATAACTGCAAACTCTTTTTAGATTGTTTATCAAACCTATAAAATAGAAAAAGATTACGAAAGTAAAAACCGTATGAGCCAAAATCAGAAAATACAAAAGCATATCAATCGTATCAAATGCAACGGTTTTTACCAAAATCAACAAAACAGCCATAAAAACAAAATCAGCCACCAGCAAAAAATTAAACTTTTTCAATATTGTCAAAACTCTGCCGACCGGCGAATAAAAAACCGTACAAAGATAATAAAAAGACATAATAAAAAATATCCTTTGAATGGTTATAATATTTTCAAAAGTAAACTTTTGGGAAAAAAGAAGTTTTATAATAAAAGGGATCATATAGTATGTAAAAATTATCGATACAACATAAAAAAGAGTCGTTTTGCTCAAAACCCCTTTCATCAAAGCCAAACTCTTTTTCAGTCTGTTTTTGGCTATGAGATGAGTTGCTTTTGCCGCAAAAATATTCACAACAGGAGCGTTGATTATCTGCAAGATAACCCCCAAAAACTTGTTTGCATAGGAGTAAAGAGAGTAAACACCGCTTCCAAAAGAGGTCAATACCGACGCTATCACAATATCTTTGATACCTATAAAAAAAGATCCGAGTTTGAGTTTAAAAGAGTTTTGCAATATCTCTTTTATCTCTTCCATATAAAATGACGGATAATATCGCATATTCATCTTTTTAAAGATAAGATAAAATTGCCACAAATTTGCCAATAATGTTGATAAAATGGTGGAATATGCGATGATCAAGACACTCTCTTTTACAAAAAACAAAACAGTTATGATATTCACCGAAAAAACAAAGATATCAACCACATAAAACGAAGCATAAAATCTCTCCAAGTTTAAAATAGTTTTATTCAAAAATAAAATATTTTGAAATAAAAGATAAAAGATAAATACATTTAAAAAACTTTTCAGATCACTGTTTAAAAATGAAACAGAAAAAGCATCACCAATCAAATAATACAAAGATATCAAAAACAGCGCACTGATAACAAGATAATTTAAAAGTATTGAAAAAAGTCTGTCTGATCTGCTTTTATCTTTGATCTTTATCTCAGCATAGTAGGGAGTAAAAGCCTCCCATACACTTTGAACAAAATACCCAAGATAGTTTATAACAACAACCGATAAAAAATAGATATCCGTCTCTTTTGCAGCACCGAATTTCCTACCTAAAAGTACGATAAAAACAAATCCCAAAAATACACTTAACAAAGAAAGGATATTGTAAAACACCCCTTTATCCAACACCTTTTTAAGCAATCTCAAGCCATTTCTCCGCTATTTTATTCACTTCCAAATGCCTGACTGATTTTTTTGCCTCTTTTTTGAAATCATCCTGCAACTTCTCATCAAAATACAATCTCTCAATCGCCTCTTTCAAAGCATTCTCATCTTCATTTGGTACCAAAAGCCCGTTGACACCGCTACTGATCAACTCATTTGGACCGGTAGGACAATCAGTCGAAACAGAAGGAACACCAAAACCAAGAGCCTCGCAAAGAGCATTGGGAAAACCCTCAAATCTTGAAGAGAGAACAAAGATTTTCGCCTGTTTATAAAAATCTTTTACATTATCAACCTTTCCCATCAAAAACACCTTATCAAAAAGTTCTCTTCTTTTTATCAACCGTTCCAAATTCTCTCTCTCTTCCCCCTCACCCAAAATAAGAAGTTTTGCGCTCTTGCTGAGTTTACTTTTTGAAAAAGCCTCTATCAACATCTCAAAATTTTTCTGCCTGTGCAGTCTTCCGACAGCCAATATAAAAGGAGAATAGACACCCAAATCCTCCTCTGTCCTCTCATCTTCATCAAAAACCAAAGGATTGGCGATGGAGACAACTCTTTTTAAAGAAAAATCATCTTTTAGTATATTTTCTATCTCTTTGGAAACGGCTACAACTTTTTTGACATTAGAGCGGTTATAAAGCATTTTTATCAAAAACCTCTGCCAACTTTGATGTTTTTTCAAAGGATTGTTTCTGACCGAAACGATCACATCCTCCCCCGTTAAAACAGAAACAAAATTACTGCTCTCCACAAAAGAGAAAACAACATCGGCTCTCTTTTTTGCAAGAATCTTTTTTAATTTATATATCCTCTTTGCAAATCGAAATATTTTCAATATCCTGCTGTTAGCAGGTGGAGAATCCAAAGACAATATCTCTCCGCCATACTCATACTCTATCTCTTTTCTAAAAAGAACAATCGTTACTTTATGCCCCTTTTTCTCAAAAGATCGGGAAAGGAGAGAAACCACTCTCTCTGCTCCCCCTTTTCTCAGGCTCTGTAAAACAAAAACTGTTTTCATCTTAAAACCTCATTCAAAAAAGCACTTTTATAACCTTTTGAAAAGACCTTTTTTATAAAATCATAATACTTTTGCAAAAGTTCTCCTTCCAACTCCCAGTAATGTGTCGCTATCTGAAAAGGAAGATCATTTTTTTCACAAAAAGAGAGTTGATTTTCATATCTTTGCCAATCGGTAGAAGGGGTAAAAGCATATCCGGCAAGTTCTTTATGGGTACCGTAATCTATAACATAAGGATATGTCAGATTGGGATAACTCATCTTGAACAAAACTCTTTTACTGTAAGAAACCAAACCTTTCGCATTTATCTCCCGATCATATTTTTTACCGGCAATCCCCGAAATATTCAAACCGTTATCGGCTACCGCCCTGACGCCGTCATTTACGATCTGATTGCTTGGAGGAACAAAATCTGAAATTTTTACACCAAAAAGATCTTCAAGATATTTTTTACCCTCTTTTGTTTTTGCATAAAGTTTGTCATACTCATCAATATATTCTCCCAGAAAATAGAAAGACTTTTTCTTCTCTCTCATATACATTGTATTAAATTTTGTGGCAACATAGATCATATCATCCGTTTTTAGAGAATAAAGATGATTATATCCGTGAAGCATAATCTCCACCAAACCTTTATCTATTTTATCTTTTATATATTCGACAATCTCTCTGTTTTCACCTATCGCTTTTGCCGAATCTTCATCCTGATACATCAGATCAAAATTCCCCGCATTATGCATTTTAACGGCATAGGGGATAACGGCAAAAGAGATCTTTACCCCTTTTTCAAAAAGAGGCCGATAAACCCTTTCTATATCCTGCGGTTTTGTCCAATACGAGAGATCATCATCTCTTATAATTAGATTTTTCATTTTTTCAATACCTTCTCATAAAGCCTTTCAACTTTTTTGGCACTTATATCCCAACTGTACTTTTCTCTGACACTTCTATATCCGTTACTACCCATTATCTGCCTCAAATTTTTATCTTTGGCAAACTTCAAAACAGCCTCTTTCAAAGAATTTAAATCATTTTTATCTATAACAATTCCGCTGTTTTTTACCAACGAGGGCAGATAACCGCTGTTTGAAGCAATCACGGCAAGAGAACTTGCCATCGCCTCCAAAGTAACAATACTAAAAGATTCATAACTGCTGACGATGCAAAAAACATCAGACTCTCTATACTTTTTGGCAAGATCTTTTTCATTTAAAAAACCCAAAAATTTTACACCTTCCATTGCCATACTTTTAAGCTCCTCTTCCATTGAACCCTCACCGACGATAACAAGCTCCATATCCTTATATTCTTTATAAGCTTCATTAAATGCCTTTATCAAAAAAGGGATATTTTTTACCGGTACCAGTCTTCCCGCAAAAATAAATCTCACTCTTGTTTTATCTCTTTTTTCTTTTGCGGGATAAAAAAGATTGGTATCCACACCCGGAAGCACTTCATAAACATTATCTACCATCTCTTTTAGCCTGTTTATCGAATCACCGTGGGTAAAATGCAAAGAACAGTTTTTTATGGAGTTTATTCTCCTAAAAGAGGGAGGTCCCGGCCAAAAAACAGAACATACTCTACCCTCATTTTCCAATCTCTCTCCAAGTTCTGCCAATCCGCACAGCTGATATATATCACTCTCTTTTTCATTTTTCAGATACTTAAAAACTCTGTTTTCAAATATCTTGCCATCAACCATGGAAGATCCCGCAGAAATCAATTTGGTAAAAATATTTGTAGGTTTTATTTTATAATGGATATTTCTAAGATAGGGAGTTTTAATATATGTAACTTCAAACTCATCATCCAAAAAAGTACGCTTTATCTTTTCACAGCCGACAATAAATTTTATTTTGTGTCCTCTTTTTTTTAAGGCTCTGGCAAGATTGAGATCAAAACTTTCACCTCCTCCGATTTTTATACCCATCATCCGATTTATAAATGTAATCTCCATCTTTTTAAAAAAACCTTTTAATTGAATATATTATTTCATCGGCAAAATCAATTTTATCTTTAATCCATTATAGTAAATATAAACTTACAAAAATATGATTTTTGGAGATTAAGTTATTTTTTTTTAACCTTTTAGAGTATAATAATGGTATCATTTTATTTTAAATAAACAAAAAGGCATATATATTGATAAATAAATTTTTTTCACTCTACAATATGCATAAAATCAAAAATGTAATATGGAAGTACGACTTTAGTCGTATGGGTAGATTTTTGCTGTCGGTTCTTTTCAATATCATCTTGTTAAATGCCCAAGAGCTGCCAAAAGATATGAAACTTCATTTTGCAAAACAGACTGTTACAAAAAACCCGAAATATCTTCAACCTGTTATCGATCCCGTATATAAAACCAAAATAACAAGAATTACCGATTTTAAAACTTTTGACAACAGTTATCCAAGACACAGATACTCAAAAAATCAGCCCTTTAACTGTAACTCCACTCTGATAAAACTCCAGACAAAATGGCTCATAGATGCAAAAACATACAAGATTATAAAAAAATTCCCAAAAAGCATCCACTTTAATACATCAATCTGGTCTCACAAAAACCCAAATATCCTCTATATCTTCAGAGATGACGGAATAATTTTAAAATACAATGTAAAAAATAATCATTTGCAAAAAATCTGTAAAATAAAAGGTTACGACAGAGTCGCTTTGGGACCTAATGAAGGAAATATCGATACAAACGATCATTACGCTGCCTTTGCATGTAAGAGGGGAGAGGATCTTGATATAATCATCTTTGATCTTTATAAAAGAAAAATCATAAAAAAGAGGCGTTTTGCAAAAAAATGGGGCAGTTCTTACAACCCCTCTTGGTTTGACTGGATCAGCATTTCACAATCGGGTAAATATGTGATTATACTGTGGAATAAAAAGATCAAAGACAACTTTAAAAGCGGTGATGTAAAAGTATATAACACTTTTGATCTCTCTTTTAGAGCCACTCTTTACAATTACGGCAATCACGGAGATATATGTTATGACAGTTTTAACAATGAAGTCTATGTTCAGTTTGCAGGAAAAGCAAAAATAAACGCCTACCGTCTAAAAGATGCAAAAAGTATGGCTATTCACCAAAATCCCGAATTTGAAACAGGAGCCTCAAGACATCTAAGTTGCAGAAATTACAGACAAAAAGGATGGTGCTATATCTCAACCCAAAAAAACGGTCTTGTTTTGGCAGTCAAATTGGACGGTAGCGGCAAAGTAAAATACATCACCGCCCATAACAGCACTCAACAAAATTATCTAAAAACCGCCTCTGCCGTCCCAAATCCCGATGGTTCAAAAATCCTCTTTTCAAGCGATTGGCAAAACAGGGATAAAGAGGTTGTTTTTGACTATATAGCTGAAAAATGTGAGAAATAGATATGTGTGGAATTACAGGTTTTATAGATTTTAACAAAAAAAGCAACACAGATATTTTAAAAGAGATGACAGATATCATCCATCACAGGGGACCAGACGACGGAGGATACAGGTTTTTAGAAAATACCCATGCTTTTGTAGGATTGGGACACAAAAGACTCTCTATCTTGGATCTCTCTTCAAAGGGACATCAGCCAATGGAGTTTGAAGAGTTGATCATAGTCTATAACGGAGAGATCTATAATTTCAAAGAGATACAAAAAGAGCTGATACTGCAAGGCTATCTATTTGATTCAAACAGCGATACGGAAGTCATACTCAAATCTTTTCACAAATGGGGAATTTTTAAAGCCCTCAGCAAATTTAACGGAATGTTTGCTTTTACGATATATGACAAAAAAGAGCAGATTATCTACTGCATAAGAGACAGAGCCGGAGTAAAACCTTTTTACTATTACCACCAAAACGATCTTTTCCTGTTTGGAAGCGAACTGAAAAGTTTTCACAAACATCCCTCTTTCAAAAAAGAGATATCCACAGAAGGTCTTGCCTCATATTTCAGATACGGTTATATACTAGCACCACATACAATTTTCAAACACACTTTCAAACTGTTCGCCGGACACTATATAAAAATAGACCTCAAAACCAAAACTCTGACAATAGAAAAATACTGGGATCATATATCACACTATAACAGATCAAAAATCAACATTGGAGAAAAAGAGACTGTCAACAAACTTGAAACTCTTCTTGAATCTGCTTTCAATTACAGAATGGTGGCTGATGTGGATGTGGGGGTTTTTCTCAGCGGAGGTTACGACTCTACCTGCGTAACAGCACTTTTGCAAAAAAACTCCTTTAAAAAGATAAAAACATTTACGATAGGTTTTCATGAAAAAGAGTTTAACGAAGCCAATCTCTCAAAAAAATACGCCTCCATTTTAGGAACCGATCATCATGAACTCTATATCACCCAAAATGATATCCTAAAAATGGTTGAGGATATCCCTTTTATATATGACGAACCATTTTCCGATAATTCCATCTTCCCTACCGTATTAGTCTCCAAATTTGCAAAAAAATATGTAAATGTGGCTCTTTCGGCAGACGGAGGAGATGAGATATTTGGCGGATATACAAAATACAGAGATATTCAATCCATCTATCAAAAGATAGATACGATAAAAAAGGCAGATAAATACCTTTTTCATACCCTTATACCTTTTATAAAATCTTCCTTCTCTTTAAAAATAGCAAAATCTCTGAAATTCAGAAATCTATTAAACAAATACAATAAACTAAATGATATGCTCGATTCACCAAATTTGGAAGATATATTTGACAGATCAAACTACTTCCTAAATGACACTGAACTAAAAAGATTGATAAAAAGAGACTTTTCTCTAATCAGCAACTTCAACACTTTAAATTCTCTGAATGATTACAATAATCTTATATCAAAAGTGATGGCTGTTGACTACTCAACCTATATGGTTGATAATATATTTGTCAAAGTTGACAGAGCCTCCATGAGTACCTCTTTGGAAGCCAGAGAGCCGTTTATGGATCACAGAATTTTGGAATTTACAGCAAGAATTCCGATGGAGATAAAATATAAAAACAATATTCCAAAATTTCTGATAAAAGAGATCGTGCATAAATATATTCCAAAAGATATCATAAACAGACCGAAAAAAGGCTTTTCCATTCCGATAAGACAGTGGTATGAAGACAAATTGCATGATCTGTTTGAAGAGTTACTTAGTGAAAAAGAGATCAACAAATACGGTATTTTAGACTATAACAGTATTAAAGAGATAATCAAAAGATACAATAACAATGAAACCTATTTGATGAAAGTTATATGGCAGATTTTTATTTTCCAACTCTGGTCAAGAAAGTGGCTGTAAGCAAAAAATCAAACTTTCTTCTAAACCCATATAATTACAATAAACAGATAATTTTGAAAGAACAAAAGTGAACTTGAAGAGATTTTAGTTTAGAATATGGGTTACAAAAAAATTTTGGTTTTTTAAGGTAACTATTTGGATAAGATAAAAATATACGGCGCAAGAGAAAATAATCTAAAATCGATAGATTTACAGATACCCAAAAACAGACTTGTTGTTTTTACGGGACTAAGCGGAAGCGGTAAGAGTACTTTGGCTTTTGATACACTTTATGCGGAAGGTCAAAGAAGATATATAGAATCTCTCTCCTCCTACGCAAGACAGTTTTTGGACAGAATCGGCAAACCTGATGTGGACAAGATAGAAGGACTCACTCCGGCTATCGCCATCGATCAAAAAACAACCAGCAAAAATCCCAGATCAACAGTCGGAACGATAACGGAGATATATGATTATCTAAGACTTTTATACGCAAGAATCGGCAGACAGTACTGTCACAAATGTAAAAAACCAATCTCCCAAATGAGTGCAAGTGATATTATCGAACAGGTTTTGAAACTTCCAAACGGGGCAAAAGTGGTTATCAACGCTCCTTTGATAAGAGGAAAAAAGGGAAGCTTCAGTGATCTGATAGAAAATCTAAGACACAAAGGCTATGTCAGAGCGATGATAGACGGCGTGATGGTAAGACTTGATGAGGAGATAGAGCTTGGTAAAAACAAAAAACATACGATCAAAGCCGTTATCGACAGAGTCGTTATCAAAGAAGACAACCGCCAAAGGATAGCCGAAGATATAGAAAAAGCTTTGACGGAGAGTTACGGAGAGGCTGAAATAGAGATATTAAATCACAAAGAGATAGGACTTGAAAGTTCTCATCTTCATTACAGCGAACATCTGGCATGTTTTGACTGTAAGATAAGTTTTGAACCTCTTGAGCCTCTCTCCTTCTCATTTAACTCTCCAAAAGGCGCATGTCCTCTCTGCGACGGTCTGGGAATCCGCTATACACTTGATCTGAAAAAACTGATAGATGAGGAAAAAAGTATTGAAGAAGGGGCGATTAGACTTTTATACGGTTTTAACAGAGGATACTATTTTACATTTTTGAAAGCTTTTTGCCAGACTCTGAAAATCGATATAAAAAAACCCTTTTTTAAACTTCAAGAGCATGAAAAAAAAGCTATCTTGCACGGTGCGCCGGAAGGAGTCTCTTTTCAGTGGAAAAAACACAGACTTACAAGAGAGTTTGAAGGAGTTATAAAAATAGCCTATGAAATGCTAAAAGATGAAAAGGCTCTTGGCGAATATATGAGTGAAAAGGTGTGTGATCGATGTGCCGGACATCGTTTGAAACCCGAAAGTCTGGCTGTAAAAGTAGCCAACAAAGCGATATCCGATATCTTGGATATGCCTATTGAGATCAGTTACAAATTTTTTATGGATGAGAGTAATTTTGAATATCTAAGCAAACAGCAAAAGATGATAGCCTCTCCCATTTTGAAAGAGATAAGAGAGAGGCTGTATTTTCTTTATGATGTAGGTCTTGGATATCTGACTCTTGGAAGGGATGCCAGAACGATAAGCGGCGGTGAAGCACAGAGGATAAGGATAGCTTCACAGATAGGAAGCGGACTTACGGGAGTTATGTATGTGCTTGACGAACCGAGTATCGGGCTTCATGAAAGAGATACGCAAAAGCTGATAAGAACACTTAAAAATCTAAGAGACAAAGGCAACAGCGTTATAGTCGTAGAGCATGACAAAGAGACGATAAACGCATCCGATTATATCGTGGATATAGGACCAAAAGCGGGAAAATTCGGCGGTGAAATCGTTTTTGACGGAACTCTTGAAGAACTTAAAAACGCAAATACCCTAACCGCCGATTATCTTCAGGGAAGAAAAAAGATAGAGTATTTTTACAGAAGAGAACAAAAAGAGTGGATAGAGTTAAAAAATGTCAATATCAACAATATAAAAGATCTAAATGTCAAAATCCCTCTTGGCAATTTTGTCTGTATAACGGGCGTGAGCGGAAGCGGAAAGAGTTCTTTGATCCTTCAAACTCTTCTGCCGGTTGCAAAAGAGATATTAAACAGAGCCAGAAAAGTGAAAAAAGTGGCAGGAGTTGAATGTATAGGGCTTGAAAAACTTGATAAAGTCATATATCTTGATCAAAGTCCAATCGGAAGAACCCCAAGAAGCAATCCCGCCACCTATACAGGCGTAATGGATGAGATAAGAACTCTTTTTGCCAAAACAAAAGAAGCCCAGATAAGAGGCTATAAGGTGGGAAGATTTAGTTTCAATGTAAAAGGAGGCAGATGCGAAAAGTGTCAGGGAGAGGGAGAGATAAAGATAGAGATGCACTTTCTGCCTGATATCATGGTAAAGTGCGATGCCTGTAAAGGAAAAAGGTACAATGCCCAGACTCTGGAGATACACTACAAAGGCAAAAATATCGCCGATGTTTTGGCGATGAGTGTTGATGAAGCTCTTGAATTTTTCGCCAGTATCCCAAAAATATATCAAAAACTAAAAACCCTGCAGGATGTTGGTCTTGGATATATAACTTTGGGACAAAATGCCGTTACATTAAGCGGAGGAGAAGCGCAGAGGATAAAACTTGCAAAGGAACTTAGCAAAAAAGATACGGGAAATACTCTTTATATTCTTGACGAACCAACAACCGGACTTCACTTTGCCGATATAGACAAACTGGTTAAAGTTTTGCACCATTTAACCGATCTTGGTAACAGCGTACTTGTTATAGAACACAATATGGATATGATTAAAAATGCTGATTATATTATCGATATGGGACCCGAAGGTGGGAGCAGAGGAGGAAAAATCGTCGATACCGGTACTCCTGAAGAGATAGTTGAAAATTGTAAAAAATCGGGAAGTTATACTGGAACATTTCTTGCTTGTGAATTATAGTTAGTAATATTAAGGATTCAAAGATGACAAAGAGTATCATACAAAAAGTCAAAGCATTGCCGCCGTTGCCATCTACTTTTCAAAAAATAAATGAGATATCAAGAGATCCAAACGGCTCTCTTTCCGAAATCATGAAAGTTATACAAAAAGATCCGATGCTTACGGCAAATCTTTTAAAAATTGCCAACTCTCCTCTTTACGGTTTTCAAAAAGAGGTCAAAAACATAAATCAGGCCATCTCACTGTTTGGTATGTCAATGACCAAAACTTTGGCTTTGAATCTCTCTATAAAAAAGCTCCTGAAAGTTGATATGAAACCATACGGCATTACTCCCGAAGAATTTGCGAATATATCAAATATGCAAAGCATACTGATCAAAAAATGGTATTCAAATATCGATCAAAAAGCGGTAGAGATACTTTTTTTGGCAGCTCTTTTACAAGAAACGGGAAAAGTTATAATCGCTGATGAGATTATAAAAGAGCAAGAAATAGAATCTTTTAAAAACGATATAGAAAGCAGCATAGAGACAGACGAAGTTGAAAAAACTTTTGTCGGAGTAACAACTGCCGAAGTAACTTCAGCGATTTTTGAACACTGGAATTTCGATGAAACAATGGTGGAAGCGATAAGATACAGTGATGAGTACAAAAGAGCACCAAAAAAGATATATAATCTCTCTTTGGCTCTAAAAGTAACAAAAACGGCAATAGCGATCAACAATCCCCTATCCGAAGAGAATATACAAAGAGCTCTTGAAATCCTGGAAAAAGAGAATATGGATAAAGATTATTTTTTGGAAGCGATAGAACAGATCCAAAGTGTTCCGGCTCTCTAAAACAACTATAAAAAACTAAAAACTTTAAGTTTAAACGATGTATAATCTATAAAGGTTAAATTTTATTAAAAGGAGGGCTTTATGGATATAAAAGTTTTAACAAATCTTGTAAAAGACGGCATTATGACTCCTGAGGAAGTTTGGAGAGATTTTTTAAAAAAGGGTATAGTGATAAAAGATCTCTTGCAACAGTATATAATTCCCATTATCGTAACAGTTACCGTTATAAGTACTGTATTAAATATGATTTTCGGTTATCCGATGATGGGCGGCAGATTTCATCCCTCTATATTCAGAGCTGTCTGGATGATCATAGGCGGTATTGTTACTTATCTTGCTTCTTTATATATTTTTGGTTGGATAAGCGCCTTTTTGGCAGAAAAATTTGGGGGTAAAAATGATCTAAACAGAGCTGTTTTGATGCTGTTTTTAATCTCTCTGCCATCTTTTGCAGGACAGATTTTGGGAACATTGCCGATTATCGGATTTATACTCTCTATCGGACTTTCCATCTATTCTCTGGTTCTTTTGTATAAAGCTTTTCCTCTCTTTTTGGATGTTCCTTTGAACAATCAATCAAAGTGTTTTATAATTTTTATACTGATATCCATTGTAGTTGGAATGATACTGGGTATGATAACAGGAGCCATTTTTTCTCCTCCCATGCGCTGATTATCCTTTTTTTACCAGGATTCCCGATATGACGATGAGAGTTATACCCAAAACAGTATAAAAATCGGGGATCTTATCTCCCAAAAAAGTACCAAAAAGTATGGCAAAAGGGATATTTATATAGCTTACCACTCCTATTACGGCGGCATTTGTACTGCTGTAGGCTTTTGTCAAAAGCCATTGGGAAAGCGTTGCCGTTGTTCCTATGAGAAGCAAAAGAGACCAGACACCAAAGCTTGTCGGTGTTACAAAAGGAGTCAGCATAAAACCCAAAGCTTCATTGGTATAAAAAGAGGCAACGGCAAAAAGCAAAAGAGGAGCTACAACACCCGTTGTCATAAAAGAGAGAACAATCATTCTTGAATCGTAAATATGTTTTATCTTTCCTATCGTCGTATAGGCGGCGGCTGCAAAAAATCCTCCCAAAAGTCCTAAAAAATGGGCAAATCCTATCTGTAAACCAAGAGGCTTTGTGATAAGAGCCACCCCAAAAAACCCGCATATCAAGGCAAAAATCCCGATATAAGAGAGTCTTTGATGGAGGATAAAAAATGCCAAAACAGTTACAAAAAGAGGTGAGGTTTTATTGAGCGTGATAGCTTCTCCAAGAGGGATGGAGGTAATCGTATAGAAAAAGAGTAACAGTGCGCTAAAACCAAAAATTCCTCTCCAAAGAAGAAGCATTGGTTTGCCTCCTTTTAGTTTGGAAGGTGTATGTTTCAAAGCCGCCACTATAAAAATCATACCAAAAAGATTTCTGAAAAATACAATCTCCAAAGCACTCATATCATCAGAAAGCATCTTGGCCGCCGCACCGGTAACGGCAGAGATAAGAGAGCTGAAAAACATATACAAAACACCTCTGTCGATATTTTTCATCCTATATCCTCAAACCAAAAGCGCTACTGAAAGCCCATTGGAGATTGTATCCGCCAAGCTCTCCTGTTACATTTAGACACTCTCCGATAAAAAAGAGGTTTTTTTGATATCTGCTCATCATCGAGTCTGGATCTATCTCATCTGTATCTATTCCCCCTTTTGTAACTTCTGCTTTTGAATAGCCAAAAGTTCCTGCCGGTGAAAAAGTGTAGCTTTTTAACAAAGAGAGTTTTTCTTTATCCTCTTTTGTCAATAAAGAGGCTCTTTTATCCTCCAAATCGATACTTTGCAAAAAGGCTTTTGTAAATCTTTTTGGCAGAGGCAGAAGTGAAGAAATCTGTCTGTTTTGGTTTTTTAAAATGCTCTTTAGTGATATATCGGGTAAAAAATCGATCTCTATACTGCCTTTGTCCCAGTACAGCGAACTGTTTAAAACCGCCGGTGCGCTGATACCTCTGTGGGCAAAAAGCAGATCATCCAAAAAACTCTTTTTCCCCGTTTTCATCCTGACTTTGATTGATATTCCGCTTAACTCTTTGAACCAAAATTCATTTTTTTGTACCGTAAAACCGACCAATGCCGGTTTTGGAGTGATGATGTTGTGAGAGAATTTTTTGGCTATCTCAAAAGCTATATCGGTTGCGCCGATCTTTTGATAACTGATTCCTCCTGTTGCTATAACCACTTTATGGGCTTTTAGAGTACCTTTGTTGGTAAAGATCAAAAAATCATCATCTTCTTTTTTTAGATCACAAAGAGAGTGTCCTAGTAAAAAAGGCACATTTTTCAGCTCTTTTTTAAATATCATTATCAGTTCATCGGAACTTTTCGGACAGAAATATTGACTCTTTTTCCTGATGATCGGATTTAATCCTCTTTTTTTTAAAAACTCTATCAGATCTTTTTGTGAGAATTTGTCCAGTACTTTTTGTATAAAAACCCTCTCTCCAAGATAGTTATCGGCGGATACTTTTTTGTTTGTTATATTGCATCTTCCGCCGCCTGAAATTTTTATCTTGTTTGCTATGCTTTGGGTACTTTCCAAAACGGCTATATTTTTGTTTTTATACCTCAAAGCAGCCATAAGACCACTTGCGCCGCCTCCTATAACGGCTATATCAAAATATCTCACTGATTTTAAAAAGATTCGTCGTTATCGTTATAGTCTATAAATTCGGATATGTAGGGTTTTACGATATTTACGCCATAATCTACCTGATTATTTAACAAAGATTCTCCAAAAAGTCTCTCATCTGCAAATGAATCTATAAAATCGGTATAAAAAAAGTCCATACCTATCGATGTTGAATAGTTTATCCAGTCAAATCTTATATCATTGTTTAAAACTGAGTTAATATCAGTCAATCTGAAATTTTTGTTATCTATCGAATTTGCAATAAGCATATTTTTTCTATCCTGATACTGGGTAAGACTGAGTAAAAGAGGATGATAATTGATCTGGGTCGATAACAAAACAAAAGGATGAATTTTATAGAGTCTGATTTGAGATGCTATCAAACTGGTTTTTACAAGAGGAGTATTCAAAAAGATACTCGCATCATTTAGATAATAATTCCTTTTGATTAAAGAACGGTAGTCGGTATTGGCATTTTCTATGGTACCGGTAAAAACGGTATTTTTAAACTGCTCATCGATATAAGTGCTTATTTTTGAACTTGCGGGGCTGTTATCCTTGAAGATGACTATTTTGTTATTGGCATACTCAAAAAGTTTATCTATCTGTTTTTGATAATCCAATCCTCCAAAATAGATATTGGGACTTGTTGCATAAGAGATATTTCTTTTATTGACAGTAGGAATATAGATCTGTAAATCTCTTTCGTTTGAAACGATAATCTTTGCTCCTTTGTCCGTTACAGGAGCTATCACATATCTGTAATCCTTCTCTTTGATCTCTTTTAAAGCATTCAATATAGACTCTTCCTCTTCGTTTTCACAGTTAAAGAGTTCAAAATCAAAATCACTGTTTTTATATATCAGATACGAAAGGATGGATTTTGTAATGGAAAGAGTATATTTTCCTATAACCTTTTGAGGAACAAGAAGAGCTATATTGACATAAGAACCTTTTTTCTCAAAATCAAAATATTCATCACTTTGGTTTTGATCCAAAACATCAAAAGCCAATTCCCTCTCATTTTCCACATTAAGTTCCAGAGCATACTTTTGAAACAACTGTTGATAATCACTCTCTTTTGCTTTTGCAAGAAATGAAAAGATCATTTCGTTTTTCAAATACTCTTCCAGGCAACTGCCCAAACACTCGTAAGGATCAATATCTATAATAATATTTCGGACGGGAGGAATTTTGGTATTTAACTTTTTTCCTATGGCAAAGAGTGAGGTAACAGCCAAAAATATTAAGATTATCTTTTTCATAGCATTGCTTTAACTTTTAACATATCTTGATATACATCCTTTTTTGCCGAAGGATTTCTCAAAAGAAAACTCGGATGAAAAGTGGGAATCATCTTTGTATTGCCAAATTCCAAAATCTCTCCTCTTACTTTTGAAATTGGAGTTTTATTATCTCCTGTTAAGTGTCTGTAACTTGTAGAACCCAAAGCTACGATAATAGCGGGATTTATAAGTTCTATCTGTTTAAGCAGAAACGGTTTGCACATTTTTACCTCTTCGGGAAGCGGAACTCTGTTGTTTGGGGGTCTGCATTTTACGATATTTGCTATATAAACTTCTTCTCTTTTTACTTCAAGTACATTTTCGATAATTTTTGTCAAAAGCTGTCCGGCTCTTCCTACAAAGGGTCTGCCGCTTTCATCTTCCATCGCTCCGGGACCCTCTCCGATAAACATAATTTTGGTATGGATATCCCCTTCTCCAAAAACCACATTTTTCCTTGTTTTTGAAAGCTGACACAAACGGCAGTTCAAAACCATCTCTTTGAGCTTTTCCCAAGAGTCGGGAAGCGCAAGATACTGTTCGGTATTTTTCATAAAAATATCTATATCCTTAAAATATTTGTATCCTAAAGCTTTATATATGTATAGTTCTTTGAGGATTTTTACTTTTTCATTTTGATTCATCGAAGATATAATATCTAAGTGTGTGTTAAAGAACCATTAAATTTTAAGGGCAGCTCTAAGGTAAATTTTTTCTATAAGTTCATCTGTATTCTCCGCACAGGGAGAATTATAAAGACTCTCTCCAAATCCCCATTTTACAAAAATAAAATCAATTTTTGCATTTCTTGCTGTCAGTTCATCTTTTTGACTGTCACCGATCAAAAGAGTATCCTCTTTTGTCATACCTGTAATTTTCAATATTCTGTCCACTATTTCGGGATGGGGTTTGACATTTTCTACATTGTTTCTGCCCATAACGGTTATAAAATGGTGATCTATTTTTAGATGTTTTAACATTTTTTTTGCAAAAAAATCAGATGCGTTGGTTGCAACACTTAAAATAAAGTCTTTTGACAAACTCTCCAGAAGTTTGGGAATATTCTCATAAACTTTTATATTCTTTACACACTCTTTTTGATAATGCTCTATAAAAAGCCTTCTGTGCTCTTCTTGATATGTATCGGTTTGATAAAAAATTTTGGGAAGATTGCTGTCGGGCAGATTGATATTTTTTGTAACCACACTTTTATCTATCGGTGGAAGTCCTATATGAGATCTCACAAAATTGATACTGTTTGTTATCGATTTGCTGCTGTCTATAAGAGTTCCGTCCATATCAAATATAATATTTTTCACTTTTTAATCTCCTTTTTACCAAAACAGAGTTTCATCACCCTAAAAAAGGTTCTATAACAAATGCTTAATAAATAAATTATCAAATCTAAAAATTAATATAAAATAAATAAGGATAAATTAAGTCTTATTTATATATAATTCCATTGCCGTTAAAAAATAACAGCCAAAAACAGCTACTTTGAAAGCAAATAGCATTAAAATCTCCAAACTGAGATTCTTGCTTTGGGATATGTGCCTGTCCGAAAGCAGAACCAAAGAGAAGATGTTTCACCTCCTTTACATCTTCTCCCTCCTTCTTGAAATCATTCTGTCAATTTTACTCAAATTTTTATCAAATGCAAAACAACTCTCTTCATTACAAGCCAAAAACATTTCAGTATCTTCAACATTGGTCAGTTTAAACGGATACTTTATCCTCTCTATCTCTATTTTTCTGGCAAATAAATTTTTGATATTTGATTTTATGATAACATCACCCTCTCTTATCCTGATAAGAGCTCTGGTAGCTTCGGGTGAAATATCTATCTTTGCCACTATCTTTTCTCTCTCGTTTTCTATAAATCTTTTGGTTTTTGAGAGAAGTTTTCTGTCGTATGTAAGATTTGAGAGAGATATCAGAACATGAAAAAATCTTGAAAGTGCAGCTGTATAGTATCTGTCTTGATAAACGGAAGGAGACTTTATATCCGTATCATCAAGATACCACCTTTTATTTTTGGGATCATAAAATTTTTTTATCGCTTTGTTTGCAAGAAGTTTGGCAAATTTTAGATATTTTTTATCATAAGTTGTTTCATATGCCTCCGTCAAAGCATCACTTAAAAATACAAAATCCTCAAAAAAAGCCTTTTGTTTTACAGGATGAGTCTCCAAAAACTGATGATACAAAACACCTTTTTTATACATCTTTTCTATCAGCTTTTCCAAAGAGACAAGAGCCTCTTTTTCATACTTTTTATCTAAAGCGGAAGCTTTTAAAAGTGCTTTTATCATCATGGCATTCCATGCCGTTATCACCTTTTTATCTATAAAAGGAAATTTTCTGGACTTTCTTAAATCTTTAAGAATCTTCCTCACCTCTTTAACTCTTTTTGGTTCTTTTTCAAATCCCGTATTTGTCTGGGGATTGCTTAAACGGTGTTCAAAATTTCCCACCGGAGTAATATCAAAATATTCCGTAATCTCTTTTATCTCTTTTTCATCAAATCCGTTTTTTTTCAATGCTTTAAAAACTTCCATAAAAGTATAAACAAAATATCCCCCTTCCCTGCCCTCACTGTCCGCATCCGAAGCAGAGAAAAAAAGAGCATTTTTTTGAAATCTTTTTATCATTTCATCTGCCGTTTCCGTAACCACTCTTTTATAAAGAGGATTTTTTGTAAAAATATAGGCTTTGACATACAACAAAATCAACTCCGCCTGGGTATATAGCATCTTTTCAAAATGGGGAACAATCCAATCAGGATGAGTACTGTATCTGAAAAATCCTCCCTCTATCTGATCATAAATCCCTCCTCTTGCCATTGCGTCCAAAGGCTCAAAAAACATCTTCTGCGCCCTTTTGTCTCCTGTTAGAAGATAGATGTCAAAAAGAAGATTCAGATTTGAAGCAAGTGGAAATCTCGGTCTTAGGTCAAATCCTTTATAGATATTGTCATATCTTTTTTGCATTTTTTCTATATAAGTCTCTTCAAGAGAATTTTTCAAAATCTTTTTTTCGCTCTTCTTTAAAACAAGCTTTTTATTTGCTTCTATTATCCTTTTTGCTCTTTTGAAATTTTTATGATAAAGTTTTGCAAGACGGGGCAGAAGTTTTTGCATCCCCTCCACACCGTAATCCTCTTTTGGAGGAATATAGGTAGTGATATACAAAACATCTCCTTTGGGAGTCAGGATCACACTAAGAGGCCAACCGTTTCTTTTTTTTGTTATTTTGGATAAAAAAGTCTGATATTTACTGTCAATATGGGGCATCTGCTCTTTATCTACTTTGATGCTGACATAATCTTCGTTTAAAAGTTCTGCAATTTTTTCATCTTCAAAAGACTCTTTTTCCATAACATGACACCAGTGGCAGGTGCTGTATCCTATAGATAAAAAGATGAGTTTATCCTCTTCTTTTGCCTTTTTAAAAGCCTCATCACACCACGGATACCAATTTACAGGATTATGCGCATGTTGCAAAAGATACTCTGAAGTTGAATCTGCAAGATGATTACTATATGAGTATAAAAAAGTCAATACCGATAAAAGAACAAAAATCTTTTTCAAAATCCCTCTCCCCAAATAAAAAGAGAATATCATTTTTGACAGGGAAAGTAAAGAGAGTATTTATCTAAACTATTTTTTACTTTTAACGATATAGAAGTTATAGAACTTAAAAAAAGGTAAAAAAGTGAAAACCTATATCGTTGATTATAAAAGTACAGATGATTTTAAAAGCATTCCAATCTCCAAAATAAACAGCGCCAGATCAATAATGATACAGATTTTCAGCGGAATAATCGATAAAACTTTTTTAAGCAAAGTAGTAAAAGAACTAAAAGATATTTTCCCAAAAAGCAAAATCATAGGATCTACCACCGACGGAGAAATTATAAATGAAAAAGTAACAACACATCACTGTATCATTTCAATATCATCTTTTGAAAAAACTGATTTAAAATCCGCCTATGTAGAGGATATAAACACCAAAAACAGTTTTGAGAAAGGAAAAGAACTCAGCTCTTATCTTAAAACTCCCGATGCAAAAGCGATGATCTGTTTCGCAGACGGTCTTTATACCAACGGAGAAGATTTTATAAAAGGCACCCGTTTTGAGAATGAAGATGTCGTTATAGCCGGAGGATTAGCCGGTGATAACGCCAAATTTGAAAAAACTTTTGTTATTTGCGATGATAAAATCCTGACAAAAGGTGCTGTTGCAATCATACTTGTCAACAAAGATTTGATTGTCAAAAATGACTATCGTTTCGGATGGATTCCTCTTGGCAAAAAGCTAAAAATAACTCATGCTGTAAAAAACAGAGTTTACAGTATAGAAAATATGAAAGCTGTTGATGCATACAGACACTATCTTGGTGAAGATACCGCAAAAAGACTTCCCAAAACGGGTATAGAATTTCCTCTTATCTGTCTAAAAAACGGCATGGAGATAGCAAGGGCGGTGGTTGCCAAAAATGATGACGGCTCTCTTGACTTTGCCGGTAATATCAATACGGGAGAATATTATCAGTTTGGTTTGGGAAATATCGATCTTATATTAAATGATCTCTCAAAACTGGAAAAAAAATATGAAACAAACCCCATTGAATCCATATTTATCTACTCCTGTATGGCAAGAAGAAGATTTTTACTCAACGGAACACCGTTGGAGATAGCACCTTTTACAAAACTTGCAAAAACCGCCGGTTTTTTTACCTATGGAGAATTTTTTCATCTCTCGGCAAATAAAAACGAGCTTTTAAATGAAACGATGACTTTTTTAACACTTTCCGAATCTGCCAAAGTCAAAAAAAACGAAAATCATAAAATCTCAAATGACAATTATAATGAAAACACCGAACAACTGACAACTCTAAAAGCGCTCTCTCATCTTGTGGCAGTTACAAATAATGAATTAGAACATGTCAATGACATCATAGATTTTGAAAAAAATATTTTTGTCCAGGGACCCGTAATCATCTTTAAATGTAAATCCAACGAAAAATTTGATGTAGATTATATCTCTGCCAATGTTATAAATCAGTTTGGTTACTCTTCACACGATTTTATCAACAAGGAGATCTCTTTTGTAGATATAATCCTGGAAAAAGATATAAACAGAATAAGAAGAAGATTTAGAGATTTTATGCAAAATGATGTTTTTACATACGAAGAGGAATTCAGTGTAAAAACAAAATGTTCAAAAATCAAAAGTATGAGTGCCTATTTTATGATTGACAAAGATCCAAAAGGAAATATAACCGGTTTTAACGGATATATGGTTGATATAACAAAAAGAAAAGAGATAGAGAGCAAGTTTTATTATCTGGCCTATCACGATCCTCTAACCAACCTGTTAAACCGCGGATATTTCAAAGAAAAACTCTCTCCCGTTATAAAAGCAACCTTAAAAGGAAATTTTTCACTGGCATTGATCTTTTTTGATCTAAATCGCTTCAAAGAGATAAACGATACTTTGGGTCATGATGTAGGAGACAAGCTTTTGCAGATGGTTGCATCTTCCATAAAGGAGGTTATAAGAGGAGAAGATCTCTTTTTCAGATTCGGAGGAGATGAATTTGTAATTTTACTCTCATACATAAAAAAAGAGAATATTGTTAAAAACATAAAAAATTTTGCAAAAAGAGTTCAGGCAATTTTTGAAAAACCTTTTATCATAAACGGACACAAAATTTACAGTTCTACAAGTATGGGAGCTTCGATATTTCCGCAAGACAGCGACAAGATAGATGATATTTTGAGATTTGCCGACAAAGCGATGTATATATCAAAAAAAGAGAATCTCGGAGAAATAAAATTTCATCATGAACTTCAAAAAGAGAGAAATGATTATACATTCGGGCAAAAAAAAGAGTTTCAGGGAGAATATTTAATAAAAGATACGGTATAATAAAAGCTTTTTAAACTAAAGGCACCTCCAAAAACTTCTAAGTTTTTAGAGGTACCCTAAAATAAATCAGGACAGAAAAAAGATGAAAGAAGCAAAATATATCTGGATGGATGGAAACCTTGTAGAGTGGAATAAAGCCAATGTTCATATTTTAACACATACTCTGCATTACGGCAACGGTGTTTTTGAAGGAACAAGAGCTTATATGACAAAAAAAGGTCTTGCCGTTTTTAAACTGCAAGAACATACAAAAAGACTTATCAATTCGGCAAAAATAACGATGATAAAACCAAATTTTACTCAAGAGGAGCTTCAAAAAGCCCAGATAGAGATATTGAGAGTCAATAATTTTGAATCAAATGTATATCTAAGACCTATTATATATCTCGGTTACGGCGTGATGGGACTCTATCATGTAAATGCTCCCGTTCATACTGCCATTGCCGCATGGGAATGGGGAAGTTATCTTGGTGATGATGGACTTCAAAACGGTATCAGAGTTAAAATATCATCATTTACAAGAAATTCTGTCAAATCCACAATGGGAAAAGCAAAAGCGGTTGCAAACTACCTTAACTCCCAAATGGCAAAGTTTGAAGCGCTTGAGTGCGGATATGAAGAGGCACTTCTTCTTGATGATGAGGGATTTGTTGCAGAAGGAAGCGGAGAGTGCTTTTTTATCGTAAGAGACGGAGTTTTGATCTCCCCTCCAAATGACAACTCTCTTGAAAGTATCACTCAAAATACAGTACTTGATATAGCTGAAAGTCTGAATATTCCGATAGAGAGAAGAAGAATTACAAGAGATGAGGTTTATATTGCAGATGAAGCTTTTTTCACCGGAACGGCAGCGGAGGTAACTCCTATCAAAGAGGTGGATGCGAGAGTTATAGGCAACGGAAAAAGAGGAGAGATAACAAAAGAACTCCAAGACAAATATTTCGATATCGTTCATGGCAGAGATGAGAAATATGAACACTATTTGACATACATATAATAAATAATAAAGGAAAAATATGCCGGCAGATTTAAGCGATTATTTCAAAAAAGACAAAAAAAGGGACAATGACAATTTCACAGATGATGACGGAGGAGATTTTTTTAAAAATCTGGGCAAAAGAGCAGGACTTATATATATTTTTATTTTTATAGTCATACTTTTGGTAATAGCAAAACCGTTTGTAGTGATCAATTCCGGTGAAGTGGGTATAAAAGTAACAGCGGGTAAATATGAGCCTATCCCTTTGACACCGGGTTTTCATATCTATCTGCCTTTTATTCAACAGGTCATAGTAGTAGATACGAAAGTAAGGGTTATCAACTATACTGCCAGTGAAGATGCTGGAATCAGTGTCAGAAACAGCGGAATAAAATATAAATCGGCTATTTCCGTTTTGGATGCCAGAGGGCTGCCCGTATCTATCGATCTAACGGTACAATACCGGTTAAAACCACAAGGTGCTTCCAGAACAATAGCAAGTTGGGGACTTGCATGGGAGGACAAGATAATAAATCCGGTCGTAAGGGATATCGTAAGAAATGTTGTGGGTAAATTTACAGCAGAACAACTTCCGGTAAAAAGAAATGAGATAGCAAAACTGATAGAAGTACAGATAAAAGGCAAACTTGACTCTTTTGAAGAACAGCCTGTCGAACTTATCTCCGTACAGCTTAGAAATATCATCCTTCCGCAAAAGATAAAAGATCAGATAGAGAGAGTTCAGATAGCAAAACAGGAAGCCGAAAGA
>CAYVDJ010000061.1:0-32499 GCA_964450755.1 uncultured Campylobacterales bacterium
ATACCACTCGATATAGCGATAAAAAGAGCAAGAAAATATGATGTTAAAGTCTATACCATAGGTATAGGCGGTAGAGGGGATTATAATCCATATCTTTTAAAAGAGATAGCCAAAAAAACCGGAGGAGAGTTTTTTGAAGCCAATAGTGTAGCAAAACTAAAAGAGGTTTATGAAACTATAAATCGCCTTGAAAAGAGTGAGATAAAAACTGATAAATATCTCAATAAAAGCTACTATTTTGGCTATCCGCTAAGTTTTGCCATCCTTTTATTGCTTGTTATATTTATATAAGGAATAGAAGATGAGTTTTTTATATCCGATAGTTTTAGTTTTTGTTCCTCTATCACTTTTGCTTATTTATTTTATAAAAAAGTATAACTTTGATGAAAAAAGGTTTTCAAAAAGAGTTTTAGCTCGTATAGCACCAAAAGGATTAAAAAAATTATCAAGTATAAAACAGATATTTTTAGTCTTAAGCATAACTTTTGCCTTTTTATCCCTATCAAGACCATATATAAAGGGACAAGAGATAAAGGTAAATACCAAAAGTTATGAGATAGTAGTCGGTTTTGATATATCAAACTCTATGCTATGTAGTGATGTTTATCCTAATAGACTAAGCTTTGCAAAGCAAAAGTTTTATAACTTTTTGGAAGATTTAAAGGATGAAAAGGTTGCAATACTTGGCTTTAGTTCAAGAGCCTTTTTGATAGCTCCTCCTACTGATGATTATGAAAGTTTGAAGTTTTTAGTAAAAAATATGCAAACAAACTATATCTTGCTAAAAGGAACCGATATAGGAGAGTTTTTAAGAAGCGCAAACAATCTCTTTTCAAACAAAGATGCTAACAAAGCAGTTTTAATCTTTACTGACGGAGGAGATAAAAAGAGTTATAAGGATGATATAGAGTATGCGAAAAAACACCATATAAAAGTTTTTATCTATGCCATTGGAACTAAAAAAGGTGGAGTTATAAAAACTAATAGTGGCATTTTAAAAGATAAAAAAGGAGATATAGTTATAGTAAAACTAAATGAAAATATAAAAGAGTTGGCACTAAAAAGTAATGGTGCATATCTAAAATATTCACTAAAAAACAATGACATAAAAGAATTGGTGGATGTTATAAGAAAAAGCTTTGAGAGTGAGTCAAAAAATAATATAAAAACTATAAAAAACAACCTTGAACTTTTTTGGTTACCACTGCTTTTTTCAATCCTATCTTTCTTTTTATCCTCTTTTAGTTTACAAAGGAGCAAGTTATGAAAAAAGTTGTTTTTTTATTTTTGCCACTTTTTTTACAAGCTGGTATCTTAGACTTTTGGCATATAAAAGAGGCTGATAAGTTTTATAAAGCTAAAAAGTATGATAAAGCTATAAATGAATATAAAAAGTTAGACTCTTTAGAAGCAAAGTATAACTTAGCTAACAGTTACTATAAAGCTAAAAAGTATGATGAAGCTATAAAACTATATAAACAGATAGATAAAGGCTCTTTAAAGTTTAAAGCTTTACATAATCTTGGAAACTCTTATGCACAAAGTGGAAAGATAGATGATGCTATAAAGGCATATGAAGAGGCTCTAAAGATAAAAGAGGATAAAGATACAAGGTATAACTTAGAGCTTTTGAAAAAGAAGAAAAAAAAGCAAAATAAAAATAAACAAAACAAGAAACAAGATAAAAAGCAAAATCAACAAAAAAATAAAAATAGAAAAAAAGACAACAAAAACCAAAACTCTAAAAACTCTAAAAATAAAAACTCTAAAGATAAACAAAAGAGTAAAGATAAACAAAAAAGTAAAGATAAAAAAGATGAAAACAAAGATAAAATAAAGCAAAACAAAAACTCTAAACAAAACAAAAATGCTCAAAAAAGAAAACAAAAAGAGTTGAGCGATATGCAAGAGGCAAAATATATCAAAATGCTTAACAAAAAGGGGATAAATACCCTACTTTTACCATTAGACAAAAAAGGAGAGAAACATTATGAAGAAAATCCTTGGTAACTTTATTATTTTAATCATAACTACATCAACACTATTTGCAAAAGTGGCTTTAAAAGTTGATAAGTTAGGCTTTTATAAAACTGATAGTGTAAATATAACCATAGAAGCAACAGGAGATAAGATAGAGTTTCCAAATATAAGCTCGATAGGAGGATATAACATAGTAGGAGTTGCAAACTCCTCTCAAACCACCATCATAAACTCTAAAGTATCTCATACAAAAAGTAAAACCTACACCATATATCCTCAAAAAAGCTTTACCATAGAGCCTATGAGGGTTATAGTGGATGGTAAAGAGGAATGGACACCTAAAAAAGAGGTAAAACTCTTAAAGCCAAGTCAAAAAGTAAAAAAGGGTGGAGATTTTATCTTTGAGTTAAAAGCTAATAAAACTCACTTAAAAGTGGGAGAAAGCACCACTTTAAAACTGATATTAAAGAAAAAAGCAGAAGTTAGGGCAGATAAAATACTCATAGGAGAGTTTAAAAACTCAAACTTTTGGATAAAAAAACTAGGAGATTATAACCACTATATAGATGGAGAATATGAAGTTTATGTTTATGAGTATCAAATAACCCCTCAAAAAGCTGGAAATTTTATCATAGATCCGGTTCAAGCAAATATAGGAATACTAACTCAAGATAGGATAGGAGGCTTTAACGACCCATTTTTTGATCAATTTTTTCAAACTATGAAGTATAAAAAACTTTTTTCAAACTCGCTAAGCTTTAAGGTCGATCCTCTTCCTCAAAATGTAGAAGTTTTTGGAGAGTTTGAGATATTTACCTCAGTTGATAAGAAAGAGGTTGAAGCAAACAAACCGGTAAATCTAACCATAAAAATCCTTGGAGAGGGAAATGTCGAAGATATAAAAAAGTTTTCGCTAAATATCCCTGAAGCTGTTATTTACTCAGATGATCCAAAAACCAAAAGCTATGTTAAAAATGGTAAAACTTATGGAGAGTTTTTGCAAAAAATAGCAATCATAGCAGACAAAAACTACACCATCCCATCTATAGAATTTAAATATTTTGATAAGACAAAAAATAAAGTTATAACTAAAAAAACAAAACCAATCTCCATAAAGGTAAAAGGTGAAGCAAAAGTAGGCAAAACTCCAAAGATAGTAACAGCTACAAAAACCCCAGTTAGAAAGGAAAAGGAAAAAATAGTTATAGAAAAAGAAGATAGTTATATAAAATATATCTACTTGGTAGTGGGAGTTATCTTAGGAAGTTTATTAACATTTGCATCTTTTAAACTAAGACTAACAAAAAAAGAGCCAACTCCTTTACAAAAGAGGATAAGAAAAGCTAAAAGCGATAAAGAGTTGTATGATATACTTCTTCCATTTGCAACAGATGAAAAGATAAAAAAAATACTTGAAAGATTAGAGGCAAATATATATAAGGGTAAAAAAAATAAGATAGATAAAGAAAGTATAGTTATAAATCTAGAAACTACAAAATAGTATCAGAGAATGGATACAGGATAACAATGTTCGCAATTTCATCTGAAAACTCTTTTGAAATCTAAAAATTTCAAAAAATAAAATAATACCAAGCAGATTGATATAGTTTACATTTGATTTATCCTTTATCATTCTTGGTTTAGGAAAGTGAGATATAAAGTAGGAAATAAATGGTATAAAACCAACTTGAGGAGAAAAAGAGATTGCGAACAAAACTTAACATTATCGGATAGTTCACAGTATCTATTTGGTTGCAAATGATGCAATAAAAATAGTCAAATAGTCAGGAAAAATAAAATACCTTTATGGCTTTTTATACTAAGTTGCCTTTTTCTTTACCAAAATAATAACGATAGCAGTGAAAACTAAAATCACTGCTATCGTTTCAAATACAAACTCAAGTTCTACAGGTTTACTAAAATCAACCATCTATAACTTCTTGACATCTTTTACAAAGTGAATCTTCATCTTTGCTTCTTTGTTTCCAACATCTAGGACACTTAGCCCTTGATGCTTTTAGGATTTTAAAACTATCTCCACCAACTTCAAAAACTCCAAGCTCTCCATCTTCATCGTGGTGGATAACTTTACTTACCACAAACCAATCTTCTTTGTCTTGTGAATCAAGTGAGTGAACTCTTTTTGAAGTTGTTTGAAGAACAAGTTCAAGTGTTGTTTTTATGATTTTATCTTTTTTCAAGCTATCAACTTTTTCAAAAAACTTCTCTCTAGCTTCTATCATATACTTTTCATCAAAACTACTCTCTACCTTTTGAAGTGGAGTATATACGATATCAAAAACATCTTCACCCTCCCCTTTTATAACTTTTGGAGCATACTCAAGCACTTCATCAACTGTGTAGGTTAAAACAGGAGCTAAAAGGGCCAAAAGTCCTCTTGTTATCAAAGCCATAGCACTTTGAGCTGATCTTCTTTTCATATCATTTTGTTTGTTACAATAGAGTCTATCTTTTGATATATCCATATGGATTCCACTTAATTCAACTGTGATGAAGTAGTTTAGTTTTGACAGCCCTTTTTGAAACTCAAAATCGTTAAAATCCTTTATAATCTCTTCAAAAACATTACCAGCTTTACTTAGTATCCATCTATCTATTTCACCCATCTTTTCAACTTCAACTATTTTTTCTAAGTCTGAAACATTTGCTAATAAAAATCTTAAAGTATTTCTTATCTTTCTATACTGCTCTGATATCTGTTTTAGTATATCATCACTGATTTTTAAGTCATTTTTATAATCACTCATAGCAACCCAAAGTCTAACTATCTCAGTTCCATACTTTTTAGAAACTTTTAGTGGTGCTATAACATTTCCTTTAGATTTACTCATCTTTTCACCTTTACTATCAACAGTAAAACCGTGAGTTAAGATCTTTTTATATGGAGAGTGTTCATTTACCGCTGTGCTTATAAGTAGTGAACTTTGAAACCAACCACGGTGCTGATCACTTCCCTCTAAATATAGATTTGCTGGATAATCTCCTGCATCATACTCATCTTCGTTTTGTAAAACGGCATTCCAAGTTGAACCGCTATCAAACCAAACATCAAGTATATCCATAACTTTTTCTAAGTTGTCCGGGTTATATTTTGAATTTGTTGGAAGCAATTCTTTTATCTCTTTTGCCCACCAAGCATCAGCTCCTTCTTTTTTAAATATCTCTACCAAATTATCAAGAACATCTTCATCAAAGATAACCTCTTTAGTTGTCTTATCTCTAAAAAATGCGATAGGCACACCCCAATCTCTTTGTCTTGAGATACACCAGTCAGGTCTGTTTTCTATCATCGAAACAATACGATTTTTTCCAACTTCCGGATAAAATCTAACTGAGTTTAACTCATCTAAAGCCTTTTTTCTTAAGCAGTTTTCATCATCCATCACTATAAACCATTGCTTTGTAGCTCTATAGATAACTGGTTTATGAGTTCTCCAACAAAATGGATACGAGTGTTTTAACTTTGATGAGTGAAGTAAAGCATCTCCTAAAAGTTCTAAAATCTTTTCATTTGCTCTAAAAATATGCTCCCCAACAAATTTATCCGGATTTGGAAGAAGTCCTTCTCTAACAACAGTTTCATCATATAAACCACTATCATCAACAGGCATAATAACTTCTAAACCATACTTTAGTCCAACTTTGTAGTCATCCTCTCCATGTCCTGGAGCAGTGTGAACACAACCTGTTCCACCATCCATAGTTACATGCTCTCCTAGCATCAAAAGAGATTTTCTACCATTTAAAGGGTTTATCGCATAAGTATTTTCTAAGATAGATGCTTTAAAAGTTTTAACTATTTTTCCTTTTATAACCTCATCTTTTACCAAAGAATAATGCAATGCTTTTGCAACTATATAACCATCACTTGTCTTTACATACTCCTCTTGAGGGTTAAAACTTATACCCATATTTGCAGGAAGTGTCCAAGGAGTCGTAGTCCAAATAACTACTTTTGCATCCTCTCCTAAAGCCTCTTTTGCATCACTGTCAAGTTCAAATGCTACATATATGGAAAAGTCCTCTTTATCCTCATACTCAACTTCAGCTTCAGCTAAAGCAGTTTTTGCAGCCCACGACCAGTAAACAGGTTTACTTCTTTCAACCAATAGTCCTTTTTTAGCTATATCACAAAGTGTTTTATAGATATCAGCTTCAAAAGCAAACTTCATAGTTAGATAAGGATTTTCCCAATCTGCTACTACTCCTAAAGATTTAAACTCATCACTTTGAACCTTTACAAACTTAGATGCATGTTCACGACAAAGCTCTCTTATCTTTGTCTTTTCTAACTGCTCTTTTTTTCCAGTTCCTAACTTTTTTTCAACTTGTTGTTCAATAGGGAGTCCATGACAATCCCATCCCGGAGTAAATCTTATAGATTGTCCTTGAAAATACTTTGACTTAACAACTATATCTTTTAAGATTTTATTTAATGCATGTCCTATATGTATATGTCCGTTTGCATAGGGTGGTCCATCGTGAAGAGTAAAACTTTGTTTTGAATTTTTTCTTTTTGATACCATCTTCTTATATACATCTTTTTTCTCAAACCACTCTTTGTATCTTTTAGGCTCATTTTGCGGAAGATTTCCTCTCATAGGAAAGTTGGTTTTTGGAAGTAGTAAACTATCTTTATAATCCATTTTGCATTTGCTCCAAACTTTAAAATTTTCGCGATTTTATCGAAATATGGTTAAAATAACAAAATAAGTAGGAAGTAGGAATTAGGAAGTAGGAATTAGGAAGTAGGAATTAGGAAGTAGGAAGTAAGAAGTAGGAATTAGGAAGTAGGAGGTTATATGAATAGTGAACAGATTATAAAAGAGTTGATAGATAAAAATATTTCCATAACTACAGCGGAGAGTTGCACAGGAGGTAGGGTGGCATCAGAGATAACAAAGTATGCAGGAGTTTCGTCTATATATCCTGGAAGTGTAGTTAGTTATTCAAATGAGATAAAGCAAAAAGTTTTAAATGTTCATAAATCCACACTAAAAAACTTTGGTGCGGTAAGTAGGGAGTGTGTTAAAGAGATGCTTGATGGAGTAATGGAGCTAATGGGAGCTGATATATCTGTTGCTATAAGTGGGATAGCAGGACCAACAGGAGGGACAAAAGAGAAACCAGTCGGTTTAGTTTATATAGGAGTAAAATATAAAGATAAACTTTTTATAGAGAAAAATATCTTTGATGGAGATAGAAATGAAGTTCAAGAAAGGGCTAAAAATAGAGCTTTTGAGATGGTAGAAAAAATAATTTGAAAAATTTTTCAAAAAAAGCTTGACAAGTAAGATTTTTTTTTATATAATTCCAGCTCACTTGTCAAGCACAAAGTAAGACCCGTTAGCTCAGCCGGTAGAGCATCTCCCTTTTAAGGAGGTGGCCGTTGGTTCGAATCCAACACGGGTCACCATTTTAAAGATAAAAGACCCCATCGTCTAGTGGCCCAGGACCCCGCCCTTTCACGGCGGTAACAGGGGTTCAAATCCCCTTGGGGTCGCCATCTTTTCCGGTCGCTTAGCTCAGTTGGTAGAGCGCTAGCCTTACAAGCTGGATGTCAGAAGTTCGAGTCTTCTAGCGACCACCATTTTTTACTTCATGCGCGGCGGTAGTTTAGTTGGTTAGAATACCGGCCTGTCACGCCGGGGGTCGCGAGTTCGAGTCTCGTCCGCCGCGCCACTTTAAATCAGGATTTCACACCTTTATATCAAAGAAAATATCAACTTCACAGCCAACATATACAAAATAACAGCTATCACCTTTTTGATCTGTTTTTGGGTCAGTTTGACATGTAAAATATGATTGCCTATATATGCGCCTATCAAAGCTCCAAATGCTACGCTAAAGAGCATAAGATAATCCATTTTCACAAAACTGGCATAGCTCAAAAAAGAGCTGAATGCAGAAAACGGAACAACAAAACTCACAGCAACCGCCACTTTTTTGGGTTCAAAACCCAAAAGCACCAAAAGAGGCAAGAGCATATTGCCTCCTCCGACTCCCAACAGTCCCGCCACTGTACCTACAAAGATTCCCAAAACCCCCAAAATCCAGGCTTTTTGAAAATGGGCTTTTGGTTCTCTTTTGAAAAAGAGCATCATCGAAGCACTAAAAATCAAAAAAAACGCAAAAAGAGCTTTTACCAAAGACTCATCCACAAAACGGGAAAGCTGTGCGCCAAGCGGGGCAAAGATCAACAAAGCAAGAGCCAGAGGAAAGGCAAACTTTACATCCAAAACCTTTCTTTTTAAATTAAGCATGGTGGATGTAAAAGTTGTTATAAAACCTCCAAAAAGCCCTACGGCTTTGGCAAGATTAAAATCCACTCCGATCATATGAAGTATCGGGATAACTGCCACTCCGGCTCCTGCTCCCGCCATCGAAAACAAAATGGACAAAACAAGAGTTATCAAAAAATAGATAAAATATTCCAAAATTTATACCTCTTATATGAAGATGATATCTATCAACTCACCCTCTTTAACACTGCCTCTTTTTTCATCTATGATGGCAAGTGCATCGCTTTTTGACATTGACAAAAAGTTTGAAGTCTGTTGAGAGAGCGCATTTTTGGCAAAAATCCTGCCATCTTCATACTCAAGATTCACCCTCACAAAATCCACCCTTTTCTCTTTTGACCTGATCGCCTCTTTTGCTGCTGCTTGAACGGTTTTGTTTTTATACTCTTTCAATCCGCCGCTTTTTTTTACGGCAGGAAGCAGAAAATCATAAGCATTTACAAGCAGTGCCGAAGGATATCCGGGCAGTCCAAAAAAGAGTTTCTCACCCTTTTGCCCAAAGATCAAAGGGCGCCCCGGACGAATATTGGTTGTTGTAAATCTAACATCAAGTCCAATCTTTGCGGCGATATCTTTTGTAAAATCATATTTGCCTTTGGAAGCTCCTCCGCTGCTTAGAAGGATATCATTCTCTTTCAGTGCCGATGAAAAAAGAGAAGCCATACTTTTTGGATCATCTTTGACTTTTCCGTAGTAGGTGATATCGGCAAAATCGTTCAGCATACCTTTTAGGATATAGAGATTTACATTTTTGACACCGGCTTTATCACTCTCTTCCCACGGCTCTTTTACCTCGTCTCCTGTTACTATGATACCGATTTTTGGTTTTGTATAGACTTTTATCAGATAATATCCCAAATTTGCAAGAAGGGATACCTTTTTATAATCAAGCATTTGACCTTTTTGCAAGATAACCTCTCCTTTTGTTATCTCACTTCCGGCAAAATTGATAAGGTCTCCTTTTTTGGGAGATTTTTTGATAACAACTTCATCTCCCGTTACCTCCGTATCCTCTATCCTCACAGCCGTATCGGCGCCTTTTGGGATAACTCCGCCGGTCATCACAAAAACAGCTTCACCCTCTTTTACCTCTTTTTCTCTCCTGTCTCCGGCTTTGCTCTCTGCTGTGATTTTAAGTTTTACAGGATAGCTCTTTATACCTTCCATACAGAAAGAGAAACCGTCAATCGCGCTTTTATCAGACTCTGGAATATCATATTTTGCAAAAATATCCTCTGCCAAAATCCTGTTGTAAGCATTTTCAAGCGTTACAACTTCCATGGATTTAAGACATACCGAATCTAAAATAACCTTTTTGGCATCATCTCTTGTTATCTTCATCGAATATCCTTTACAGACTCCAAAAGTCCTCCGTGAGCTCTTGAAATCACCTCTTCTTTGCTGATCTTCTCACCGATCAAAAATCTCGGAAGCCACAGATCAAAAGCGGTCTTTTTGAAAAAAAGCGCAGCAGCAGGTACAGCGGCTATGGGAGTATCTCCTATCCACCCCATTGTCAGCATGTTTCCGGGCTGTATCGGATTGCCTCTGATAAAATTCTCAACTCCCGCATCAAAAATTGCCTTGTAGGTTACATCGTCGGGATCCACCGATGTTCCGCCTGTCAGGATAACAAGATCATACCTGTTTGCAAATTCGATAATTTTATCCCTGATCTGTTTTTGGTCATCTGGTAAAACCGCCTTCTCTTCTATATCGCAAAGAAGCTCGGAGAGTTTGGGTTTGAGTTTGTCATAAAATTTGTCTTTTATTCTGCCGTGATAAACCTCGTTACCAGTTACGATAAGCCCCGCTTTTTTGGGAGTAAAAGGAACAACTCTCAAAATTCCCCCTTTTGCTGTTTTTACAGCCTCTTCAACATCCTTTTTGGGAGAGGTAAGAGATATGATCCTCACAGCGGCAAGTTTATCTCCCTTCTTGACTACACTGTTATTATAGATGGTAGGCATGGAAGGCTCACCGATACTGTTAAAATCAAAAAGCTTTTTGACATCTATCTTACAGACTCCGTAAGCATCGGAAAAGATGGTAATCTTTCCCTCTTTTGGCTCTTTGCTTGTATAGGTATTCTCTCCCGCCGCAGCACTTGAGAGCATCTTTGCCGCATCGTTTTCATGAATCTCATCACTTCCTATTTCAAAGATATAGATATGATCTTTACCCACTCTTTTTAATCTCTCTATATCCTCTTCTCTTATCAGATGACCTTTTTTAAATATCCTTCCTTTAAATCCTTTGTCCGGATCAACTTCTGTAATGTCATGAAGGAGTATCTCTCCCACAGCATCTTCGACTTTTACTATCTTTGCCAAATTACTATTCTCCTTTGTTTTATTGTAAAAAAATTTGATTATTATACATTATTTTCAAAAACACCCCAACCAATACTCCCTGTCTTTTTTGGCTTTTTGCAAACCCGCTTTATATATCCTGTCAAAATTTTTGGTATCGAAGATGGAAAATTCTCCGCACTCTTGAATCTCCACAAATTTATCCGATTTGTCTTTTGAATATTTTATATTTGAATTTAAAAGTATAAAAGCGGCTCTGTAAAAATTGGCAAAAAAGGAATTTTTCAGCCTCAAAGGAGGATTGACATTGATACAGAGTGTAAAATCGCTTTTTAAACAGGGAGTTACGGGAAGATTATCACTAAAACCGCCGTCTATAAAAAGTCTGTCTTCTATCATGTAGGGTTCAAAAAGAGGTATCAAAGAGCATGAAGCCATCAAACAGTGGGCAAGTTGTCCGCTGTTTATATAAAGAGTCTCATAACTCTCATAATCGGTTACACAGACAAAAAGTTTTTTCTCCAAATCATCAAAACTCTTTAAACCGTACTCATCTTCCAAGAACAAAACAGCTTTTTTTAGATGAAAAAGAGAATTTCTTTTGAAATTGAATTTAATAAGTTTTTTAAAATTTATCTTTTTTATGATCTGATATGCTTCAAAAGGATCATAACCTTTTGCCAAAAAAGCCGCCACCAAAGCTCCACCGCTTGATCCGCTAAAGAGATCAAACTCTATTCCCATCTCTTTTAGATATGAGACATATCCAAGCTGAGCCACACATCTCGCCCCTCCTCCACTTAAAATGAGAGCTTTTTTCATTTTTAAATCTCCTTTTTACCAAAGCAAAGCTTCGCCTGTCGGCGAGAATGAAACCCTCATATTTTCATTTTTATTTGAGTTTTTGTAATATGAGAGTTTCATTTTTTTATTAATCTATCCAGATTTTTTGCACTCGGATATTTTAAAATATCCCTTAACTGCTTTGCTTTTTGCAAAAATATTTTCGGATCATTTTTATGATACTCTTTTAAAAGATTGTTTTTGTTTACATCTTCTTGAAAAAACTCTTTATGCAAAGGCTCTTTGTTATAAAAATCCAAGATGATATTGGCAAGTCCCGCATATTTTAGTTTTACAAATCTTTTTGCTATCCAGTAATCCAAAGCCTTTGCTTTGTAAACCAAAACAAACGGCACTCCTATCAAAGCAGCCTCCAAAGTCGCCGTTCCGGAGCATACAAAAGCAAAATCACTTTGACAGAGAGTTTTATGAGTATCTCTTGATATCTCAAAATCTTCAATATCTCCGTAAAACTCCTCTATTGTTTTATCATCAAAACTTTTGGGAATAACCAAAACCTTTTTGGCATCTATCTCTTTTGCCGTCTCTTTGAAAACTCTCATCAAAGATTTTATCTCACTTCTTCTGCTTCCGGGCAAAAACGCCACTTTTTTGGCAGATGAAGGCTCTTTTTTTACCACTTCTATCTCATCTAACAAAGGATTGCCGACATAAACGGCACGATTATAGTATCTTGTTTCAAAAGGCATGATAGATGCCAGTTTATCGCAATATCTCTCAACCTTTGCAACTCTTTTCTCTTTCCACGCCCAAACCTGCGGAAGGATATAGTATATGATCTCTTTTTTCGGAAATCTCTTTTTTATAGCCTTTGCAAGAGGCAGATTGAAAGCCGGAGAGTCTATCAAAAGCACTCTATCGACTTTTTCTGAGAGCTGTACCATCTGATTGATGGCTCTTTTTGCCATCATAATCTTTGGCAGAACATCCAAAAAACCCATTACACTAAAATCACTTGAAGGGTAGAGGGGAGAGCCGAACTTTTTATCAAATATCCCCTCTATCTCATACTCTCCCACCCTCAAAAGAGGTTCAAGATGACTATTTGCCGAAGCTTCAAGAGCCGATACCAAAAGTTTCACCGATATCCTTTTTTAATCAAATGATAGATAATAAAAGTCAAAACAACCGTTATATAAACACAAGCTATATCATAAAGTGTTTTGGGCTGATGGTTATACAGATAAAAGATCATAAGAGATATCGTTATACTCATAAATATAATCGATGAAATTATGATGAAAATATTGGAATTTGTACTTTTATAAAATTTCAGATTTGCAACAGCCACACAAAGAGAGACAATCAAAAATGTCATACTCGAAAAACTCACTATCGCATCCAAATGACCAAAAACAATAAACAAAGACGAGATCAAAAACATAAAAAAAAGCGCATTTTGAGGAATAAGTTTTTTGTCCATTTTTGCAAAGACTTGAGGAAAAACCCTGTCTTTTGCGATATCCGCCATCATCCTGCTTGCTCCAAACATCGTACCATTGATGGCTGAACTTGTGGCAAACATAGCCGCTATCGAAGCCAAAACAAATCCGTATTGACCAAATATCGGTTTTAAGGCTTCCGCTACCGCATACTCTTTTGATGCTTTTATCTGCTGAGGAGTCAAAATACCCAAAACTGTAACGGCCAAAACAATATATATAAGAGTAACAACAGCTATTGAGATAAATATCGCTCTTTTGATATCCTTTTGTGGATTTATACTCTCTTTGACGGAGTTTGTAACAAGCTGAAATCCCTCATACGCTACAAATACGATAGCTCCGCTTAAAAAAACATTTGTATATCCTTTATCAAAAAGAGGAGTAAAATGGCTCTTTTGGATAAAAAACACTCCCGCTGTTCCCATTAAAAACATAATGAAAACTTTGATATAGACAAGCAAATCTTCACTCTCTCCTGCCGCTTTTACACCTCGAAGATTGATATATAAAAAAAGAGCCAAAATACCCAAAGCCAATATCGTTCTAACTGTATAACTGTTCTCAAAATCCAAAACCGCCGCACTGTAAGCACCGAATGTATAGGCATAAAGCGCCAAAGTGCCTATATAACCTATGATGACACTCCACCCTACAAGTCCGGCTATAAAAGGATATTTTGGAAATGCGGCTTTAAGATATGTATAACTTGCTCCATCCTCCCTAAACAAAAGAGCCAATTTAGAGTAGTTATATCCTGCAAAAGCGGCAATAATACCGCCCATAACAAAAACAAAAGGTGTTGCATGTCCGCTGATACTGTCGGCAACACCGATAACGGAAAAAATCCCTCCTCCTATCATAGAACCTATCGCAATGGCGATAAGCTCTCTTAGTCCAAGTTTCTCTTTCATGCTATTGACAGCTTAGACACTCGATACCTCTATCGACAACATCATTTGCGGCTTCGGGAGATTGACTTCTTAGATAATAGGTTGATTTAAGCCCCAGTTTCCAAGCCAAAGTATATATCTCATGCAGATATTTACCACTTGCTTTATCCAAAGACATAAAAATATTTAAACTCTGTCCCTGATCTATCCATTTTTGCCTGACGGAGGCGGCTTTTATGATAAGCTTTTGATCAAGATTGTATGCCGGAATGTAATACTGCCATGTATCGGCACTCAGTTTTGGCACAACCACCGGTATAAGACCGCTTAGATTCTCTTCAAACCACTTTCTTTTGTAAACAGGCTCTATCGTCTGAGTTGTTCCTACAAGAATGGATATAGAACTTGTAGGAGCTATCGCCATTAGATACCCATTTCTTATACCATGCTTTTTCACCTTCTCTTTGAGTCTGTTCCAGTTGTAGGTATATCCAAAAAGCCCTCCTCTATCAACAAGTTTTTTACTCTCTTCATTTGCCATATCAATAGGAAAAATTCCTTTACTCCATTTGGAATTTTCAAAAATAGGATATTTTCCCTTTTCCAAAGCAAGATTGCAAGAGGCGTTTATAGCATTGTAGCTCACCATCTCCATAATCTCGTCTATTTTCATAAAGTGATCATAACTGCCCCATTCTATGGCGTTTTCTGCCAACATCTGGGCTTCTCCCATCACTCCCAAGCCTATTGCTCTTGTTTGGAGATTTGTTTTTTTGACTTTTGATAGAGGATAAAAGTTAAGGTCGATAACATTATCAAGCATTCTTATAGCTACGGGTACAACTCTTTCTATATCCTCTTTTTTGTTGATTTTTGAGAGATTGACACTTGCGAGATTACAAACGGCGGTTTTACCGTCAAATTTCTCTTTCTCCACGATAAAAATTTTCTTTCCCTTTATCGTATCCAAAGAGGTTATCTTCTTTGCCTTTTTGGATATTTTGGGATCAACATTTACGATATCATCCTCTTCATAAAGTTCAAAAGAGCCGTCTTCAAATGTTACTTTTATCTTATAGTGATTTGGTTGCGTATTTTGAAAAATTTCCGTACAAAGATTAGAACTTCTTATAATTCCTTCATGGGAATTTGGGTTAACTCTGTTTGCATTATCCTTAAAACATAAAAAAGGATTTCCCGTTTCAAAATAGTTGGTAAGTATTCTTTTCCATAACTCTTTGGCTTTTATCTTCTCTTGAATAATTGAACTGTTTTCATACTCTATATATCTTTTCTCAAATTCATCTCCGTACAGCTGGGCTAAATCTGGCGTATCAAGCGGATCAAAGAGTGTCCAGACCTCATCATTTAAGAGTCTTTTCATAAAAAGATCATTTATCCAAAGTGCAGGAAAAAGATCATGCGCTCTTCTTCTCTCCTCTCCGCTGTTTTTTCTCAAATCCAAAAAGTCCAAAATATCGATATGCCAAGGCTCTATATAAACAGCTATCGCACCCTTTCTTGTTCCAAGCTGATCCACCGCAATTGCCAGATCATTTGTTATTTTCAAAAAAGGAACTATGCCTCCGGCAGCATTTTTATGACCGTCGATAGAGCTTCCCATACCTCTTACTTTTGTCCAGTCCCAACCTATTCCGCCTCCGTATTTGCTAAGAAGAGCCATCTCTTTGTATCCGTCAAATATTCCCTCTATATTATCGGGAGTACTTCCTATATAACAGGAACTTAACTGATGTCTTGTTGTTCTTGCATTGGAAAGAGTCGGAGTTGCAAGCATCACTTCGAATTTGGATATAAGATCATAAAACTTTTTAGCCCAATAGTTTGAATTAAACTCATTTTGTGCCAAAAACATTGCAATAGCCATAAACATATGTTGAGGAAGTTCGATAGGATTGTTGTGTCTGTCTTTGATCAGATATCTGTCATACAGGGTTTTAATCCCAAGATAGGTAAACTGAAGATCTCTTTTGGGATCTATATAATTTTGCAGATCATCCAAATCATACTTCTCTTTCAATCCCTTTACGATTCTGCCCTCTTCTTCTCCCCTTTTAAAATAGTCTCTTAAATGGGTATAACCGGTAAAACCGCTTACTTTGTGATAGAGATCGTATAAAAAGAGTCTAGCGGCTACAAAAGTCCAGTTTGGTCTGTCCACATCTATCTTATCAACAGCAGTTTTTATAAGAGTCTGCTGAATCTCCTCTGTACTGATTCGATCCCGAAATTGAATCTTTGCATCAACTTCAAGTTCGCTTTGGCTCACCCCCTCAAGCCCTTTTACCGATTCACTCGTATATTTTTGAATTTTACTGATATTTAGGGGTTCAATTCTTCCGTTTCTTTTGATAACCGTTAGCATCAATTTTCTATCCTTCTATTTAAAGACTCTATCAAAAATTTTATCCACATTTTTCGTATAGTAGTCATAGTTAAAACACTCTCTTATCTCATCCTCTTTCAGTTTTTTTCCAAGCTCTTCATCTGCCAAAAGGTTTTGTAAAAAGAGGCTTTCACCTTTTTCATTTAGCGCCGGTTTTCCGTGTTGGAGATCCTCCCACACCTTCATAGCGTTTCTTTGCACAAATTTATAGGCATCCTCTCTTGAAACACCTCTTTTTGGAAGTTCTAAAAGTACTCTTTGAGAAAAAACCAGTCCTCCTGTGAGATTTAGATTTTTCATCATATTTTCAGGATAGACAACAAGTTTATCCAAAACTCCGTTTAATCTATGAAGCATAAAATCGGTAGTTATAAAACCGTCCGGCAGTATAAATCTCTCAACGGAACTGTGACTGATATCTCTCTCATGCCAAAGAGCCACATTTTCCATAGCGGGTATTGCATAGCTTCTTACCATTCTAGCAAGACCTGTTAAATTCTCGCTTAAAACCGGGTTTCTTTTATGAGGCATTGCAGAACTTCCCTTTTGCCCTTTGCTGAAAAACTCTTCAGCCTCATAAACTTCCGTTCTTTGAAAATGTCTTATATTCACCGATATCTTTTCCACTGTGGAGGCAAGAAGAGCCAAGGCACTCATCAATCTCGCATATCTGTCTCTTTGAACCACCTGATTTGAAACGGGAGCGGGTTTTAGTCCAAGCTCTTCACAAACATACTCTTCAAGCTCTATCGGCGCATGAGCAAAATTTCCCATCGCACCGCTTATTTTTCCTACACTGATAACTTCAAGCGTCTGCTCCAAATTTTCAAGATGTCTTTTCATCTCATCATACCAGATGGCAACAACCAGCCCAAAAGTTATAGGCTCTCCGTGAATACCGTGGCTTCTTCCCACCATCAAAGTCATTTTATGCTCTTTTGCCCTTCTTTCAAGAGTTTTCAAAACCTCTTTCAGATCTTTTATAATGATCTTTAGAGAATCTCTCATCTGAAGAGCCACAGCGGTATCTATCGTATCGGAACTTGTCATACCGTAATGCACCCACCTGCTCTCTTCTCCCAAAGAATCCGCTACACTTGTCAAAAAAGCTATCACATCATGTTTTGTCTCTTTTTCTATCTCATCAATTCTCTCTATATCAAAAGCCGCATTTTTTACAATTTTCTCCATATCCTCTTTTGGAATCAAACCAAGCCTGTGCCATGCTTTTACGGCGGCTATCTCCACATCAAGCCATGCTTGAAATTTCGCCTGCATATTCCACCTGTTTTTCATCTCATCTCTTGCATATCTCTCTATCATTTTATCTGTTTCCCTTGTTGAATTTGCTAAAATAGTAGCAAATGTTAGATAAAAGGTTTATTAGAGTTATGGCATTTGTAAAAAAGGTTTTTTTTATAGAAAATGAGACAAAAGCATTTCTCTTTTTGATGAAAAAATTTCATATTTCCCAAAAAGAATCCCAAAGATGGATAGATAAAAAAAGAGTAAAACTAAACGGTGAAATTTTGATAAACAAAGCTGCTTTTTTAAAAGGAGAGGTGGAGATATCTTTGTATGAGCCATCGCCTTTTGGTCTAAAACCTCTCTTTGAAAGTAAGGATTTTGCGCTGTTTGACAAACCAAGCGGTCTTTTGGTTCATCCAAAAAACAGAAAAACTCTGCACTCTCTTACCGATGATGTCAGATATCTTTTCGGAAAAGATGCAAACATCGCCCATCGTATAGACAAAGAGACAAGCGGTCTTGTTCTTTGCTCAAAGAATAAAGAGAGCGAAATCTATTTTAAAAAGGCATTTGAAAAAAGAGAGATCAAAAAAGGTTATCTGGCATTTGTAAAAGGAGAGTTAAAACAGGAGCTTTTTATCGATGAACCTATCGCAAAAAACAGAGAATACAGCGATATAAAACTGAAAGTAAGAATAGACAAAAGCGGAAAAGAGGCAAAAACATATATAAAACCGATAAAATATTTTCAAGAAAAAAATATTACCTTGATAGAAGCGATCCCTTTGACAGGTCGCCAACACCAGATAAGAGTACATATGTTTCATGTGAAACATCCGATTGTAGGAGATCCTATCTATGGGATGAGCTTTGAAAATGCCGAAGCCTATCTAAACAGGGAGTTGGATCAAAAAAGACGAAAAGAACTCACAGGTGCCGATCGTTTGATGCTTCATGCAAACTGGATAGAGTTTATTTATAAAGGTTTCAGATACAAACTCTATTCCAAAATGGATTTTAGAGATACCCTTTAATCTTTTTTGAAAAAAATAATCCACATAAAAGAGCCTACTCCAACAACTATAACACCGATTAAAAAAACAGTCTGTACTATATCCAAAATCGTCATTTTCTCTCACTTTTCTCTTTTAACTGCCCACAGGCGGCACTGATATCAAGACCTTTTGATTCTCTTATCGTACATAATATTCCATGATCGTTTAGATACTCCTGAAACAAGATCATTTTGTTTCTCGAAGGTCTCTCATAGGGAGAGAGAGGGTATGGATTGAAATAGATAAGATTGACTTTTGCCTTTATCCCGTGTAGAAGTTTGACAAGTTTTTTGGCACTTTTTGTATCGTCATTTAGATCTTTTATCACAAGATATTCAAACATCACTCTCTTTCTCGCATCTATCGGAAACTCTTTTACGGCATTGATAATTGACTCGATATTATAAGCTTTGTTTATGGGCATAAGCTCTTCTCTTAGCTTGTCATCAACAGCATGTAAAGATATGGCAAGTAAAATTCCAAGGTTTTTCTCTCCGAGTTTTTTTATCTGAGAACTGAGTCCGCTTGTAGATACCGTCTGTCTTCTCATAGAGATTGACAATCCGTCTATATCATTTATAATCTTTATCGCTTTAATGAGATTATCAAGATTGTCAAGAGGTTCTCCCATGCCCATATAGACTACATTAACCCGTCTGTTATGCTCTATATCGTTATCTTTTTTGATCTTCAACACCTGAGCCGCAATCTCTCCCGAAGTCAGATTTCGCTGAAATCCCCCCTTTGCAGTCAGACAAAAAGAGCAACCCATCTTGCAACCTACCTGAGAAGATACGCATATCGAATATCTTGTTTGTTTTATGATATTGCCCTCTTCATCTCTTTTTTGCTCCTTCATCGGCAGTAAAACAGATTCGACACTCAAACCATCCTGCAATCTAAAAAGATATTTTTTACTTCCGTCTTTGCTTGTTTCTATATTTGCAATCTCCAAAGGGGTGATGATATACTCTTTTTTAAGCTCTTCTCTCATCGTTTTGGGCAGATTTTTCATCTCGTCAAAACTCTCAACATACTTTTGATATATCCACTGATAGATCTGTTTTGCTCTAAAAGAGGGAGAGATCATCTTGCCTAATTCATCTTTTGTATAATCTAAAATCGTTTTCATTTTATTATTTTTAATTCCTCATACAGATATTTTGTTAAAAGTTCATTGGCTTTTTTATAGTTTTTCATATACTCTTTATGGGCATCTTTATCACAATAGTTTGTTACTGTAAAAACACCTTTTACCGGTATCTCATATTCACTAGCAACCTTTAAAACGGAGTAAAATTCCATATTTTCCAACTCTATATGATGTTTTCGGTACTCTTTCCAGACATCTTTGTCCGTAGTTATATAGTTGCTCGAATTGACGATGATACCTCTGAATGTTTCATGTGAAACATCAAATCCTTTTGACTCCATCACATTATCGATAGGGGTATAAGAGAGATTTTTAAAAAAAGATATCTCTATATTTGATGCGATATTTGCCTCTACCGTGTCAAATATATCATAATTTCCATAGCTCCCCGCACTTCCTATAAAAAGCAAATATTTGGGTTTGTCAAAAAGAACAAGACGGGTCAGATTGACAGCACTCTCTATCAACCCCACTCCGACAGGAAGAGCGAAAGGAAAAGTTTCTGTTTTACCGGCACTTATGATCATAATCTAACCGCAATAGAATTTTTTTGGAGATATCTTTTTAGATCCATAATATCTATCTCCCTGAAGTGGAAAATGGAAGCGGCAAGTGCGGCATCCGCCCCATGTTCAAAAACATCTTTTATATGTTCCATCTCTCCCGCTCCTCCACTTGCAATAACAGGAATATTCAAACTTTCACTTATCTTTTGGGTAAGTTCTATATCATAACCCGCTTTCGTACCGTCTGCATCCATAGAGGTTAAAAGTATCTCTCCGGCTCCCCTGCTCTCCACCTCTTTTGCCCACTTTAGAGCATCTATACCGGTATCTATACGACCTCCGTTTATAAAAATATTCCAAGACTTCCCTACCCTTTTTGCGTCAATCGCAACAACGATACACTGAGAACCAAATCTTTTGGAACTCTCATCTATAAAATCGGGATTTTTTATAGCGGCTGAATTGATACTGACTTTATCACATCCTACAGCCAAAAGATTATAGATATCATCAAGTTTTCTGATTCCTCCTCCGACAGTCAAAGGGATAAAAACCTCTTTTGCAACCTCCTCAACGATATGAACGATCGTATCTCTGTTTTCATGACTTGCCGTAATATCCAAAAAAGTGATCTCATCAGCTCCCTCTTCATTGTAACGCCTTGCAACTTCAACAGGATCACCCGCATCTTTCAATCCCACAAAATTTACTCCCTTTACAACCCGTCCGTTATCGACATCCAAACAGGGAATAATCCTTTTTGCAAAATATTCCATTAAAAAAACCTTTGTTGTATTATCTTTTTATAAGCAAAGTTATTATATTATAATTTCCTTTTGAAAAAGGCCAAAATTTGATTACACCGAAAAAAAAATTCGGACAAAATTTTTTGAAAGATGAGACGATACTATATAAGATCATCCAATCGATGCCCCATAACGATAATACGGTTGTCGAAATCGGGCCTGGATTAGGTGATTTAACACAAAAGCTATTAGAGTGTAAAAAGAGAGTTATAGCTTTTGAGGTCGATAAAGATTTATATCGACTTTTAGAAAAGAAGTTTTGTAAAGAGATAGAAAAAAAAACGCTCACGCTGTATTGTACTGATATTATAGAGAGATGGAATAAGGTAAGACTGATTGAAGAGAGTTATATACTTGCAGCCAACCTGCCCTATTACGCAGCTACAAATATTGTTTTAAAGGCTTTAAAAGATCCAAACTGTAAAAACATAACGGTTATGGTTCAAAAAGAGGTAGCAAAAAAATTTGCAGCAAAACCCAAAGAAAGGGATTTTTCAGCGTTATCTATCCTTGCAAACTCCATTTGTGATACCAAAATACTTTTTGATGTGGAGGCGGAAAAATTTGATCCTCCCCCAAAGGTTACATCAAGTGTTTTACAAATGGTAAAAACAAAACAATTTATAAAAGAAAAAGATGACGGAATTTTCAGCTCCTGTGAAGAGCTTACAAAATTTGAAAATTTTTTGAAAGAGGCTTTTAGAGCTCCGAGAAAGACTTTGATTAAAAATTTATCACTCAGATATAATAAAAATATGATCAAAGAATTTTATGAAAAAGAAAAAATTCCTCATAACATTCGTCCTCATGAGTTTTCTCTCTCTTTATATCACCTGCTTTTTAAAAAATTAGTATAGACAAAAGGTGAAAACATGGAAGAAGAAAAGAAAAAACAAGAAGAGAGCAGTACCAAAAAAACACAACAGCCTCAAAAGAAAAACTATCAAAAAAAAGAGAACAACCGCAGAAGAAATGCAAGAGGAAATATGAACGGAGGAGCATTTAAAGAGGTTAAAAAAGTTTTTGATTTAAATGAAAAAATACAAAAAAACAGACTTGAAACATATAATAAAACAGGTTCAAACCCCAATGCAAGTATAAGAATCACTCCTCTTGGAGGATTGGGAGAGATCGGCGGAAATATGATGATAATGGAAACATCAAAAAGTGCCATTATCGTAGATGTCGGTATGAGTTTCCCAAGTGAGGATATGCACGGAGTTGATATTTTAATTCCCGATTTTAACTATCTAAAACAGATAAAAAACAAAATAAAAGGGATAGTCATAACACATGCCCATGAAGATCATATCGGAGCCATTCCCTATCTTTTCAAAGAGATGCAGTTTCCAATCTATGCAACTCCCCTGCCCCTTGGTATGATATCAAACAAATTTGACGAACACGGTATAGGAAAACACAGAAGTTACTTTAGACCCGTAGAAAAAAGAAAAATCTATAAAATCGGTGATTTTGATGTGGAGTGGATTCATATAACACACTCCGTTATTGACGCTTCGGCACTGGCTATTACCACGGAAGCTGGAACCATTATCCATACAGGGGATTTCAAAATAGATCATACTCCAATAGACGGATATCCAACCGATCTTCACAGACTTGCCTATTATGGAGAAAAAGGGGTTTTATGCCTTCTAAGCGACAGTACAAACTCCCATAAAGAGGGTTTTACAAGAAGTGAAAGTTCAGTCGGACCCACTTTTGATGCAATATTTTCTCAGGCAAAGGGACGAGTTTTAATGTCCACATTTTCATCAAATATTCACAGAGTCTATCAGGCTATCGAATACGGATTGAAATATAACAGAAAAGTGTGCGTAATAGGTCGTTCTATGGAGAGAAATCTAAATATTGCCATGGAACTAGGATATGTGAAATTTGACAAAAAAATTTTTATAGATGCCCATGAAGTCGGAAAATATCCAGATAACAAAGTTTTGATAGTAACAACAGGCAGTCAGGGTGAGACAATGAGCGCTCTTTACAGAATGGCAACGGACGAACACAGACATATAAAGATAAAACCCACCGATCAGATCATCATATCAGCCAAAGCAATACCGGGCAATGAGGCAAGTGTATCAAGAGTTTTAAATTTCCTTCTAAAAGCCGGTGCAAAAGTCGCCTATCAAAATTTCAGTGAAATCCATGTAAGCGGTCATGCTGCCCAAGAAGAGCAAAAACTGATGCTAAGACTTATAAAACCAAAATTTTTCATGCCTGTTCATGGTGAATACAACCATGTTTACGCTCATAAAAATACTGCCATACAGTGTGGCGTAAATCCTAAAAACATCTATCTGATGAGTGACGGAGAACAGGTGGAAATAACCTTGAAATATCTCAAAAAGGTAAAAACGGTAAAAACCGGTAAAACCTATATAGACAACCAGATCAACAGACAGATAGAAGATGATGTCGTAATAGACAGACAAAAACTAGCAGATGCCGGTATAGTAATGATAATAGCCCAAATAGACGGAGAAGAGAAAAAGATCATCGATAAGCCAAAAGTAGTCAGTTACGGACTTGTACCTGACAAGCAGGATAAAGCTTTTTCCAAAGAGATGGAGAATGTTTTGGAACACTATTTTATAAATGCAAGAAAAGAGGTATTTGAAAATCCAAAATTAGGAGAAAACGAAATCCGTCAGGTAGTGAGAAAACATATTTTTAGAAAGATGAAAAAATATCCTACAATTGTTCCTACAATCTATATGATGTGAGAAATAACTTGAATTATACAGATATAATAAAAGAGGCCTTGAGATTAGAGGCAAACGAGCTTTTAAGAGCAGCGGAAAGTTTGGATGAAAATATAGAAAAAGCCATAAATCTAATCGACACTCTAAAAGGAAAGCTTATCATCACAGGTGTCGGCAAATCAGGACTTGTAGGAGCCAAAATGGCAGCAACTTTTGCAAGTACCGGAACAAGCAGTTTCTTTTTGCATCCGACAGAGGCGCTGCATGGCGATCTTGGTATGATAGGCAAAGATGACGGAGTTTTGGCCATCAGTTACAGCGGAGAGAGCGAAGAGTTGGCAAAAATCCTTCCCCATATAAAAAGATTTGATATTCCCCTTATCGGTATGACCAAAGAGAAAAACTCGACTCTCGGAAGATACAGTGATGTTGTAGTGGCGATAAAAGTTGATAAGGAGGCATGTCCTTTGAATATCGTTCCAACCTCTTCCACCACTCTTACAATGGCGCTTGGCGATGCTCTTGCCATCTCTTTGATGAAAAAGAGAAATTTTAAAAAAGAGGATTTTGCCTCTTTTCATCCGGGAGGTTCTCTTGGAAAACAGCTCTATGTAAAAGCAAAAGATCTGATGAGAACCAAAAATCTTCCTTTTGTCATGGAAGAGACAAAACTAAAAGATGCTCTTTTGGAGATGACAAAAGGAAGAATAGGAAATGTTCTTGTTGTAGATGAGGATAAAAAACTAAAAGCCGTCTTGAGTGACGGTGATCTAAGAAGGGCAATGATGAGAGATGATTTTTCCATGGAGGAGAGAGTTATCAAATACGCCTCCAAAAACCCAAAATTCATTACGGACGAAAATATACTGGCAAGTGATGTTTTAAATATAATAGAAAATTATAAACTTCAACATCTTGTTTTTACCGATAAAAAGATGAGAGTCAAAGGGGTGATTCATATACATGATCTTGTGGAAGCGGGGATAAAATAGTGTATCCTGTAAGATTAAACAAATACATCTCCCATAACACAAAGTACTCAAGAAGAGAAGCCGACAAACTGATAGAAGAGGGCAGGGTAAAAATAAACCATAAAGTTATCAATGATCTCTCTACCAAAGTGGAAAAAGAGGACAGAGTTTTTATAGACTCAAAACTCATAAAACCCTCTACAAAATTTACCGTTATTGTCTATCACAAGCAAAAAGGCGAACTAGTTACCAAAAAAGATGACAGAGGAAGAAAAACGATTTATGACAATCTTCCAAAAAAATATGCCCACTTTATCCCGATAGGAAGGCTTGATTTTACAAGCGAAGGGATACTGCTGCTTACAGACTCTCCAAAAGTTGCCACAAAACTGATGCACAGCAGACTTGAGAGAGTCTATTATCTGAAAATCAAAGGTTTTGTAACTCCCAAAATGGAAGAGGCAATGATGGAGGGTCTTTATCTTGAGGATGCCACAAAAGGAGCTCATGAAAAAAGCAGACAAAAGAGTATGGAATTTGCCCCTTTTGTAGCATACAAAATCATCAAAAACTCACCCACTTTTTCAAAACTCAAAGTTGTTATCAATGAGGGAAAAAACAGAGAGTTAAGACGGTTTTTTGCATATTTTGATGCGGAAGTCGCCGATCTTAAAAGAGTCAGTTTTGCAGGAATCAGTCTTGGTATTTTAAAAGAGGGAAAAACAAGATATCTGACAAAAAAAGAGTATGATGATCTTCACAAATTCCTAAAGGAAGAGAAAAAACGCCAAAATGAATGATTTTTGCAGAATTTTTAGACCCAAAAATATAGAGGAGATGGTAGGACAATCCCATTTAACAGATAAAAAGAGCGCCTTTTACAGACTGATAAAAGCAAAAAAAATACCACATCTTATCTTTTTCGGTCCTCCGGGCAGCGGCAAAACCACAATGGCAAAAATTATCTCAAACGAGCTTGATTTTCCGTTTTACGAACTCGACGCAACCGGATTGAAAGTGGAAGAGTTAAGAAAAATTATCAGACAATATAAAAATTCTCTGATAAAACCTCTCATATTCATCGATGAGATACACAGACTCAGTAAAAATCAGCAGGAAGTCTTATTGATACCGATGGAGAAAAATGAAGCCGTAATTATCGGAGCATCAACCGAAAATCCCTATTTTACTCTGACAAATGCCATCAGATCAAGATCAATGCTTTTTGAATTTAAAACAATAGAGGAAAAGGATCTGATAAAACTTCTAAAAAGAGTGCAAAAAAAGATAGATTTTGAGATAGAAGAGGAGGCGATATCCTATCTTGCCTCCTCTTCAAACGGAGATGGCAGAGCAATGCTGAATCTCTTGGAGTATGCTTTGGCAATCGATAAAAAAGTTACGATTCAAACTCTAAAATCCTTAAGACAAATTCCTTTAAAAGATGGCACAAACAGTAAAGATACACACTATAATCTAACAAGCGCAATGATAAAAAGCATAAGAGGAAGCGACATAGATGCGGCTTTGTACTATCTTGCAAGATTGATTGACGGTGGAGAAAATCCCGAATTTATAGCAAGAAGATTGGTAATTTTATCAAGCGAAGATATAGGAAACGCAAATCCAAATGCCCTTAATTTAGCCGTCAGCACAATGAATGCCGTAAGCAAAATAGGATATCCCGAATCAAGAATCATCCTCTCCCAATGCGTTGTTTATCTCTCCTCTTCTCCAAAATCAAACAGTTGCTATCAGGCAATAAACAGTGCCTTAAAATATATAGAGGAAAATGAAAACCTGCCCGTTTTAAAACATCTAAAAAGCCCCTCTTTGAAAGGGTATCTATACCCCCATGATTTTGGAGGATGGGTAAAACAGCGCTATCTTGACAAAGATCTAAAATTTTATCAGAGCAAAAATATAGGCTTTGAGAAAACTTTAACAGACTGGATAACAAAAATCAGGAACGATGAGAGTGATGATGAATAACAATTTTCCTTTTACTCATCAGGTATTGCAAAACATTGTCTATAAAAGCGTCATATTTTCTCTCTTTTAAATAGGCTATATAAAGCTTCCTTATAAATTTCATATTTTTTATCTTTGCAGTATATAAAGTACCATTGTCAAGCTCATCTGTTATCACATATTTTGAGATAATGGAAACAGTGGGATTTTTTCTTTTATCCGCTTTTAAAACAGTCTGCTTTACAACCGTCGGATTGGTTACAACACTGATAACATTAAAAGATTTACACTCTATTCCGGCTTCCTCGAAAACTTCAGCTACCAATCTTCTTGTATGAGACTCTTCCTCTCTGCATATCCAGTTATAGTTGTAAAGTTCCTCTTTTCTTATATATTTTGGGAGTGGAGAGTTGCTAAAAAGAACCAGTTCATCTTCCATCCATTCTCTGTATATCAAACCTTCCAAAAATATAGGGGATTCCACCAAAGCCAAATCGGCTTTTTTATCCAATACCTCGTTTAAAACTTTTTCACTCAAATCAACTTTTATCAAGACTTCATTTTGGATAGCGTTTTTAAGATCATTTAAAAATTCCGGTACAAGATAATTACCTATCGTATAAGATGATCCTATGATAAAAGTCAACTCTTTGTTGATTATACGGATAATCTCTTTTTCGGCACTTAAAATACATCTTTCAAGTTTCAGACAGACTCTGTAAAACTCTTCCCCCGCTTTTGTAAGAATGATACCGTTTTTTTTCCTGTCAACAAGTTTGTTACCCACATACTCTTCGAGAAGTTTGATCTGCTGTGTAACGGCAGGTTGGGAGATGCCAAGTTTTTTTGAAGCTTTAGAAAAACTTTTGCCTTTGACTACTGTAAGAAAAGTCTCTATTCTTGAAAAATTCTTTATCATTGCATCTCCTCTGTTTTTATAGTTAAATACTGATAGTTGATATTCTCGTTTAATTATAACTAATTTTAATAATAAATGCAACGATATTTGTTTTTCTTATTAAAAAAATGAAACTTTTTTTTTACAAAAAGGTGTATTTTTACAGGCTTTTAATCAACACTATAATAATTTAATCTTCTTTTTAGTAAAATATATTAATACCTTATAATTTACAATCGGAAGAGAGATGGAAAAAATATTAAATGAACTTAATGATTCTCAAAGAGAAGCTGCAATCCATATTGACGGACCACTTTTGATACTTGCAGGTGCTGGAAGCGGAAAGACAAAAACTTTGACAACAAGACTTGCTTATCTCATATCCAACGGTATTCCCCCTTCAAGTACACTGACACTTACTTTTACAAACAAAGCGGCAGCGGAGATGAGAACAAGAGCTTTGGGTATGATTGAACATATATCCTATCCTCCGCTTTTGTGTACTTTTCATAAATTCGGTCTGCTGTTTTTAAAATTTTATATAGACAGACTAAACAGAAAAAACTCCTTTGTCATTATAGATACCAATGACAAAAAGAGAATTTTAAAAAATTTTATAAATGATATCCCCATGGCAGTTGCGGCAAGTGAAATTTCAAGATATAAAAGCTCTCTCATCTCTCCATCTTTGGCAGCACAAAAAGCAGAACTCATACACTACAAAAAAATTGCTGAAATTTACAGACAGTATGAGGAGTTTATCAGAAAAAACAATCTGGTGGACTTTGATGACCTGATATCTCTAACCTATAAAATTTTAGAAGAAAATGAAGATATAAAAGAGGAAACGGCACAAAGATACCAGTATATCATGGTAGATGAGTATCAAGATACCAATGAACTTCAATATAAACTTTTAAAACTGCTAACTTCAACTCATAAAAATCTCTGTGTGGTAGGAGATGATGATCAAAGCATTTACGGGTGGAGAGGTGCAAATATCAAAAATATACTGGAATTTAAAAATCAGTTTAAAGATACAAAAATAGTAAAACTCGAATACAATTACCGATCCACCAAAAAAATACTAGAAGCGGCAAACAACCTGATAGAACACAACAGAAACAGACTTGGCAAAATTCTAAAAGCCACAAAAGAGGAGGGCAGGGAGATAGAGCTTTTACACTCATACAATGAGAGTCAGGAAGCTCTTACAATAGCAAAAAAGATAAAAGATCTTATAAACAAAGGAGTTTATTACAATCAAATAGCAATCCTTTACCGCATTAACGCTCTTAGCAGATCTCTGGAAGAGGGGCTTAACAAAGAGAATATTCCCTACAAGATGGTAGGAGGAGTAAAATTTTATGAAAGAGCCGAAGTTAAAGATATCATAGCATATCTTCGTTTGATTTCAAATCCTCATGATGATTTCTCTCTAAAAAGAGTGATCAACAAACCCAAAAGAGGTCTTGGAAAAGTGGCTCTTAACAAACTTGAAAACAATGCCTATGAGGCGAAATGTTCAATCTATGAGCTTTTAATCTCTCATAATGACAAAGTGAAAAAATCAGTCAGCAAAAGATCGTATGAAGAGTTGCAAAAATTTACACAAAATATAGAGGATATAAGACAAAAAAGCCAATCCTCAACCTACGATACGGCAGATGAGATAGAGAGATGTTTCAAACTCAAAGAGTATTATGCCCAAATGCCCGATTCCTATGAAAAAATAGCAAATATTGATGAATTTTACGGCTATTATAAAGATTATATAAAAACAAATCTTGACAGTTCACTGGATGATTTTTTAAATGAGATCTCTTTGCAAAGCGATCAGGATCAGATAAGCGAAGAGAGTATCTGTATAATGAGTGTCCATGCAAGTAAAGGACTGGAGTTTGACTATCTTTTTGTTATAGGCTTGGAGGAGGGTTTTTTCCCGCTTATCGGGGAGGGATCGGATATGGAAGAGGAGAGAAGACTCGGATATGTTGCTATCACAAGAGCAAAAAAAGAGCTTACACTAAGTTATACCGACAGCAGATTTTTCAGAGGAAAAAGAAGCAATCTCTCAAAAAGCAGATTTCTAAAAGAGACAGGCTTGATAGAGGGAAGTTTGGTACTTGAAAAATCAACACCCTACAAAAAAGGAGATCTTGTAAAACACAAGCTTTTTGGGATAGGGCGGATTTTGGCTATCAGCAAAGTAAAAAGAGAATTCAAACTAAAGATAAATTTCGGCGGTATCCACAAAGATATACTTGCAGATTATGTAGAGAGGGTATGATGTGCAAAAACCGTATCTTTGTGGCATATAAACCCTCTTTTATCTCCTCAAACCGCTTTTTGTCTTCTCTTAAAAAGAAGTATAAAACCAAAAAAGCCGGATTTTCGGGAACTTTGGATCCTTTTGCAAGAGGTGTTTTGATAGTGGCATTTGGTCAATATACAAAACTTTTCAGATTTTTGAAAAAAAGCCCCAAAACCTACAGAGCAACTCTGTGGATAGGTGCCAAAAGTCCCACTTTGGATATAGAGAAGATTACACAGATAAAAGAATTTAATCCGCTCTCTTTAAAAGAGATAGACAGAGTATTTAAAAATCTGCCAAAAGAGCTGGAGTATCTTCCCCCAAAATACAGTGCCAAAAAGATAGACGGTCAAAGAGCCTACAATCTGGCAAGAAAAGAGGTGGAATTTGAATTAAAAAGTATAAAAACTACGATATTTGATCTCAAACTCCTCTCTTATTCACATCCTTTTTTGACTTTTGAGATCAGCGTAAGCGAAGGGGGATATATCAGAAGTATAGCAGATATACTGGCAAAAGAGCTTCATGTTTTTGGTTCTCTTAGTTATCTTGAGAGATTAAGAGAGGGGAATTTTGTCTATGAAAATGAAAAATCTCTCAATCCGCTTTGCTATCTTAAAATAAAAGAAAATTTCTATTTGGCTGATATTGAAGATATATTTAAAGGAAAAGTTCTTAAAATAGAGGATTTTAAAATAAAAGAGGAAGGAGTTTATTTTTTGGACTGCAATGACAACTTAACAATAATCAAAATCAAAAACAATGCTGTATCTTATGAAGTGAACAATATAAAATTATGCTGATACTGACAAGAAAAGAGAGAGAAAAACTCATCATCAACGATAATATTACGATTGAAATCATAGAGATAAACAAAAACAGCATCAAAATAGGTATAGAAGCGCCAAAAGAGATACCGATAATCAGAGGTGAAATAGAGGAGGAGATAAAGATGAGCAATATCGCCGCAAACAAAGAGATACAAACCTCCGTTTTAAATCAGCTCTCAAGAAGGATAAGATGAAAACGAAAGCTTTTGCAAAAATCAATATATTTTTAAAAATAACAGGACTAAGAGGAAACTATCACGAACTTTTCTCAAGGTTTGTCAGAGTAAAAGAGCTTTTTGATCTTGTATCGTTTGAGAAGAAAAAGAGCAGTGATTTTGAGATAGAGGGAAACTTCAGCTGTAAAATCGAAAAAAACAGTATTTATAAAGCCTATCTTCTTCTAAAAGAGATTGATAACAAAACAGAGAAATTTTTCAAAGAACACAAGATAAAAGTAGATAAAAATATTCCGGAATTTGCCGGACTTGGAGGAGGAAGTTCCGATGCGGCATCTTTTTTGCTTCTTGCAAACGATGTTTTGCAACTAAAACTCTCAAAAGAAAAACTCTGCTTCATCGGAGAAAAAATAGGAGCGGATGTGCCTTTTTTTATATACGGGTATGAGAGTGCAAATGTATCCGGAATCGGTGAGGTGGTAGAGCCTTTTTTTGAAAATACTCCTTCATTTGAGATCTTCACTCCCCCAATAAAATGCGATACTCCTTTGGTTTATAAAAAATTCAGAGAGAATCTAAAAGGTGATTTAAGTATTTTGAAAAAAAACAGAGATTTGGCAGATGAGTTAAAAAATATGAACAGCAGGGATATTTTAAAAGAGTATAATCCAAAAATTTTAAATGATCTTTTTCCTCCTGCACTTGATTTATGCAAAGATTTGCTAAACTATCAAAATAAAATGTTTTTCAGCGGAAGCGGAAGTTCTTTTTTTAAGGTAAAAGATGAGTAGAAAAGTCATAGCAAGAAACAAAAAAGCTTTTCATGATTATGAAATTTTAGAAAAGTATGAAGCCGGTATCGTTTTGAAAGGAAGTGAAGTAAAAGCGATAAGAATGGGAAGAGTCAATCTAAAAGATAGTTTTGTCAGAATTATAAAAAGCGAAGCCTATCTGTTAAATGCCCATATCTCATATCTTGATACAACAAATCCCCACTTCAAACCAAATGAGAGAAGAGACAGAAAACTGCTGTTACACAGAAAAGAGATAGACAAACTTCTTGGCAAAGTATCAAAAGAGAGCCTTACAATCGTACCGTTGTCTCTCTATCTCACTTCCAAAAACATCATAAAAGTAGAAATTGCTCTGGCAAAAGGAAAACAGCTTCATGACAAAAGAGAGGCTCTCAAAAGAAAAGAGGCAGACAGAGAAGCAAGAGCGGCTATGAAAAAATACGGATAGTTAATAACTGTTGTCTTTCACCATAGCTTTGGCTATGCTAAAAAACAACCAACGAAATAGTAGGTACTTTCTCTCTTTACTATGGATACGATATAGTGCGTAAGGTCAGTTAATAATATGTTATAATCTCACTCATTAAAAAAGTAGATACAAGGATATATATGCCGGAAGTTTCCATCATCATTCCCCTCTATAACCAAGCGCCCTACATCAAAGAGGCGATAGAGAGTCTGAATAACCAGACATATAAAGATTTTGAAACGATAGTCGTAAATGACGGAAGCAGTGATGACTCTTTGGAAATTGTAAAGAAATTAAAAGAAAAATATAAAAACCTTCAGATAAAAATCATAGATCAAAAAAACTGCGGTCTCTCATGTGC
>CAYVDJ010000062.1:0-14776 GCA_964450755.1 uncultured Campylobacterales bacterium
TCCAAACAAAGAGGTACAAATCTCATTTAACACTATGCTGATATCATATCTGACAAATGATGATAATTATACTCTAAAAAGGAAAAATCTTTTAATGGCTTTGGCAAACAGCAGTTTGGAAGAGTTCAAAGAGACTCTGATATCTCTATACGCTTCCATCCCCTATAACTCCTATGTAAAAAACAATATCTCCTCCTTTGAAGGCTACTACGCAAGTGTCTTTTATGTCTATATATCATCTTTGGGACTAAAAATAATAGCCGAAGATGTAACAAACAGAGGAAGGATAGATTTTACCGTTTTTATCAAAGAGAAGATTTATATATTTGAGTTTAAAGTAAACGATGAAGATCCACTATTTCAAATAAAAAAGAAAAAGTATTATGAGAAATATCTAAAAGAGAACAAAGAGATTATTTTGGTTGGGATCAATTTTGATGAGAAAGAGAAGAATGTTAAAAAGCTTGTGTGGGAGAAGATGTAGCAAAATTCAGGGTTCTTTGAAAATTTCATTTTCTTGCATCCGCCAAAGTTAGGGCAAAAAGTGGATTTACACCGTTTTTTTTGAGTTTTGTCAGAGCTTCATTTATCGTTGTACCCGTAGTTACGATATCATCAACGATTATCACATCAATATCTTTTTTAAAAGTGTATTTAAAATCTCTCGGATTTTCAAGGCGGTAGTTCAATGTTTTACCCGAATAGTTAACCTGATTTTGCGCTGTGAGATGAGAAAAAAGAGGTTTGATATTTTTGGATTTCAAAGATTTTGTGAGTATGGCGGTATGGGAATAGCCGCTTTTTGTATGATCATCTATCCCAAGAGCATAAACCAAAGAAGGGAAAGAAAACTCTTTTGCAAAAAGGGAGAACGAGTTGGAAGCCAAAATTTTATAGATAAAAAATCCCAAAAAAGTATGTTTGGTCTTTAAAAGAGTTTCGATATCGCTGTAACTGTAAAAACTGTGGATCTTAAATCCGCATGGTAAGACTCTTGTAGAGAAAGAGGGGGTTAAAAACTCTTTTTGACACCTCTTGCAGACAAAAGAAAAAGAGAAACTTTCACAAAGGATACAGCGCATTTTGACCTGTATTGGTGGAGCATAGCGGGTTCGAACCGCTGACCCCGACGCTGCCAGCGTCGTGCTCTCCCAGCTGAGCTAATGCCCCACTAAAAAGTAGAGTGTAATTATAGCAAAAAAATCTTATATCTTTATGAAAAATTTATGCGCCTCCTCTTTGGATACAAAAGGTTCTGAGATCATAACCTCATCTTTGACTTTAACTTCATAAAGTTCGCCGCTTTTTGTTTTACCGTAAACCAAAGCCAACGAAACAGCCAGTTTTGTATCATCTTTTGAGGCATTTTTTGAGAGCAGACTCAAAGGACCTGTGGCATTTAGAAGTTTTATCTTTATAAACTTCTCATTTTCTATTTTTGCTATTCTTTCATTCTCCTCTTTGTTTCTGCCGATAACGAGTTTTGCGCCTTCTGGCAATCTTAGATGTCTTCCTACTTTCAAAACTTCCACATCTTCGGATTCAAATTTGTCATATTTGATATGATCTCTTATCTTGGCACTAAATACAGCTTCAGTCAGCAGACATCCTCCGCCTGGACTCTCATAATCCTCAAAATTGTACTTTTTTGCCAGATCAAGCTGTATTTTTCTATCTCTTCCGCTTATAGCCAAAAGTTTTTCTCTGTCTATCCATCCCTCGATCTCCGGTTTTGTAGGAGGGAAAAGCTTTGCGCTTAGAGGTCTTAGTACAACTCCTCCCATCTCTTCGTCTGCAAGACGGGTAACATTTTGTATCGCTTCTACTCTTTGGCTCATAGGTCTCTGTCCCGCCACCTCTCCGGTTATGATAAAATCAGCTTTATATTTTGGCAAAAGAGCTTTTGCTATTTTGATCATATTGGCATGACAATCTATGCAGGGATTGAAATTTTTGCCGTAACCGTATCTAGGATCAAAAAGTATCTCTTTGATAAACTGCTCTTTTGTATCGATTATCTCAAGTTTGGCTCCGACAATTTCGGCTCTTTTGGCAAGTAATCCATCCCTTTCCCTGCTGCTTCCAAAACCGGTATCGATAAACAAAGCTACCACATCAACTCCCTGCTCTTTTATCAGTTTAACAGAAAGCATACTGTCAAGTCCGCCGCTAAATAGTGCTAAGGCTCTCATAAGAAACCAATTCTCCTTTTTTCAGTCTGTTTATCTTGTCTCTCATCTTTCGTATCAAATAGTTCTTTTTTTCAAAAGAGATATCTCTCTTTTTTGTTACATTTCTCAAAAGCGCATTATAATATTTTATAAGAAAAAATAAAAGCTGCTGTCTTATATCCTCTTTCCCGTACTCTTTGATATTGTCTCTTATCTCTATGGCAACAAGTTTTGGATCATCTTTTTTACCCTCTATCAAAAGAGAAAACTCCTCTTTGTGGGTTTGAAACATACTGACATCTATAACATCCAAAACATCATCTATCAGTTCTGATTTGTTAAGCAGAGTTTTTATCAGAGTAAGTTCTGAAATATCCTCTTTTACACTGCTGTTTTGGAGATTTGATACTCTTGTTCTTTTTGTTCCTATAACTCTCTCGTCGGTATGCAAAAGAGTTGCAAGAAAACTTCTGTACTCTTGTTGAAGTATCTCAGAAAGTGAAAAGAGATAGGTTTTTGCCTCTTTCAAAGCTGACTCTTTTTGCATAGGGTCGTTTAGATCATATCTTTTTACTATCATTTCCAAACAAAATTCAATAAAAGATTTCGGATGCAAAAAGAGCTGTTTTACAACATCGCTTTTACCGTTTTTTATCATATCGGCAGGATCCGCACCCTCCCCAAAGATAACCACTCCACCTTTTATACCGGTTATACTAAGAAGTCTTGCCGCTTTGAACGCCGCCTCTATCCCCGCGCTGTCTCCATCATAAGAGAGAATGACTTTGGGTTCTCCTTTTCGTAAAAGAGGAAGATGCTCTTTTGTCAAAGCCGTTCCCAAAGTTGCAACCGCCTCTTTGAATCCCGCCTGGTGAAGCATTATCGTATCAAGATATCCCTCTGTTACGATGATCCTCCCCTCTTTGAAGATTCTATCTTTTGCGAGATGATAGCCGTAAAGAAGTCTTGATTTGTTAAAATAGTTTGTCTGTGGAGAGTTGATATATTTGGCGGGGTGGTTTGAGATAGTTCTGCCTCCAAAACCGACAAGATTTCCTCTTGGGTCATAGATAGGGAAAGTGATCCTCTCTATAAATCTGGCATAAAATCTTCTGTTTTCATCCTTTGCCGTCAAGCCGTATTTTAAAGCCTCCTCTTTTGAAAAACCCTCTTTTTGCAAAAAACCCATAAACTCACCAGAAGAAGGCGCATAACCTATCTCAAATCTCTCTATCGAAGATTCATAAATCCCTCTTTGCAAAAGATAATCTTTAGCTGTTTTTTGTCTCTCAAGATTTCTTATAAAGAAAATATTGGTTTTTAATAAAATATCGCTTTTATGTTCAGAGCTTTTTGATTTTGTATAATCAAGCGAAAAATGATACATTGAAGCTAGTTTTTCGATGGTTTCGGGATAAGAGAGTTTCTCATAATCCATCACAAATTTTATGGCATCCCCACTTGCATGACATCCAAAACAGTGATATATCTGTTTGGAGGGGCTTACAACGAAACTGGGACTTTTTTCGGAGTGAAAAGGACAAAGCCCTTTGAAGTTGGCTCCGCTTTTTTTCAACTCTATATAACTGCCGATTACATCGACGATATCGATTCTGTTTTTTAAATTTTCTATGGATGAATTATCTATCATAGTTTTATTATACCGACTTTGATATAATTATAGACTAAAAAAACAGCAGGTAAAAATTTTGGAAATATTTTTTATAGATTATCATGATCCCCTTTTTAGCATTATCATACTTTTTCTTATCATTTTCATCATCTCTTTTGCAAGTTACTGGTGGACTGTTTACAAGCACAAAGAGGAGAAAAATCAGATAAAAAACTTTATAAAAAAATTTGAATCAGACAGAGATCTGTTAGAGTACAAAATGGTTGCCGAAAATCAAAATATCTCTCTTGAATCGATCATTTTGATAGCTCTTTTACATGAGAGAAAGGGAGATTATGACAAAGCGATAGAGATTTATCTTCTTTTGTTGGAAAGAGCAAAAGACAAAGAGGAGAAAAATCAGATATTTACGATGCTTGGAAAGCTCTATTTTAAGGCAGGATTTTTACAAAGAAGCGAAACAACCTTTTTGGAAGGTATAAAAATATCTCCAAGGAATAAAAAAGCATTAAATTATTTAATCGTTATATATGAAAAGTTGAGGAAATATGATAAGGCAATAGAAATATTAAATGTACTTGAAGAACTGAATGTTGATATAAAAAAACAAAGAAAATATATAGAAGCTTTGGATATAATTAGTACCGCAAAATCGGACTATCAGACAAAAAAGAGCAAACTTTTACAAATCTGTAATGAAAATAAAATCATACAAAGAGTTCTTTTTGAATTTTTAGGCAGAAATGAGAAAGAGATAAAATTTAAAGAGATAGAGAATTTTGATTTTTACAAATTGGTCGATCTTATATGGTATCTGCCTAAAGAGAGAATATATTTGGGCGATGTAAAAAACAGTGCGCTTTTTGAGATATTAAGCGCAAGAGGCATCATTGACAAAGAAAAAAAGAGTGCTGTTTTTGAACTGGATCTGCTTATCTGTCTAAACAGTTCAAAAGAGAACAAAAAAGCGGATCTTAGATTTGAGTATATCTGTAAAGAGTGCAAAGAGGTATTTCCAATCTTTTTTTACAGATGTCCAAACTGTTATACATTTGATTCGGCACAGACAATACCTATGATAGTGAAAAAAGAAGATGAAAAAAATAAATATATTTACTGACGGCTCATCGCTCGGCAATCCGGGAGAGGGTGGATATTGCGCTATTTTGCGCTATAAAGACAAAGAAAAGATCATAAAAGGCTCCAAAAAAGAGGCAACCAACAACCAAATGGAACTAACGGCGGTTATTGAAGCTTTAAAAGCTTTGAAAGAGCCGTGTGAAATAACACTTTACAGCGATTCAAACTATGTCGTAAGGGGGATTAACGAATGGATTGAAAACTGGATCAAAAAAGAGTTCAAAGGTGTTAAAAACTCCGATCTTTGGAGAGAATATATAGATGTATCTTCTCCTCATAATATTAATGCTGTATGGATTAAAGCCCACAACGGACATATCGAAAATGAAAAATGTGATAAAATCGCAAAAGAAGAAGCAGAAAAATTAAAGGTGTAAAATGGATGATATAAAAAAACTGGAAAAGAGTTTGGATTATCAGTTTAAAAACAAAGACCTGATAATCGAGGCACTTACACACAAAAGTTACAAAAAGCAGTATAACAACGAAAGACTGGAGTTTTTGGGAGATGCGGTTATTGATCTGATCATAGGAGAGTATCTTTTCAAGAAATTTCCAAAAGTGGATGAAGGAGAGCTTTCAAAACTGAGAGCTTCACTTGTAAATGAAAAAGGTCTTGAAAAACTTGCCAAAAAGATCAATCTTGGAAACTATATCTTTATCTCTTTGGCAGAAGAGAACAATAACGGCAGAGACAAACCCTCTTTGCTTTCAAATGCTTTTGAAGCCGTGATAGGAGCGGTATATCTTGAATCTGGTTTAAGCAAAGCAACCGAGATAGTTTTAAAGTTACTGGAAGAAGTTTATCCCCAAATAGACCTAAAAAGTATTTTCAAAGATTATAAAACCACTTTGCAGGAGCTGACACAGGCAGAATTTGGAACAACTCCGGAATATACGATGCTGAGGGCTTTTGGTCCTGATCACAAAAAAGAGTTTGAGATAGAAGTCGGTATCAAAGAAAAAAAATTTGCCGTTGCAAAAGGAAAAAGCAAAAAAGATGCTCAACAAAAAGCAGCCAAAAAAGCTCTTGAAATATTATTAAAGGGAACAAGTGAATAGTTTTGGAAAAAGATTGATTTTAACAACTTTCGGAGAATCTCACGGAAAAGCCATAGGAGCTGTTTTGGACGGAGTTCCGGCAGGATTGAAAATAGATGAGGAGTTTATACAAAGTGAACTTGACAGAAGAAAACCCGGACAAAACAAGTTTGCAACAGCAAGAAAAGAGGATGACAAAGTAGAGATCCTAAGCGGAGTATTTGAGGGCAAAAGCACCGGAACTCCGATAGCCATGGTTATTTTCAACAAAGATCAAAAAAGCAAAGACTACTCAGCCATCAAAGATATCTTCAGACCCGGACATGCCGATTTTACCTATTGGAACAAATACGGTATAAGAGATTACAGAGGGGGAGGAAGAAGCAGCGCAAGAGAAACAGCCGCAAGAGTGGCGGCGGCAGCCGTTGCAAAACTTCTTTTGAAAGAGCTTGATATAAAGATACTAAGCGGAGTGTGTCAGATAGGAGATATTGAGGGGGAAAAAGAGGATTTTGATTATGCCAAAACAAGTGAGATTTACACTCTTGATAAAGATTTGGAAGAGAAGCAAAAAGAGGCGATTTTAGAGGCCAAAGAGGCTCACGACTCCATAGGAGGGGCGGTTTTGGTCAAGATAAAAAACATCCCTCCCTCTCTTGGAGAACCGATCTATTATAAAATGGACGCTGTTTTGGCAGATGCGATGATGAGTATAAATGGCACCAAAGCTGTGGAAATCGGAGCCGGAACAAAAAGCGCATCTATGAGAGGAAGCGAAGATAACGATCAGATAGACAAAAACGGTTTTTTGTCAAATAACAGCGGAGGAATCCTAGGCGGTATCAGCAATGCAGATGAGATCGTTTTGAAAGTCTATTTCAAACCGACTCCCTCCATCTTCCAACCACAAAAAACAATCGATATTTACGGCAATGAAACAGTCTGCAACCTAAAAGGCAGACACGATCCCTGTATCGCCGTCAGAGGTTCGATAGTTGCCCAGTCAATGGCAGCTTTGGTAGTAGCCGATATGCTGCTTTTGAATATGGGAAGAAGGGTAGGGGATTTACAAAAGATCTACAAAACAGATTAAATCAAACATTTCTCTTAAAATGCGGATTGAGTTTTAACAAAACAAGATCCGCTATCATATTGCCAAGCAGTGTCAAGAATGCCGAAATAATAAGTATCCCCATGATAACAGGATAGTCTCTGCTGAGTGCGCTTTGATAAAACAGAAGTCCCATTCCGTTTATTGAAAAGATGGATTCCAAAATTACGCTTCCTCCGATAAGTCCCGGCAACGAAAGACCCAAAATCGTAACAACAGGCGGAGAGAGGTTTGGAACTATATATCTTTTAAACAGAGATTCTTTGTCTATCCCTCTTGCTTTTGCAAAAAAGATATAATCGCTCTTTAAAATATCGATAGTCAATCCTCTTATATACATGGCAAGAGTTCCTATCCCTCCAAAAACCAGAACAAATATCGGAATAACAAGATGCCACGCTTCATCAAGATAGTAGGAAAATCCGCTTTTTGTTTCGAGTGAATGAAGTCCGGATATCGGAAACCATCCGAGTTTTACCGAGAAGAACAAAATCAGCAATAAAGCAAGATAAAAAGAGGGAATGGCAAAACTGACAAGTGAAAACTGTTTTAATGCTCTGTCCAAAAAACTGTTTTGTTTCAGTGCCGCCTTTATCCCAAGATAGATGGCTGTAACAAATATAAAAATCATACTGATAATATTGATCGTCAAAGTGATTCCTATCCTTGAGAGTATCTCTTCTCTTACCGGTTTTCCACTTGCAAAAGAGATCCCAAAATCAAGATGCAAAATAGAATTTATCCATGAGAGATACTGCACATAAAGAGGTTTGTCAAGACCGTATATCGTTTTTAGATGTTCCAAAGACTCTTTTGTGATATTTGGGTTTAGATCACCGGCGGCAAAAAATGAGTTTGGCGCCAAATGAATAGCCAAAAAGGAGATAACGGAGATGATAAAGAGCATCATCCCCAGATAAGATATGTTTTTTATAAAAAGCTTCATCTTTAAATCTCCTTTTTACCGAAGTAAAGCGGTGGTAAAAAGTCCTATTTTTGCAGATCCCATGCCAAATGGTTTTTACCCTCTTCATCTCTTTCAACGGCTGCCATACCCATTATATTGTATCCTGCATCAACATAATGAATTTCTCCCGTTACTCCAGAGGAGAGATCGCTTAGAAGATACATCGCGCTGTTTCCGACCTCTTCTATCGTAACATTCTTTTTCAAAGGAGCATTTGCCTCATTCCATTTGAGAATGGTTCTAAAATCTCCTATTCCGCTTGCCGCAAGAGTTTTGATCGGACCGGCACTTATAGCGTTGATCCTGATACCTCTTTTTCCAAGATCCACAGCCAGATATCTTACACTCGCTTCCAGTGCGGCTTTTGCCACACCCATAACATTGTAGTGAGGGATATACTCCACACTGCCTATGTAAGTCAGAGTTACGATAGAGGTATTCTCACTCATAACAGGAAGCAAAGCCTGAGACAAAGAGATCAAGGAGAAAACGGAAGTATTCATCGCTATCTCGAAATCCTCTTTTTGTGTATCCAAAAATTCACCATCAAGCGCTCTTCTTGGAGCAAAAGCAACAGAATGAACCAAAAAGTCGATTTTGCCAAAATCTTTCTCTATGCTCTCTTTTAAAGCAACAAGTTCTTCATCTTTGTTTACATCAAGAGGATATATTTTATCACTGCCCAAATCCTTTGCGATAGGCTCTACCCTTTTTTTGAGCTGGTCGTTTAGATATGTAAAAGCAAGTTCCGCTCCCTGATCCCTACACGCTTTTGCTATGCCGTATGCAATCGATTTGTTATTGGCAACTCCGACAACCAGTCCTCTTTTACCTTTCATTATCATCTGTTTTCCTCCGCCGTTTTTTTAGAAATTTCTATGATTTCGCAAAATGTTTCAACATTCCAACTTGCAGTTCCTATCAAAAGACCGTTGCAGTTGGGTATTGTTAAAATTTCTTCCGCATTTGAGGTTTTGACACTTCCACCATACAAAAGAGGAGCTTTTATATCTGATCTTAGTTTTGCAAGTACCTCTTCTATATCTTTGCTTTTAGCGGTAAGTCCCGTACCTATAGCCCATACAGGTTCATATGCAACCACAAGTTTATCATAATTTAAATCAATATTTTCTAATTGTTTGTAGATATATTCAACTACCGCATCAAAACCTCTCTCTCTTATCTCTTTTGGTTCTCCTACACAATAGACTATCTCAAATTCATGCTCTGCAAAAAACTGAAACTTTTTTGCTATCAGTTTTTGTGGTTCATTTAAAATATGTCTTCTTTCGCTATGTCCAAGCAAGATTGTTTTGATATTGAACTCTTCTATCTGTTCAAGTCCTATTTCACCTGTATATGAACCGTTTTTTACCGGATAGGCGTTTTGGATACCTACCGTTATATTGTTATATTCAAAATTATCCAAAGCCGTAAACGGAGGGAAAACCATGATTTTATCTTTTATCTCTCTTGGAGAGATAAAATCATTCAATTTATCAATATACTCTTTTGTGCTGCCTCTTGTATGATTTGTTTTGAAATTTGCGGCTATTATCATAGAGCTTCCACCCTCTCTTCTATCCTGTCCACCTCTAAAACTTCTATACCGGGCAGTTTTTTACCTTCCAAAAGTTCCAGACTCGCCCCGCCTCCGGTGGAGATAAAAGTCATCTCGTCAACATCTCCCGCTCTTGCAACGACATCTGCCGTATCACCTCCACCGACAATCGTTGTTGCGTGAGATTCGGAGATATAGTGAGACATCTTTATACTTCCTTTTGAGAATTTATCCATCTCGAAAACTCCCATAGGACCGTTCCACAAAATAGTCTGCGCATCATTGATGGCTTCTCGAAAGAGTCTTGAGGTTGCAGGTCCCACATCAAGTCCCATCCAATCTTTTGGAATCTCCTGAATAGGCAAAAATTTGATAGGCGCTCTGTCGTTTAGTTCAGGTGCTACTACGACATCAACAGGAAGATAAAATTTTACATTCAAATCCAGTGCTTTTTGCATAATATCTTTTGCATCTTCAATCAGATCATTTTCTACAAGAGAGTTTCCTATCTCATATCCCATCGCTTTTAAAAATGTAAATGCCATACCGCCACCGATAATAAGCTTATCTACAACATGTATGAGATTGGTCAAAGCCTGTAGTTTGCCAGAAACCTTGCTTCCTCCTACAACTGCGATAAAAGGGCGTGTTGGATTTTGGATAATCTTATAAAAGAAATTTATCTCTTTTGAAAGCAAAAATCCTCCCGCTCTTTTTCCTTTTGAATAGAGAGTCGGAAGCGCATATATGGAAGCATGTTTTCTGTGAGATGCACCAAATGCATCGTTTACATATACATTACCCATTTGTCTGAGTTTTTTGGCAAACTCTATATCATTTTTTGTTTCACCCTCTTCAAAACGAAGATTTTCCAAAAGAAGTATCTGTCCTTTTTCCAATGAAGCGGCTTTGCTCATGGCATCTTCACCCACTACATCTTTTGCCATTATGATATCTCTTTTCAAAAGAGATTTAAGTCTTTTGGCAACGGGTTTTAAGGAGTATTTGTCTTCAAATAGACCGGGTTTTGGTCTTTTGAAATGACTTGCCAAAACAAGTGAGCAGTTATGATCCAAACAGTATCTGATGGTACTCAAAGCGGCTCTTATCCTTCTATCATCCGAAATATTTCCAAATTCATCGGTAGGAACATTAAAATCACATCTGATAAAAACTTTTTCTCCGTCTATTTCTATGTCTCTGACAGTAGGTATCATCGTTTTATCCTATCCTTTACAATTTTATTTATAGTTTCCGACATGAAGAGCCATATCTACAAGTCTGCAAGAGTAACCCCACTCATTATCATACCATGCCATAACTTTTAGCATATTACCCTCTATCACCTGAGTCAAATCTGCCGCAACTATCGAACTGATGGAGCTTCCTACAAAATCTTGAGAAACTCTTTTATCATGATCTACACTGATGATGCCTTGATATTCGTTTCTCTCTTTTTCTTCAAATACTTTGATAACTTCTTCTACAGTAGTATTTTTCTTTAAAATTACATTCAGGTCAACCATAGAAACATCAGCAGTCGGAACTCTTACACTTTGCCCGTGAAGTTTGCCTTTTAGATTTGGCATAACAAGTCCTATCGCTTTGGCGGCACCGGTAGTGGTAGGTATCATATTGACAGCTGCCGCTCTAGCTCTTCTTGGATCTTTTGAATGTTTGACATCAAGTATCTTCTGATCATTTGTATAAGAGTGGATAGTAGTCATCAAACCTTTTTCTATTCCGAATGTATCATCGATAATTTTGGTAATGGGAGCGAGACAGTTTGTAGTACAACTTGCATTTGAAACAATAGTTTCACCTTTGTATTTGTCTTCATTTACGCCTATAACAAAAGTTGGTGTATCATCTTTTGCAGGAGCGGAAAAGACAACCTTTTTAATGCCGTTATTTATATAAGGCTGGGATTTTTCCTGAGTCAAAAATGCACCGGTACACTCTAATAGTATCTCTGCACCATATTTTGCGAAATCGAGTTTGTTAGGATCTCTGTCGGCTAAAAATTTTACTCTGTCTTTGCCTATTTGCATATAATCATCTTCCAAAATTTTAACTTCTTCACTGAACATACTGTGAACGGAGTCATATTTTAAAAGATATTCTGTCATCTCTCTTTTTGCAGTATCATTGACAGCAACTAATTCGATATCATCTCTTTTGGCGATGATTCTTGCCACACATCTGCCTATTCTTCCAAATCCGTTGATTGCAACTTTTAAAGCCATGTTTTCCCTTTTTATTGTATAATTTATAACTATATAAATCGGCATTTATATAAATAATTTCATGATGATCTTATCAAAAGAAAGGTTTAACGACAATTAAATGAAAATAGCTCTTTTTGGAGGTTCTTTTGACCCGCCACATATAGGACATATTAAAATAATTCAAACTTCTTTAAAAGAACTTGATATTGATCGTATTTTTGTATGCCCTACCTATCTAAATCCTTTCAAAAAAGAGTATCACGCTCCTCCGCAGACAAGATTAAAATGGTTAAAAAAACTATTGAAAAATTATCAAAATGTATCGATTTGTAACTACGAAATAAAACAGAACCGTCCTGTGCCTACTATTGAAACTGTTTTATATCTTTACAAACATTTTCAAATAGAAAAAATATACCTTCTTATCGGTGCGGATAATCTGGACTCCTTGGAGAGATGGAAAGATATAAAAAGACTCAAAGAACTCGTAAAATTTGTAATTATAACAAGAGACGACAAAAAAATTCCAAAACACTTGAAAAAACTGACGGTAAATGTTAATATCAGCTCTACAAAACTGAGAGAAAAAACAGATAAAAGATTTTTACCCTCACAGATTGCTGATGAGGTGGAAAGCTACTATATGAAAAAAGGAAATCAATGGAAAAAAGAGTAGAAAACATCGTATCTTTGCTGGATGAAAAAAAGGCTGAAAATATTCAGGCATTTAATTTAAAAGACAAAGATTATTTTGTTGATGAAGTTATCATCGCATCAACTTTGGGAGACAGGCACGGATCGGCACTGCTTGATTATTTAAAAAAATCTCTTAAAGAAAAAAATGAAAAATTTTTGCATATCGAAGAGAGTGACAGCTGGATAGTGATAGATTTGGGAGATATTCTGATTCATCTGATGACACCGGAATACAGATCCAGATACAATCTCGAAGAGTTTCTTCAGGAGAGAAACATAGAAAGATCGTAATATTTTTTTTACTTTTGTTTTTATAATTTCCATTTAATAATCAATAAGCCTTCTATTGTGGTATAATAAAATCAGAACAAGCCAATAAAGGAAAATGTTATGAAAAAGGTTACTGCTGTTTTTTTTGCAACCCTCATCATCAGCGCAATAGGGCTTAACGCAGAAACAAAATATCAGGTTACTCCTTATGTCGGTTACAATTTTAACGATAGTGATTCGGAATTAAAAGATCATTTGGGAGTAGGTATCAGTCTGGATACCTTTTTGAATGAGCGGTACGGTATCCGTCTGGGATTTGAAAACTGGATCAATGCAAAATATAAAGGATATCCAACTTCTACGGGTATGAAAGATACGGATGTTTACCGATATTATGTAAACGGTGTGGTCAATGCAAGTGATGCTTTCTTGACCTATTTTGATATGGCTCCCTATCTTTTTGGAGGTATAGGATATGAAGATGTCGATAAAGCGTGTATAGGGGAAGAGTCTCAGGGATTTACAAATGTGGGACTTGGTATAAGATTTCCGGTAAACGAGGATATAAGTATCGTTTCGGAAGCAAAAGCCATACAAAAATGGAAAAGCAAAGATGTCGATGTAGTAGGTAATATAGGGGTTGGCTATTCGTTTGGACAATACAGCGCAAAACCTGTTGTTTCATCTGCGCCAAAAGTAACGGTGGAACCTGAACAAAAAAAGGAGGAGAGGATCATCATATACAATCAGTTTCCGGATTCCTATCCAAATCCTGCTACGGTTCAGAGTCAAGGTGAGTGTCCTTACGGCAAAAATATTCCAAAAGCAAAAAATATCTGTGATAACAGAAATTATATTCAGGTAGCTGCAAAGATAAAATGTCTGCCTGACGAACAGTACAATAACAGACGGTTTTTGAACAAAATCAGACAAAACGGCTATCACTACATTATTTACAATACAACAAACAGAAACGGAACCAAAGTTTCCAAAGTATTGATAGGACCTTTTAGATGTTTTGCTGATGCAAAGAGCAACTTATGCAAAGTAAAAAGAACTATTGCACGAGATGCTTTCGTATATAGAAAATAAATTTTAGGAGTGTGTTATGATGAAAAAATTTTTGGGAGCGATAGCTCTATGCAGTTATTTAATGGCACAAAACGGCAGTCTTGCTCTTTATGTAAACAATGAAGATGTCGAAGGAAGATTTGATCTCTTTTTACACAGTAAATCCAGTGAAATAAATTTTGAAACAGATTACTATCTGACAGGTAATATTCTAAAGATGGATGAGGGATTTATCGAAGGAGATGATGCAACAGTTTACGGAATAGGAGTCTATATAAGAAACGGTGTTATCGGTACGGAAGGTCTTCAAATGGCATTTGGACTAAGAGGAGAATTTTCAGATATCGGTAAAGACAAACTTGTGGCAATACCTATAACAGTTGCTTTGTCATACAATCTTCCGATAGAGTATTATAATTACACAACACCTACAACATTTAATGCAGAAGTTTTATATGCTCCTTCCCCTTTGGCTTTCAGTGACAGTAACGAATATCTTGAATACAGAGCTTATATTGAGATAGAAATGATCAATCATATAGATGTAACATTTGGATACAGATCTATTGATGTGGATATGGATAATGTAGATACAAAATCAAGAGGAGCTGTTTACGGCGGTTTAAAATTCTTCTTTTAATTTATTAACTGACCTTACACACTATATCGTATCCATAGTAAAGAGAGAAAGTATCTAATGCAAGGCGGTTGTTTTTTAGCATAGCCAAAGCTATGGTGAAAGACAAAGTTCTTAATCATAGAGAGACAGTGAAACTGTTTCTCTTTATCAAAATTTTTATACTTTTCTCTTTTTTTTTACCTATTTGAATTAAAAAATCTTTTTTAAGGTCGATCTTAGATATAAGACCGTAAATAAACGGTCTAGT
>CAYVDJ010000063.1:0-3021 GCA_964450755.1 uncultured Campylobacterales bacterium
TAATAGCTTGTCGTCTGTCCCGTTTTCAAAACTTTCGTTACAACTGTACATTCATTGGAGGGTGTTTGTATATGCATAGTATATGGATCGCTTTGCTCTATCTCAAACCATGCCACCGATTTGAATTCATACTTCTTGACATATCCTAAAGTTGCTGCTTTGACAATATCTGAATAACTCTCTTCATCTTTATAAAAAGAGGATATTTTATACTCATATAAAGTGGAAGAAGAGAGTCCGTTGTCCGTATATACCGTAATATTTTCCCCAACGGTAGCTATAAGACGATAAGTTTTTTCTCCCACTTTTTTTCTACATATTTTAAATCCCTCTTCGTTATCGGAATTATCTCTCCACCTAATAGTTATAGAATTTTGAGTTCTTTTTATTACCTTTAGATCACTTGGGGCTTTAACCTTATCTTGTGAATACAAAGCCGTTATCATCATCAAGAGTAACAATATTTTAAATATCCTTCTCATATTTTCATCCTTATCATCTATATTCACAGGAAGTGCGACTTCAGTCGCACCCTCCTTGTACGACTGAAGTCGTACTTCCTAAGTAACCAATAAAATAAATATCTTCCTTATTCACAGGAAACGCGACTGAAGTCATATTTCCTAAATTATTCATGAAATCTGTAACCTTTTGTTGTTGAGTTTGTTTCCATCTGCAATGACTTTGTCAAAACCGGAATCGATCTTTTGCCGTTTGCTCCGTCTTTTTGAAATGCCGCTATAAATATATTGTTTTCATCTTCGGTTAAAACCAAAAACTTTCCGAGATATCTGTATGCCTTAAATGACGGAAATCTCGATAAGATAGCCTGATTTAAATCTTTTGGAAAATATATCCTTGTACTTCTTCTTGGTATGCTTCCTATGGATATATTGGTATAATATGCATTTTGGGCTTTTCCTTCGTTTTTTTGAGCGTCTCCGTAAACATCCATATAGACTTCAGCCTCTTTGTCGCTTTGATTGGTCATAACGATATATGTTCCGTAATCTGTATTGGTATTTAGATAAGGGATGATAAACTCCATTCCTTCCATTTTCCAATCGGTCGCATCGGCTACGCTGAGAAGTTTAAGAGTTCCTATATTGGAAGTTGAGGGAGTTACATCAAGGCTTATTCTCCACATACCCTGACAGATAACATCTTTTCCCGTTACTGTTATAACTATCTTGTTCCAATCTACCTGAGAGTTGTTTGCCTGTAAAAGGTGATCTTTGAAATTTCCCTCAAATATGAAGTTATGACTCTCTTCATCATAATTAAATCCGTATCCTTTGAGATGAATGGTTCCGTCACTTACGAGAGTATATAATCCCACATTATCGACTGCGCAATATTTGGATCTGTTTAGAGTCAGTTTGAATGTATCATTTTTTGTTTTCAGATCCACTCCCACTTCGGCTTGGTTTTTCAGATTGATCTGAAACAAAGAGTAGTAGGGATATGTATCTTCGGCATCTCCTGTTACATTGTCCTCTTCACTGACAAATTTTTTCCTTTGAACCTCTTTGCTTATATCTATCTTTGAATCTCCGTTTCCGTAAACTCTTTTTCCGTTTTTGGGATGTGTTACTTTGGCTATCCAACCTTCGATAAATGTCAAAAGAGGAGTCTCTTTGACTCCGTTTAGAGGAGCGCTTAGAGTAGAACCGGTTTTATCTTTTGCATCTGTCAGGTTTATCTTCATATCGCAAAGACAACCGCATTTATCCCCTTTTTTCAAAAGAAAGTTCAGTTTGGAGATATTGCCGTCGGCTGTAACGCTCTCTCCGAAAGCAAGAAGGGTTTTTGAAGGGATAAGACCACTGCTGTCATCTGTGTTTTCTCCCTCTCCGTCAGCCAAAGTAAAGTTATGATCTCCTGATGTCTGCATTTGGGAATTTACCTTAAATCTTATCATATCATAACCGGTATTTGAGTAGTTGGCGGATGTTTTCATATCTATCACGCTTCCAACTTTTATCCAGTTGCTTATATTGTTATCATAAGCGTAGAGATAGATATTTTCGGATTCTGGTTTTTGAATCTCTCCGCAGTTTAACTCAAACCTCAAAGTCGTATCCTTTGCCAAAGTCGCACTGCTGTAATAGGCTAAAAGACGGTTGTTTTTTTCATTATCGTCCCAGTAGTGATTTGTATAGAAAGTGCTTGTCGTATCCGCCCCTCCGCTCCACGAGGTTTTATCGACCGTATTTATGGAAAAATCCGGGGTATTGACAAGAAGTTTATCTACTTTTATTGCTCCGAAGTAATCAGCGTTCAAAGAAGTGAGATCATATCCGGTCGTATTACCGTCATTTGATCCGTCGCTTGTGGTGATTAGTTTATCATATTTCAGGAAGAGAATTTCACTGGCGTTTGCCACCCCCCCCATCATGCCTATCAAAAAGCACAGAAAAAGAGTTCTTTTTATCATGAGAATATCCTGTAATGGCGTAGTTTTGGATTAATGTCATTATATTATTTTTTATTAAGAAAATTCTTAAATTTTCCAGTTCGGTAGGAAAAAAATAACTACTAAAGCATTTTTTTACAACTTTCATCAAAATGAAACTTTATAAGTTTGTATGGTTTGTTATACTCTTATAATTTATCATTGTTCTGTGGTTCAATATCTTGAACTTTAGATAATAAGTTTAGCATATTATCTACCGAACCTTTTTTGGCTCTTTGTTCTAAGTAATCTAAAGTTTTCAATGACTATTTTTATATTGATATTATATATAATATTATATTAATTTAAGGGCATAAATTTTTGAATTACCTTTGGGTAGTCCTGCATCACAGGAAACGCGACTTCAGTCGCGTACTGAAGTCGTACTTCCAATTAATATTCAAAAAACAAATTTTTAAGGGAATGGCATTGAGATTAAAATTTCATTTTTATAGTTTAGGATAATTTGTTTTTTACTTTTGTATCGTTTTTAGATAGGTATTGTCATTTAAAAAGAGATAGATTTGTCCCAAAAGTATATCTTTTTGTCTGTCGGTTATGTTTGC
>CAYVDJ010000064.1:0-36186 GCA_964450755.1 uncultured Campylobacterales bacterium
TTCTTTTCTTTTGGCGGGGGAGACAACTGTTATACAGGATACGGCTTCCCAGCAGTTTCCGGATATAAATGACAAGTATGTGGTTTGGTCGGATACAAGAGACGGAGGTTATGATATCTATCTTTATGATCTTGAAAACAAGACACAGACGCAGGTAACAAAGAGTGATGATTATGAGTGGAGTCCCAAGATTTACGGTGACAAGATTGTCTATTCCAAAGCTTCGGATATCTATCTTTATGATATTTCTTCAGGGCAGGAGACAGCAGTTACAACCAACCCTTTTGGACAATCCGATCCCGGTATTTATGGAAGTACGATAGTTTGGGCGGATCGCAGGGACGGTTTTACCCATATCTATATGAAAACGGTGGGATCATCAGAAGAGATTAGAGTTACTGATCATGACTCCAATCAGGAAGAACCAAAAATATATGGTGATAAAATAATATATATAGATGATCGCAATAAAAATGAAGGGGCTTATTATACTCTTTATCTTTATAACCTCTCTACACATACAGAAAAACGCATTCCCTCTTTGACAGCGAATGTTTCTCAGACAAATCCTTTTATTTACAAAGATAAAATTGTATGGAATGAAAAGATAGACGGATATGATGATGTTGTTCTTTATGATTTGTCCACATCAAAATATACAAGGATCACAACTGATCCCAAAAATGATGTAAATCCTACGATCTATGATAATAAGATCGTTTACAGTGAAAACGGAGAGATATTTCTTTATGACCTCTCTTCTTCCAAAAAAGTAAAAGTAGTCTCAAAAGATGAAGAAAACAGTGCAAATGCCGTAGAACCCCATATCTATAAAAACAGTCTGCTTTATCTTTCCATAGGTGCCGAAGGAACATCTTTGAAATTGAGCGATCTCTCCTCACTTCCGGCAAATTATGACAAAAGTGATTTTGTAAAAAGGCTTTATACGACGCTTTTGGGCAGAGCTTATGATGATGGCGGACTCAATTTTCATGTGGGAGAACTTGAAAACGGAAACAGCGCATTGGATGTGGCAAAAAGCTTCTTTTTCAGTCCTGAATTTCAAAATATGTCTTTAAGTGATGAAGAGTTTTTGAGCAGACTTTACCACACTTTCCTAGACAGAGAGCCAGATAGCGGAGGAGTAAAATACTGGAAAGATCAGATGCAAAACGGAGGAAAATCAAGAAGACTTGTTTTTTATGAATTTGCTTTTTCTCCCGAATTTCAACAACTTGCCCAAAAATACAAGATTACTCCCTATACTTCAGATGATAAACTGACAGGTTTTATGGAGAGGCTTTTTGTGCTTGTTATGGGTAGAGAGTCGGATCAGGGAGGTATGGACTATTGGAAAAATGCATTAAAAAGCCATCAAAAAAGTGCCGATGAAGTGGTAAAAAATTTTTACAGCGCTCCTGAATTTCTCAACAAAAATCTAAGCAACAGAGATTTTATCATAAACGCATACAGAGCCATTATGGGAAGAGATCCCGATGAAGGAGGATTGGGTTACTGGGAAAATAAAATGAAAGAAGGTCTAAGCAAAGAAGATATTTTGGATCAGTTTCTATCTTCAAACGAATTTAAAAACCTTTTGCAAGAATACGGTTTGTAACGGTGAGGGGGAGGTGTGGTAAAATCACACCTCTTTTTATACCCTTTGTCCGTTTACAAGGATGATGACGCTTTCTCCTTCAGCGTCAAAAACAACTTTGTCTCCCTCTTTGACTCTGTCTGAGAGGATGAGTTCGGCGAGATTGTCTTCTACGAGATCATAAAGCGCTCTTTTTAGAGGTCTTGCTCCGTAAACCGGATCAAAACCGGCTTTTGCCACCAATCTTTTGGCGTTATCGGTAAGTTCTACTTTTATGTCTCTCTCTTTCAGTTTTGCCTCTATGCCTTTGAACATGATATCCACTATATCGACTATCGCTTCCTGTGTCAAAGGATTGAAGATTACGATATCATCGAGTCTGTTTAGAAATTCTGGTTTGAAATATCTTTTCAGCTCATCTTTTACCGCTTTTTCTCTGTCTGTGGGATCGACAAACTCCATTATTTTATCACTTGCGATATTGCTTGTCATGATGATGATCGTATTTCTAAAGTCTATCGTAACACCTTTGTTGTCCGTCAATCTTCCGTCATCCAAAACCTGCAACAGGATGTTAAATACATCAGGATGAGCTTTTTCGATCTCATCAAACAATATAACGCTGTAAGGCTTTCTTCTGACCGCTTCGGTTAGCTGTCCTCCCTCTTCATATCCTACATATCCCGGAGGCGCACCTACAAGTCTGCTGACGGAATGTTTTTCCATATATTCGCTCATATCGATTCTGATAAGCGATTTTTCGGTATCGAAAAGAAATTTTGCCAAAGTTTTTGCAGTCTGTGTTTTACCAACTCCCGTAGGTCCCAAAAACATGAAACTTCCTATCGGTCTGTTTTGATCACTCAAACCGGCTTTGTTTCTTTTTATGGCTCTTGATACCGCTTTTATCGCTTCATCTTGTCCTACGACCTCTTTTTTAAGCTCGTCTTGAACATGCAGGATTTTATCTTTTTCACTTTGAAGCATTTTTGTTACAGGAATACCCGTCCATTTGCTTACGATATTTGCTATCATCTCTTCATCGACACTGTTTTTCAGCAGTGTTCCGCTCTCTTGCATTCTGTCCCATTGATCATTTAGATCTTTTAGTTTCTTTTCAAAAGAGGGTATCTGACCGTACTCTATCTCTGCGGCTTTGTTGAAATTTGCCTCCCTTTTGGCTCTTTCAGCCTCCATTTTGAGTTTTTCGATCTCCTCTTTTACTTTTGCGATCTCTTTGAAAACATTTTTTTCATTTTCAAATTGAGACTCCAAAGCTCTCTTTTTCTCTTCAAGATCTGCAACCTCTTTTTCGATCTCTTTTAGTCTCTCTTCGTTCTTTTTGCTTTTTTCCATCAAAAGAGCCTCTTTCTCCACAAGCAGACTCTCTATCTCTCTTTTTACTTTTGAGAGTTCAAAAGGTTCGGATTCTATCTGCATTTTCAGTTCCGCTGCCGCTTCGTCTATCAGATCGATACCTTTGTCGGGCAGATATCTGTCGGTTATATATCTCGCACTCAGTTTTGCAGCCGCTACAAGCGCACTGTCGAGTATCTGAACATTATGATGAGTTTCAAGTCTCTCTTTCAGTCCTCTTAAGATTTGAAGAGCCTCATTGATAGAGGGTTCTTCGACTTTTACAGGCTGAAACCTTCTTTGAAGTGCCGCATCTTTTTCAAAGTATTTTCTATACTCTTTAAGTGTCGTTGCTCCTATCGTATGAAGTTCTCCCCTTGCAAGAGCCGGTTTTAGGATATTTGCCGCATCCATGCTTCCTTCACTGGCTCCCGCACCTACTATCGTATGGATCTCATCGATAAAGAGAATGATATTTCCGGCGCTTTTTACTTCGTTTACAACACTTTTTAATCTGTCTTCAAACTCTCCTCTGTATTTTGCTCCGGCTATCAACGCACTCATATCAAGAGCAACGACTCTTTTGTTTTGAAGAGACAAAGGAACCTCTTTTAATGCGATTCTTTGGGCAAGTCCTTCGACAAGAGCCGTTTTGCCGACTCCTGGTTCTCCTAGTAAAATAGGATTGTTTTTTGTTTTTCTTATCAGGATTTGCATCATCCTCTGTATCTCTTCATCTCTTCCGATAACCGGATCAAGCTCTCCTTCCAAAGCTTTTTTGGTCAGGTCTATTCCGTACTTTTCCAGTGATTCAAGCGTCTCTTCGGCGCTTTGACTCTCTATCTTTTTGCCGCCTCTGATAGCTTCAAAAGTTTTTTTAAGTTCCAAAATATCCATATATTTGGAAAATATATTTTTAAATCTCTCTATATTTGCCAGTATCCAGGTATCTACGGCGATAAACTGATCTCCGTTTTTTACCATCAGACCTTCAGCTTTTTGTAAAGATTCGGCAAGATTTCTTGATATCTTTATATTTTCTTTTGTTACGCTTGAGGCTTTTGGAAGTTTGTCCGCTTCGCTTTTTACATCAAGCTCGATAGCTGTTTTGTCGATGTTCATCTTGTTTAGAGCCTGATTGAGTATAGAGCCTGAATCAGTCAGTAATCCCCATAAAACATGGATGTTATCCACTTCACTGTTTTTATTGTGCAGAGCCAGACTGATACCGCTCTCTATCGCTTGTGTCATTTGATGTGTCAGTTTCTCAAAAATATTTTTCATACTTTTCCCCTTAGTTTTCTTTAGTTGATGTAATTATATAATATTTAGTCTATCAATGTCAAGTATTATGAAAAAATTTTTTTAATGTTAACAAAAAGTAATAATATTGAGTTTTATTATCTATGATCTAATCATACTTTTAGCGAAATTAAAATATAATAGACCAATTTTTTAATTTTGAAATTTTAATATCTGGAGAATATGAAAAAAATGCAGAAGAATATCAAATATCTAACGCTTGGCTTTGCATCAACCCTGCTTGCCTCATCTTTGCTTTTTTCCCCCTCTCTTTTTGCAAAGGCAGAGTATGCCTCAAAAGAGACGACTGAAAGTAAGCTTGAATCATTGGCCAAATTTACCAAAGTTATCAGTCTGGTTGAAAAATACTATGTTGATGAAGAGAATATATCAGGTATCGTTGATAAGGCTATTTCAGGGCTTCTTAGCAATCTTGACGCACACTCTTCGTTTTTGAACAAGAAGAGTTATAAAGAGTTGAAGATTCAGACAGAAGGTGAGTTTGGAGGTCTTGGGATAACAGTCGGTATGAGAGACGGTGCGCTTACGGTTATAGCGCCGATAGAAGATACTCCGGCATATAAAGCCGGTTTGAAATCGGGAGATATAATCTTAAAAATAGACAAGAAATCAACTCTTAACATGACACTTGACGAAGCGGTCTCTTTGATGAGAGGAAAACCCAAAACAGATATAGTTTTGACTATTATAAGAAAAGGTGAAAGCAAACCGCTTACGGTAAAAATCACAAGAGATATCATAAAAGTCAAATCAGTCTATACAAAAAAAGTTGATGAAAGCGGAATCTTATATCTGAGAGTTACCAACTTTGACAAAAAAGTGGAAAGAGATGTAAGAAAAGCGATAAAAGCCAATAAAGATATCAAAGGTATAATTTTGGATCTCAGAAACAATCCCGGAGGACTTTTGAGTCAGGCTGTCGGACTTGTGGATATTTTTGTCGATAAAGGGGTGATCGTTTCCCAAAAAGGAAGAGCCGAGGGAGAAGATGAGGTTTATAAAGCTTCGTCGGTAAATACTCTTTTTAGAGGTCCGTTGGTTGTTTTGGTAAACGAGGGAAGTGCCAGTGCCAGTGAGATTGTAAGCGGATCTTTGCAGGATCACAAAAGAGCCATCATCGTAGGTCAAAAGACTTTCGGTAAAGGAAGTGTACAGGTTATCATGCCTATTAACAAGGATGAAGCTCTAAGGCTTACGATAGCAAGATATTATCTGCCTAGCAAAAGAACCATTCAGGCTGTCGGAGTAACGCCGGATATCGAAGTTTATGCAGGAAAAGTTCCTCATGAAGAAGATAAATTTGCGATAAAAGAGAGTGAGCTTAAAAAACATCTAAAGAGCGAACTTGAAAAGATAGAGGGTAAAAAGAAAAACAAGAAAAAGGATAAAAAGGATAAATCCAAGAAGAAGATTATAACAAAAAAGGATATTCTTGAGGATTTACAGTTAAAAACGGCAATAGATACAGTAAAAGTGTTATCTATCACACAATCAAAAAAATAAGAGGACAGTTTATGCAAAAGGGCGATCTTTTATATGAGGGAAAAGGTAAAAGGCTTTATAAAAGCGATGATGAAAATCTTCTCATAGCAGAGTTCAAAGATGATTTGACGGCTTTTAATGCCCAAAAAAAAGGAACTGAAGAGGGCAAAGGGGCATTAAATGCCAAAATAAGCGCAAAACTTTTTGAGATGCTGGAAGAAAAAGGGATAAAAACCCATCTGGTAAAAGTTTTGGGTGATGATCTTCATCTGGTTAAAAAAGTCTCTATTATCCCGATAGAGGTTGTAGTCAGAAACACGGCTACCGGATCTTTAACCAAAAGACTTGGGATAAAAGACGGTACTGTTTTGCCTTTTTCTCTGGTGGAGTTTTATTATAAAGATGATGAACTAAATGATCCTTTGATCAATGATGAACATGCGCTTTTACTAAATCTTGCAAAGAGTGAAGTGGAACTTGAAGAGCTTAAAAGACTCGGAAGAGAGATCAATGTAATCCTAAAGAGCTATTTTGCGAAAAAAGGGTTGAATCTTGTTGATTTTAAAGTGGAATTTGGCAAAGATGAAAACGGAAATATACTTTTGGCAGATGAGATAAGTCCTGACAGTTGCCGTTTTTGGGATATGCAGACAAATGAAAAGTTGGACAAAGACAGATTCAGAGAGGGATTGGGCGGTGTAAAAGTTGCCTATGAAGAGATATTGAAAAGAATTTCAGAGGATATTTGATGAAAGTAACAGTTAATATTCAGTTAAAAGAGGGTGTTTTGGATCCGCAGGGAAAAGCAGTTCACCATGCGTTGGGTTCTCTTGGTTTTGGTGAAGTAAAAGGTGTAAGAATAGGTAAACAGATAGTGTTGGAAATAGATGAGAGCGATAAAGAAAAAGCAAAACAAAAAGTTACAAATATGTGTGAAGAATTACTTGCAAATACGGTTATCGAAGATTATTCGATAGAGGTTTTATGATATGAAAGCCGCCGTTATCGTTTTTCCCGGAACCAACTGTGAACTGGATACGAAATATGCTTTGGAAAAACTCTCTTTTAAAGTTGAGCTTCTTTGGCATAAAGAGAAGAATTTGCCAAAAGATGTTGATTTGGTTGTTTTGCCGGGAGGTTTCAGTTACGGGGATTATCTAAGAAGCGGAGCTATAAGCAAATTTGCTCCCGTTATGGAAGCTGTTATCTCTTTTTCCAAAAAAGGCGGAAATGTTTTGGGGATTTGTAACGGATTTCAAATACTTTTGGAATCCCATCTGTTACCCGGAGCTATGGTTAAAAATCAAAATGTTCATTTTATATCAAAATACCACAGACTGAAAGTTATCAGTAACAATAACCGTTTTTTAAGCAAAACAGAAAAAGATGAGATATTGAATATACCTGTTGCCCACGGAGAGGGAAACTACTATATAGATGAAAAAGGCTTAAAAGAGCTGTATGAAAATGATCAGGTTTTGTTGAGATACTGTGATGAAAACGGTAAAGAGTCAAATCCTAACGGTTCGGTTGATGCGATAGCCGGAATCTGTAACAAAGAGAAAAATATTTTCGCCCTTATGCCTCATCCGGAAAGAGCAGTGGAGGGAATACTTGGTTCAGAGGACGGAATAAAAATGCTTCAAGGCTTTTTGAATTGATGAAAAGTTTTTATTCTTTTTTTCTCATATTTTTTTTGGTAACTCATCTTTTGGGGGAGTCAAACGAGCCTTCTGTTTTTGAAGATGAGATAGGCAATGAAGAGTCTTTTTTCCCTCTTCCAGAACATTTGCAGCCAAAAAAAGCTCCTGTCGTAAAAACTCCCGTTGTAAAAGCAAAGTCGATATTTTTATCGTATGAAAATACTCCTAAAAGAGTTTATGTCAATGAGATTTTCAAGGTAGATATCAAAGCTATTGTAGCTTTTGAGAATATTAAAGATATTTCATATTCCTTAATGGCAGGAGATGAGTATGAAATATTAAATCCAAAAACATCTTTTAAACCGTTGAATGAAAATAAATATCTGCTGACTCTCTATTTTAAGCTAAAAAGCCCTTCCTCAATATTTCCGAATATCAAAATTACCGCTACCGATAACAGCGGATACAAAGAGAGCAGTATCCTTGATACATTTAATCCCAAAATATCGACTATAAAAAAGAGTGCGGATTTCTGCGGTGTTTTGGCTGATTCACTTAAGGTATTGAATTATAAAACAACCAGATTTGATGAAAAAAGTTATATGTTTGTTATGAAAATATCTTCAAAAAAAGGAAATCTTGAAGATTTTCATATAGGTTGGGTTAACAGGGATAAGATTGAAGAGACTCAAGGAGATTTTTTAAATAAAAGTATTGTCTATATCGCTTTTATTCCTCAAGATACAAAGCAGTTTCATTTTAAATATTTCAATCTTGCAAAACGACAGTTTGAATCTTTTTCGTTTAATGTTGTTTTGGAAAAAGAGGAGTTAAGTACACAGATCGATTTAAATCCGAAGGCAAGCAGATTTGATATCTATAAAGATGCATTTTTGGGTTTTATAGCTTTTATCTTTTTGGTAATGTTTGTTTTAAAAAGGAAAAAAGGTTACAGTTATATCTATCTTGTCGTGGCTGTTGTGATAACTGCTTATATTATTTATGATCAACTTCCGTTTTCTGATGTCAATATCAAAAAGAATACCCAGATTAAGATATTACCGACTGAAAACTCTACCGTTTTTTTTACGACGGATAGAGATTTGAGCGTAAAAGTGCTTAACAAAAGGAAAGAGTATCTAAAAGTACTGCTTCCCAATAATAAAATAGGATGGGTTAAAAATGAAGATGTTTTCTAAACTCAAAGGGATATATGTTTTTATAGAGTTCTCTTTGACGGTTTTTGGAATAATAATTTTAATGTATCTTTTCCCCTCCAAAAACAGATTTTTTAGAAGGAAATGGGCAAAATTGCAAAGGAGACTGATAGGTTATAAAATCGATATGAAAGGTAATATCGATGAAGAAGCCAGACTTTTGATCATAAACCATCAAAGTATTCTCGATATCGTGGTTTTGGAAGATCTTCATCCCGCAAATCTTGCGTGGGTGGCAAAAAAAGAGATAGCCGATCTCCCTTTTTACGGTCATATCCTGAAAGCTCCAAAGATGATTGTTGTTGACAGAGAGGATAAAAAATCTTTGATTAAACTTCTAAGAGATGTGAAAGAGAGAGTTGAAAACAATCGTGTAATAGCAATGTTCCCCGAAGGAACAAGAAGCAGGGGGGATAAACTTCTGAAATTTAAAAATGGTCCAAAATTTTTGGCACAAAAACTAAATCTCAAAGTCCAACCTGTTGTTGTTGTAAATACAAGAGCGGTTCTTGACTCCAAAACGCTTGAAGTTGATACTTCAAAACCAATCAAAGTTATCTTTTTGGATTCATTCTATCCCAAAGATAAAAAAGAGAGCTGGTATGAAGATATGAGAGAAGAGATGGGCAGGGTTTTAGCGGAAAATATAAAACTTCCATTTTCATAAAAATTTAAATCATCGAAACTTGTCTATCTCCTTTAAAACCATTTCGCTTGTGATGCTTTTCATACATTCGTGGGTTTTGATCGGACACTCTCTTTTCATACAGGGAGAGCAGTCAAGTTCTTTTCTGAGAATGATTGCATTTGGATTTTGCCATGGACTTGTCTCTTTGTATCTTGTAGGACCGAAGATAGCTATTGTCGGTATCTTAAAGGCACTTGCTATATGCATGGGACCGCTGTCGTTTGTGATAAACAAAGAAAGTCCGCCGATATATCTTATAAGCTCTTGCAGTGTCGTTTTTCCTGCAAGATTTTTGTAGTTTTTTATACCTTTTTTAAGAAATTCTTTTTCTATATCTGCTGCTATATCAACCTCTTCTTTTCCTCCAAAAATGATGATGTCATACTCTTTGCAAAGAGCTGTTGCGCTTTTTGCAAACTCTTTTGGATACCATCTTTTTGCACTTCCGTAGGTGGCTCCGGGATTTATACCCAGAGTTTTGTTTTTGAAAATCTCTTTTTTTGCATAGATTTTCAAATCCTTTGCTTTTGTTGAAGTATTTAGAGAACTGTTTATAAAAGAGTTGTATTTCTCTACCTGATGACCTTGATAGAGTTTTTTGTTGTACTGATACTTTTTGTCGGCATTTATGAAAAATAGTAAAAATTTTGAAGCAAAAGAACTTCTGAAACTAAAAGCCAGATCAAATTTTTTATCGATACTTTTTGCAGTTTTATAGAGGTTTTTAAATCTCATTTTGCTTTTTTTGCTGTTGTCTGTGATACTTTGATCAAAATTCGGATGATTTTTAAAGATTTTTGTAGAAACAAACGAACCGAAAAATGTTATTTTGGCTTCGGGATAGAGTTTTATCAGGTTCTCTATCGCAGGAGTCGTCATAACACTGTCGCCAAGCCATGTAGGGAGTTCTATAAATATATTCATCTATTTTATCCAATCTTTTATAACTTCAAGTGTCTCTTTTGCATTTTTTTCTATGGTAAAATTTTGAACTAACTTGTAATTTTTTTCTTTTATTTTTTGAAGATATTTTTCATCTGTCAGAAGTTTTTTAACTGTATCTATGATAGTAAAGTCATTTGGGTTTTTCATCACAAAAAGTTTTTCAAGTATTTCACTTGCCCCGTTTTGTTCAGTTGTGATAACTGCGTTTTTGTAACTCATCGCTTCAAGTACCACATTTGAGAAAGGCTCGTATTTTGGGGGAAAGAGGAAGATATCACTTCTTATATAAAAGTCTTTCACATCCTCTCTTGCCCCTGTGAAAAATATGTGATCAGATAAGTTTAATTTCTTTGCAAAATCTTTATAATAGTTCAGATTCTTGTCTTTTCCTATGATAAAGGCATAAAAATCTGATTTAAGCTTTGAAAGTATAAGTAAGAACTCTTTTACCCCTTTTCTTTCAAAGCCGCTTCCGACAAAGAGTATAACCTTTTTTTCGGGATCCAGATTAAACTCTTTATTTATCTTTTCATGGGAACTCTTTTCATCAAAGTTTTCTATCTCTATTCCGTTGTAAATAACTTTTATCTTTTTGGGATCTATTTTATAAGAATCTGTGATCTGTTTTTTTACCATTTTGGAATTGGCGATAATAATTTTTGCTTCGGTGAATGTTTTTTTTTCAAGGTAGAGATAGACAAAATTTAAAGGATTGAATTTTCTCTTCTTTGTTTGTAAGAATATTTTATGAACTCCATCTCCGGCTCTGTAGATGTCAGGACAGGTTATACGATCCAAAGAGAAGTAAAAACCTCTCTTTCTAAAACACACCTGCATATTAAACAAAACAGCTTTAAGCCATGAAGCTAAAAAAGAGGGAGATTTTAAGTGTATGATTTCATAAGAGATATTCTGTTTTTTCAGTTCGTTTGTAAGCCTTAGAAGATAGTTTTCAGCTCCCCCGAAAGGATTTTCTTTCTGTCTTATAAAATATATCTTATCTCTCAACTGCTTTCTCTTTTGAAAATACCAAAACTATACCGCTTAAAAAAGCAAAAAGTCCCATTGAGAAGTTTCTGTGGGATATCAAAGGTTCAGCGAAAAAGCCGAGGATAAAGATAGTTAAAAAGATATATTTGATATCCCTTATCTGTCTGTTTGTAGTAGGAGATCGAAAAAGAAACACCAAAAACAAAACAAATATACCAAGTCCCATTACTCCTGTTTGAAGAAGGATTTGAAGATATTGGTTATGCATATGGGGAAAACCAAGTTCGGTGTAAAATCTGTATTTTCTGTCTGTTTTGGTGTATTTGTAAAATGCCGGCATTTCGCTTCCGATACCGTAACCCAAAAGAGGTTTTTTCTTGATCATCTCCTCTGATATGATCCATGTGCCTATCCTCTGTCCTACACTTTCAAAATAATTGTCATTTTCCACAGCATCTATCGTATTTTTTATAGTAGCTTTTACCCGATAGTTGAAATTGTCGCTTAGATGATATGCGCTAAAAAGAATTGAAAAAAGCAAAAATCCCAAAAGTATCAAGGATTTCAGACTAAATCTGTAATAAAGATAAACAACAACACCGACAGCGGCTATAAAAGCGATTTGTCCGGTTCTGCCGTTTATCAAAAAGAGATTGCCGCTTAAAAGTATAAAAAGAAACAGATCAAAAAATCTTCTTCCTTTGTTGAGATTATTGTTTAAAATACGGTGTAAAAGAAAAGCCGCTCCTATTGCCAAAAATATACTGTAAACGATATGATGCATGATAGGAGAGGGATTTTGGGGTAAAACTCCATGCAATGAGATAAATTCAAAAAATACCCCGTAAGAGATCAAAGAACTTATCGCAAGACCGACTATAAAAGTCTTTATGGCATATTTTGCATACTTTTTCTCTATGATCGCCGCATAAGCCAAAAATGCCCAAAGATACATATACTTTCTCAATATATCTATGGCATTGTCTATATACAGGGGATTTGTCCAAAGTATGGAGATTGTACTGAAAATCAAAAAGAGGAGAAAAAAAAAGACAGGTTTTTCTTTGAAGATCGAAAAATCTTTTGTTCTTATTATCTTTTGAATCCAGACGGCAAAGATTAAAATAGAGAAAAAAGATATTGCAGCACGGGAAAGAGGAAGCAAAAATCCGTAAACAACAAAACTGTAATTTGCAAGTCTGTCAAGATTTTCAACCGATAAAATATCTTTTAATCGTCTCATTTATCAAAAACTCTTTTTTATATATTTCCAAAATGTATATTGAGCGTATAATTTTGCTATAACAAATCCTCTCCAACCCTCCAAAAAACCGAGTTTTAAAATATAAAGCCTAAAAAAAGTCCAGGGAGGATTGATCAAAGCTTTTAATCTGTTTGGTTTGCTGTTGAGAGTTGAGTATCTGTTTTGTTTTGTTATAAATTCCTCCACATTTTCGTAAGCGAAGTGTATCATATAATTCTTTAAATAAGAAGTTTTGTTTTTCTCTATGACAACTTTTTCATGAACTTCATCATCACTGAATTTTGCCTCTTTTTTATCAAATAATCTAATCGTATAATCAGGATAGAGTCCGCATCTTTTTACAGGTTTACCAAAAAAACAGTTAAGACGAGGTACAAAATAGGCACTGTATTTTGGTTTTTCAAGCAGATTTAAAAGTTCTTTTTGAAGTTTGTCGCTTATAACTTCATCACTGTCAAGCACAAAAACCCATCTGTTTTTTGCAAGATCGACGGCTCTTTGTTTCTGTCTGCCAAAACCCATCCAATCTTCCTGATATATCTTTGCTTTGTATTTTTGGGCTATCTGGATTGTCTGATCAGATGAATTACTGTCAACTATAACTATCTCATCCGCAAAAAGGCAGGAAGAGAGGACGCGATCTAAATATTTTTGACTGTTATAGGTGATCAGTACGATAGAGAGTCTATTTGTAGATGTGTTCATATCGGTTTTTCCATCGTCTGTGAAACCAAAACCACTCATCGGGTTTTTGACGGATAACTTTTTCGGTGATGAGAGCCTGTGCCTGGGTTGATCTTAGTATATCCTCTTTTGAATCAGATGTTTTTGGAGTTATGATAGGTTCATACAGTGTCAGAGTATATTTTTTATAATCATCTGTCGTTATATAAAGAGGGATGATAACAGCATCAAATTTTCTTGCAAGAAGTGCCGCACTTGGAGTATGTCTTGCTTTTTTGTTGAAAAAATCGATCAAAACTCCCTCATCTTCGGCTGTGTTTTGATCAACCAAAAGACCTATTTTTCTACCATCTTTGAGAGCTTTCATCAGATTTTTCATTGCCCCTTTTTTATCAAACATTCTTATATCAAACTGCTCTCTGTTTTTTTTGAGGATTTTATCCATCGTGGGAGAATCAAGTTTTCTGCCGACTGCCGTCATAGAGCCAAAAAACGCTCCGGCACTAAGAGCCGCAAGTTCCCAGTTACCGTAATGTGCGGTTATAAAGATGATCTTTTTGTCCTCTTTCAAAGCATTTGTCAGATAGTGTCTGTTTTTGACTTTTACCTTTTTCTCAAGTTCCTCTTTGGAAATTCCCTGATTTTTTACAAAATCCGCAAGATTGTATATGAGATTTTTATAACATTTTTTTATGATTCTTTTTTTTTCTTCATCTGAGAGTTCATTTCCAAAAGCAAAATCAAGATTGACTCTTACTACTTTTTTATGTTTTTGATCTATGAAATAGGTAAAATGATACAAAATATTTAAAACAGGATGTAAAATAAAATCAGGAGTTTTTTTTGTTATAAATTGAAAAATCAGAAAAGAAATATAATATATTTTATCCATTTAGTAACTTTTCAGCCTTTTTTATGATTTTTAACGGATCTATGTTTTTGATACAGAGATCATTTTTACAGAGTCTTTTCGGATCTATCTCTTTGGAACAATCTATTGTAAGATTGATAGGTGTTTTAAAAGTATTGCGAAAACTCGGTGTAGGACCGAATATCGTAATACTCGGACGGTTTAATGCCCATGCCATGTGGGTAGGACCGCTGTCCGCTCCGATAACAAGATCACTCTTTGATATTATAGCCTTTAATTGATTTATATTCAATTTGGGAAGCATTTTGGCAGGAGAGTTGTCTTCGATAAATTTTGCAGCCTTCTTCTCATCCTCATTTCCCCAACAAATCAAAATATTTGAATCAAGATTTTTTGCTATCTTTATAAAATGCTCTTTTGGATAGATTTTGCTTTTCCAGCTTGAACCGACTATAAAAAGAGTGTTTTTTCTGTTTTTATCCAAAAATTCAGCTGTTGATTTTAAATCCTCATTTCCAAAAAACAAAAAGGGTTTTTTGTTCAGTATCTGCTCTTTTGTAAACTCAAAGCCAAGAGCCAAAGAGACCAGTTTTAAGTTTCTGATGATTATGTTCTCTTCGTAGGGGATATGATAACTTTTTGAATATAAAAAGGATGCCAGTGATTCACGGGTGGAGTTTTTATCAAAACCGACACAGACTTTGCCAAGAGTTTTGGCAATAAATGCCGATTTTATAAGACCTTGAAGATCGATAACTATATCATATCGTTCCCTTTTGTAAAGCTTAATTTTTTTTAATTCGTCTATTATTAATTTTTTTTGCTTTTTTATTGATTTTAGGTTTAAAGTTTTGATATTATCCGTTTGATGATTATGAGCAAGAAGAGATGCAAATGTCTCTTCGACGATCCAATCAATTTTACTGTTTGGAATATTTTGTTTAATAAATTGTAAAACGATCATACTGTGTACGATATCGCCGAGTGCTGAAAGTTTGACAATAGCTATGCGCATAAACATTCTTTAACAAAAAATAAGGTAAAATATAGTTGAAAGAGAAAATAATAAATAGCCAAAGGTGCAATCCTTATAAAAATATTTTTGTTATTATAGAATGAAGGAGAGAAGTTGTCAAATATTTTTAGAATTTCTTTTTTCATAGCGATAGGGACAATGTTCTTTTTTGCTTTTCACAATTTCAGCTATCAACACAGACCTTTTTTTTATTTCTTGATTAATTTTAATGATAAACTAAATCATATAATATCTTTTGTAATTTTAGCATTTCTTTTGGAAAAAGCCTACAATATAAAAAATATCTGGTTGAATGCTTCTTTTTTACTCTGTATCGGTGCTTTTATAGAAGTTTACCAACTTTTTTTTGTACCCGGCAGAAGTTTCAGTCTGAAAGATTTTTTGGCTGATATTATAGGAGTGTCTGCATATTTGATACTTAAAAAAGCTTATGTTTATAAACTCGAAAGAAAAAAGGTATATAAAATAGACAATATGAAATTTAAAACATTAGCCAAAGTTTAAAACATGATATCTGTTTTTGACTGTGAAACGATTCCCGATGCGGAACTTATCAGAAAAACCTACGGTTTTGAAGGTGATGATCCGCAAATTTCAAATCAGGCTCTAAAAGCACAGGAGGAAAAAACAGGCTCTTCTTTTCTTCCTCCGCCTTACCATAAAGTAGTTGCAATTTCTGCTGTTATCTGTGATGATTACGGTAATTTTAAAAAAGTCAGTTCTATCAACGGAGATAACGAAAAAGACCTGATAAAACAGTTTTTGGCTTTTATAGACAATAAAAATCCCAAACTTATCAGCTTTAACGGGCGTACTTTTGATATTCCGATGCTGATGATAAGAGCGATGAAATACAATCTCTCATGTCCTGCCTACTTTGAAAAAGAGAACAGAGAACTTAACAAAAGCAAATGGGATAATTACAGAGCCAGATATTCGGATAGATTTCATGTGGATTTGATGGATCATATTGCGGAATTTGGTGCTGTAAGAGGTTTGAAACTTGATACGGTATGTACGCTTATAGGCGCTCCGGGCAAATATGATGTAAGCGGAGATCAAGTACTTGAATTGTATTATAACGGCGAGATTGAAAAGATTAGAGAGTATTGTGAAAGCGATGTTTTAAATACCTACTGGCTCTATTTACAATATGAACTTTTAAAAGGGAATCTTATTTTAAAAGATTATATGACAAATCTTTTGCAAATGTCCGAATCTTTATCCGATGAGAGAGGTTACAGTACTGTTTTTAAAGAGTATGTGGAAAAAAAGATAAAAGAGGAAATATGATCGCTGTTATTGATTACAATATGGGCAATTTAAGAAGTGTTAAAAATGCTTTTGAAAAGATAGGGAAAGATGTAGCGATAGTAAAGGATGCCGAAAAACTAAAAGATTTTGACAAGATTATACTGCCCGGTGTCGGAGCTTTCGGCGATGCGATGGAACATCTGAAAAAAAGTGCAATGGATGAAGCCGTAAAAGATTTTGTAAAAAGCGGAAAACCTCTGCTTGGAATCTGTCTTGGTATGCAGCTTCTTTTTGAAAAAAGCGAAGAGTTTGGAACGCATAAAGGACTTTCTTTGATAAAGGGAGAGGTTGTAAAGTTTGATCCTTCAAAGTTTGACAAAAAACTGAAAATACCTCACATAGGTTGGAATGAACTTTTTATCCAAAAAGAGACACCGATTTTCAAAGATATACCAAATCCTTTTTATACATATTTTGTTCACAGTTACCATGTTGTATGTGATGATAAATATGCTGTCGGAAAAACGATATACGGATATGAATTTGTAAGTGCCGTTCAAAATGAAAATATTTTCGGCATACAGCCTCATCCGGAAAAATCACATGAAAACGGATTGAAAATAATCAAAAATTTTGCAGAGTTTTAAAAACGATATATTTTTAGAGGATGAAAATGAGACAGGTTGTTTTAATAACCGGTGCCGGTTCCGGGATGGGACAAAAGACAGCCGAATTTTTATCAAAAAGAGGATTTATCGTATATGCAGGTTCAAGAAAGCCGTTGGAGCTGAAAAAGAGTGAAAGTTTGTATCCTTTTTATCTGGATATTACCGATTTTGAAAATATACAAAACGGAGTATCCGATATAGAAAAAAAAGAAGGTAAAATTGATATTCTTGTGAACAATGCCGGTTACGGTTTTGTCAGTTCCGTGGAGGAGGCAACGGAAGAGCAGATGTATAATCAGTTTAATATCAATGTGTTTGGGGTTTTAAGGGTTTCAAAAGCTGTAATTCCTCTGATGAGAAAGCAAAAGAGCGGTATTATCATAAATATCAGTTCATTTTTAGGCAAAATAGGACTTCCTATCCTGACATTTTACAACGCAAGTAAATATGCGATAGAAGGCATAACTGATTCTTTGAGATATGAGCTTGGAGATTTCAATATACGGGTTCACTCCATAATGCCGGGTTTTTTCGATACAAAATTTGCAAGAGAAAATCTCGTAACAAATGATAAAACTTTTGATAAAAATTCTCCATACAATAAAATAGTATCCACTTTGGCTCCAACCATTGTAAATCAGATAAACAACGGAAATGACAGTGTAGAAGTTGCAAAGATGATTTTTCGGATTATTACTGATGACAAATTTCCGGCAAGAGCCACTATCGGTGATAAAGCAAAAAAATTTATTCCGATGAGAAAAGAGCTTAGTGATGAGGATTTTGAGAGAAGAGTCAGAGAGTATTATAATCTGTAATGGAAAGTTTCTTTTTTAATATAACAGATAGAAGATACAAAACAACGAAGCTTTTTAAAGAGGGTGATGAGCATATAACAAGAGTTGATATTTCCAATGGGATAGTTTTTTTTGATATGAATATCAATAGAGATAAAAAATTTTTTATTAAAAATCTTGACAGGATGGTGGTTATATCTCTGTTGAGAGAAGGTGCTTTTGAGATATTTGACAATAGAGCCAAAAAGAGGTTTGTAACAAAAAAGAACCGTATCGATATTTTCTGTTCATCAAGACAGGATTTTGAGCTTACGATAAAGAGTGCGAACGCTTTTATACTTTTTATTGCCGATTTTTTTCTAAAAAGATATCTTTTATCAAATAAAAACGAACCTATCGATTTTTTATATGAAAAAATTCAAAACGAGATATCACTAAAGAGGATAAATACCCAGCCGATTGATGCTTTGAGTCTTTATATCATAGATAAAATTATAGATACGAAATCAAACAGAAGTTTACAAAGTATCAGATGTGAACACAGTGTCATAGAGTTTATGATTCATCGGTTTTCACTGATAGATATGATTGATGAGAAGATAGATAAAGAGGAACTTGAAATAGCCAAAAAGGCAAAAGCAAATCTTTTAAAAAGCTTCTCTTCTCCTCCTACTATCAAAAAACTTTCCCGTTTGTGTGCTACAAATGAGTTCAAACTGAAAAAGATTTTTAAAAAAGTCTATAAAAGTACCATTTACGGTTATATTCAAAAACTTCGCCTTGAAGAGGCAAATCTGCTTTTAAGAGAAAGAGAATTGAATATCGGTGAAATTGCCAAAAAAGTCGGATACAGACATCAAGGACACTTTAGCAAACTTTTTTTTAAAACTTATGGAGTTTATCCAAAAGATCTGCTGAAAAAATAAAATTCTGATTGTGCTAAATTAAAATCCTCTTTTTGATAAAAATCTCTTGATAACAGTTTCTTAAGAGTGATAAAATATAATAATCGGTCTTATGCTCCATATCGTAGGTAAAAAGAAAAAATATCTGATGCGTAAGGTCAGTTAATAAAAAGGGGTTGTGATGAAACTGTTTATTCGGGTGTTTGGTATAACTGTGTTTGTTTTTTTGTTTTTACTGGCTCTGCCTTATATGCTGCCTAAGAAAAAGATGCCTAAATATAGTGATGATGAGCTAAGAGAAGTGGCGTTAAGCAGAGGAATGAAACCGGTTCCTTCAACTTACAAAGAACTTTTAAAAGTTGTGGATAATCCCGAAAATCCTTTGAGTGTAAAAAAGATACTGCTTGGAAAAGAACTTTTTTTTGATACTCTGCTCTCAAAAGACAAGGATATAAGTTGTGCAAGTTGTCATATACTGCAAGAGGGGGGAGATGACAATATCCCTGCGGCAACAGGATACAGAGGACGGGTAAATCCTTTTCATCTGAATTCTCCTACGGTTTTAAACTCGGCTCTTGCAAAAGCGGAGTTTTGGAACGGACGGGCAAAAGATGTAGAAGAACAGGCAGGAGGACCCATTCAGGCTCCTTTTGAGATGAATATGACCCCAAAAGAGGTTGTTGAGAGATTGAAAAAAGTTCCCTCTTATAAAACAGAATTTCAGGATGTATTTGCAAAAGAGCTAAAAGAAGGAGAAGATGCCATAAGTTTTAAAAATGTAAAAAAGGCTATCGGAGCTTATGAAAGAACTCTTTTGACAAGGGGAGACTATGACAGATTTTTGGAAGGTGATAATCTTGCAATGAGCAAAAGGGCAAAGAAAGGATTGGCGCATTTTATCAATTACGGATGCAAAGGGTGTCATACCGGTATGAGTGTGGGAGGTCAGAGTTTGCAAAAATTCCCTCTAAGGGGATATATCGATTGGCTGAATATCAGTGTATTGCCTGATATAAAGTTAAAAAACCAAGGTTTTCCTTTTGAAAATACAGGCGGTTTCTTGGGAAAAGATGATCATAAACTTTTTCGTGTACCGATTTTGAGAAATATAACAAAAACAGCGCCGTATTTTCATAACGGGGCGGTAAAAGATCTAAAAGAAGTTATAAGGATTATGGGAAAACACCAGATTGGAGTAGATTTTACAAAAGAGGAGGTTGAGGATATCTTGGCATTTTTTAAAACACTCGAAGGAAAGATAGTTGATTATAAAATAGGAGAGAGTGGATATCAGGTAAAATAAAACTTATGTTATAATCATCTGAACAGTTTTACAAAAAGGAGTCGGATGCAAATTTTACCTGCGATAGATTTAAAAGAGGGTAAAGCCGTCAGACTTACCAAAGGTTTGATGGATAGTGCCAGAATTTACGGTGAGAAAGCATGGGAGATTGCAAAAGAGTTTGAAGAGATGGGAAGCGAGTGGCTTCATCTGGTTGATCTAAACGGAGCTTTTGCCGGTGAGCCCAAAAATCTGGAAGTTATAGAAAAAATCAGAAAAAATTGCAATCTAAAACTTGAACTCGGTGGCGGTATAAGAGATGAAGAGACGATAAAAAGATATCTTGATCTTGGTATAAACAGAGTTATTTTGGGTTCTATCGCCCTGAAAAATCCCTCTTTTGTAAAAGAGATGGCAAAAAAATATCCCATAGTTGTCGGTATCGATGCGATAGACGGGTTTGTTGCGGTTGAAGGATGGGCGGAAAAATCAACGATGAAAGCAACAGAACTTGCAAAAGAGTTTGCCAATGCAGGAGTAGAAGCAATCATCTGTACCGATGTCGGCAAAGACGGAACTTTAAGCGGTGTCAATGTCGGGTTTACTTTGGAAATGGCAAAAGAGAGCGGTATCGATACGATAGCAAGTGGAGGAGTCAAAGATACAGAGGATATCATCAAACTAAAACAAACAGGAAAGATTGCCGGTGTTATCGTAGGTAAAGCCTTTTATGAAGGAACTATCGATCTAAAAGAGGCTTTTGAAATATGTAAAAAATAATTTCTCTTTGACGATATAGATCCTATAAAAATATATGTTAAAAAAGGATCAATCGTGAAACTATTGGTAGTAGATGATAGTTCAACAATGAGAAGAATTATAAAAAATACTTTAGGAAGACTCGGACACAAAGAGGTTTTGGAAGCTGAAAACGGTGCTGATGCATGGAAAACGCTTGAGGAAAACAGTGATGTCGATGTGTTGGTAACCGATTGGAATATGCCGGAGATGAACGGATTGGAGCTTGTCAAAAAAGTCAGATCCGAAAACAAATATGAAGATATGCCTATTATTATGGTAACTACCGAAGGAGGAAAAGCCGAAGTCATAACAGCTTTGAAGGCGGGTGTAAACAACTATATAGTAAAACCTTTTACTCCGCAAGTTTTGAAAGAGAAGTTGGAGGATGTACTCGGTTAAAAAGAGTATATGAATGAATATTTTTATGAGTTGATTATAGAAACCGAAGGTTATAACGATGTTATAAGTGATTTGGTACTTGCTCTTACAAATGAGGCGATTGAAGAGCAAAAAGGCAAAATTATCGTAAGAAGCAGTGAGCCTTTGGATGATATAAAGTGGGCGGTTGAGGAGTTTTCAAAGAAGAGTAAAATTCCGCTGAATATGAAAACGGTAAAACAAAAGAACGAAAACTGGATAAAAAAATATCAAGAATCAATCCAACCGGTTTCGGTTGGAAAATTTTACATTCATCCTACATGGAAATCTCCCAAAGATGAACTTATCAATATCATTATTGATCCGGCTTTGGCTTTTGGTTCAGGGCATCATGAAACTACAGGTTCATGTCTGAAAGCGATAGGAGATCTTGTCAAAAAAGGTGATGAGGTTTTGGATGTCGGTTGCGGCAGCGGAATACTCTCTATCGCCTGTGCCAAACTTGGAGCCAAAGTTGATTTGTGCGACAGTGATCCTCTCTCTGTAGAGAGTGCAAAAGAAAACTTCAAACTAAATCAGATATCCTACAATGATGCGTGGATCGGATCTGTCAATAAAACCGATAAAAAATATGATTTTACGATTGCAAATATAATAGCGGATGTTTTGATAATGATCTCAAAGGATTTGAAAAAAAGTGTCAAAGAGGGAGGTTATTTGATATTATCTGGGATTTTGGATAAATATAGAGAGGATGTAGCAAAAAAATTTGATAATTTTGATACAATTTCACAATTGAAAAACGATGAATGGTTTACTCTCGTTTTAAAAAATTGTAAAAGGTAATGAATGAGTAATAAGAGGCGAAATAAAAATAATAAAAATAACAATTTTTTTAATGACAATCCGCTCTTGGTTTTTGCTGTTTTTTCTATCATTGTTATTTTAATCTTTAAATCTGTCTTAAATACAAACAGCGGTGCCAATTTTATGCAAAATGAGAGCAGCGTAAACGGTACGCCTATAACTTCGACCAAAGAGGTGAGCTACTATCAGTTAAAAGAGCTAATAAAGAAAAATCAGGTAAATTATGTAGCGATAGGACAATCCTTTATAAAAGCCGTTAATGAACATAACGGTGTCAAAACCGTATATCTGGCAAAAAAAGTGGGGGAAGACAATACTTTGATCCCTCTGCTTGAAAAACAGAAAATCCCCTACGGAGGATATAACGAAACAAACTGGCTTACGGAGCTTTTCTTTTCGTGGATACTTCCTATATTTATATTTTTCGGTATCTGGATGTTTCTGGCGAGTCGTATGCAAAAAAATATGGGTGGCGGAATACTTGGAATGGGAAGCAGTAAAAAGCTTGTCAATTCCGAAAAACCAAAAGTAAAATTTGATGATGTTGCCGGTGTTGAAGAGGCGAAAGAGGAAGTCAAAGAGATAGTTGATTTTCTAAAACATCCTGAGAGATATATAAGACTCGGTGCCAAAATACCAAAAGGAGTTTTACTTGTAGGACCTCCGGGAACAGGTAAGACACTTTTGGCAAAAGCCGTGGCAGGTGAAGCGGATGTTCCGTTTTTTTCCGTCAGCGGTTCGAGTTTTATAGAGATGTTTGTCGGTGTCGGAGCCGCAAGGGTTAGAGATCTTTTTGAACAGGCAAAAAAAGAGGCACCCTCTATCATATTTATAGATGAGATCGATGCGATAGGAAAGAGCAGGGCGGCAGCCGGATCAATGGGTGGAAATGATGAGAGAGAACAGACTCTAAATCAGCTTTTGGCAGAGATGGACGGATTTAGTTCCGATAAATCACCGGTTATAGTTTTGGCGGCTACAAACCGTCCTGAAGTTTTGGATGCCGCACTTCTTAGACCCGGAAGATTTGACAGACAGGTTTTGGTGGATAAACCGGATTTTAAAGGAAGAGTTCAGATCCTAAAAGTCCATATGAAAGATATAAAAATTGCAGATGATGTTGATATAGAGGAGATAGGAAGATTGACGGCAGGACTGGCGGGAGCCGATCTTGCAAATATTATCAATGAAGCGGCACTTCTTGCCGGAAGACAGAACAAAGACAAAGTTCATCAAAAAGATCTTGTAGAAGCGGTAGAGAGAGCAATAGCCGGATTGGAAAAGAAAAGCAGAAGAATCAATCCAAAAGAGAAAAGAATCGTTGCATATCATGAAAGCGGACATGCCTTGATAGCCGAAGTTACAAAAGGGGCTAAAAAGGTATCCAAAGTTTCCATCATACCGCGAGGTCTTGCTGCTTTGGGTTATACTCTAAATACTCCCGAAGAGAATAAATATCTGATGCAAAAGCATGAACTGATAGCTGAAATCGATGTTCTTCTTGGAGGAAGAGCGGCAGAGGATGTTTATATAGGGGAAATATCCACAGGTGCTTCAAATGATCTTGAAAGAGCGACCGATATCGTAAAAAGTATGGTCAGTCTGTACGGTATGACCGATGTTGCCGGTTTGATGGTACTTGAAAAACAGCAAAATATCTTTTTAAACGGTGGAACTACAAAAGATTACAGTGAAAAGATGGCAGAAGAGATGGACTCTTTTGTAAAAGAGTTTTTGGAAAAACGCTATAAACATGTAAAAGATATACTAAAAGAGTATAACGGAGCTATCGAGAAGATGGTGGAGTGCCTTTTCAAAGAGGAAACTATCGAGGGTTCCAAAGTTGTTGAAATCATCAGAGAGTATGAAAAAGAAGCCGGTATAGAGAGTCGTCTGGTTGATAATGAGGAAGAAAACGATATAAAAAAAGCCAAAAGAGAGAGCGAAAACAAAGAGTAATTTTTAATGCAAAAAGATAATAAATTGCAGTTTATTTATATTTTGCCAAATCTTTTTACTGCTGCAAGTATATTTGTAGGAACACTCTCTATCATAAACGCAGCAAACGGACATTTTGCAAAAGCTGCATATCTTATCTTTTTGGCACTTTTTTTTGACGGTCTTGACGGTAGAGTGGCAAGACTGACCAAAACAACAACTAAATTTGGTGCGGAGTTTGACTCTTTGGCTGATATCGTATCTTTTGGGGTTGCTCCGGCTGTTTTGTTCTATTTTGCTATCGGAGAAGGATTTGGAAAGCTCGGTTCTTTGGCGGCTGCTGTGTATGTGGTTTTTGGAGCCGTCCGTCTTGCCAGATTTAATGTTACCTCTTTGTCTTTGGAACCTTCCGTTTTTATCGGTGTTCCTATTCCAACCGCAGCTGTTTTCAGCGCTTCCTGGATTTTGACGGCTCTTTATCTTAAGAGTTCATTTTTCGATTTTATCGTTTTAGTCAATATCTTTTTGATAGCTCTTTTGATGGTCAGCAATATCAGATATCCGAGTTTTAAAAAGATAGATCTTAAAAAAGCAAATGTCAGGAAAGTTCTTGTCATTTTGATACTTCTTTTTTCTCTGATATATCTAAATCCGATAGGAGCCTTGTTTATCGCATCAACCTCTTATGTTTTATTTGGAGTAGGCAGAGGATTTTACCATTTTGTTTTAAAGAGAAAGAGTAAATTGTAATTTTTTATTGTATAATAGAGTAAATTTTATGAAAGGAGAGGTTATGAAAAGTAACAGATGTAACGACGGTGTTGCAAAAGCTATCAAATTTTTACCGAAAGTCGAGATAAAAAACTCTCTCCTGCTCAAACTCCTTTAATTCCGCTGAATTTTAAATTACTATTGATAAAATACAATCATCTATACAAAACAGATATAAAAATAACATAAGGATAATAAAATGCAAAATGATATTATAAAAATTTTTGATACGACATTGAGAGACGGAGAGCAGAGTCCGGGAGCTTCCATGAATGTGGAAGAGAAAGTGCAGATCGCTTTGCAGTTGCAAAAGTTGGGTGTGGATATCATAGAGGCCGGATTTGCAGCCGCAAGTGGCGGAGATTTTGAAGCGATAGAGAGGATAAGCGAAGTTGTTGACAAAAGCGTAGTCTGCTCTTTGGCAAGAGCGTTGGAAAGAGATATAAAAGCTGCCGGAGATTCGATAGCAAAAGCAAAGCATAGAAGGATTCACACTTTTATAGCTACAAGTCCGATACACATGGAATATAAACTTAAAATGAGTCCGGACAAAGTTTTGAAAAAAGCGGTGGAGGCTGTGGAGTATGCCAAAACTTTTACCGATGATGTGGAATTTTCATGTGAGGATGCCGGAAGAAGCGAGATGAGTTTTCTAAAAGAGGTTTTGGATGCCGTGATAAAAGCAGGAGCTACAACCTTGAATATTCCCGATACGGTTGGTTACAGATTTCCCGAAGAGATGGGAGAGATGATAAGAGAATTAAAAGAGTTTGTAGGAGAGAGAGCTGTTTTGTCAGTGCATTGTCATAATGACTTGGGATTGGCGGTTGCAAACTCTTTGGCAAGTGTGAGAGCAGGAGCGAGACAGATAGAGTGTACGATAAACGGACTTGGGGAGAGAGCCGGAAATGCCGCTTTGGAAGAGGTGGTTATGGCTGTAAAAGTAAGACAGGATATTTTCAAAGGTTTGGATACCAATATCAATACACATGAGATATATCCTGCAAGCAAACTGGTTTCAAACATAACCGGTATCATCCCTCAGCCAAACAAGGCGATAGTAGGTAAAAACGCTTTTGCCCATGAAAGCGGGATACATCAAGACGGTGTTTTAAAGCACAAAGAGACTTATGAGATCATGAGAGCAAAAGATATAGGTCTTGATCAAAATGCGATAGTTTTGGGAAAACACTCAGGAAGACATGCTTTTAAGAAGAAGATAGAGGATTTGGGTTACTCTTTGGATGACAAAGAGCTTGATGAGGCATTCAAAAATTTCAAAGATTTGGCCGATAAGAAAAAAGAGATATTTGATGATGATATCAGGGCGATTGTTGCAGATGAGATTATCAAAGTACCTCAGGTTTATGAGTTGGTAAGACTTCAGCTTAGCGACTGTACCGGAGGGGTTCCAAGTGCTGCCGTTACGATAGCCCATAACAAAATGGAAATAACCGATGCAGCTATTGGAGATGGAACGATTGATGCGATATTTAAGACTGTTGACAGAATAAGCGGTATAAAAGGTCTTTTGAAAGATTACAGAGTCAATGCCGTTACACAGGGGAAAGATGCTCTTGCAAAAGTGGTTGTAAAGGTTGTTTTTGAAGAGGAGAAACCTGCCGTTATGGGACACGGTCTTAGTATCGATACGATGTTGGCAAGTGCGAGAGCGTATATATCGGCACTAAACAGTTATATCTCTTTAAAAGAGGGGATGATTAAGATAAATCCTCAAAAAGATACTATATAATGTAATAATAAACTGTAAGAAGAGAGAAAAAATGTTTGATTATAAATATAACAGCTTTTATGAAGTTTTGGCTCATCATGCAAAGGTGATACCGGATAAAACCGCCTATTTTATGGATGACAGAAAGATAAATTTTTACAGAGTAAAATTGAAGGTAGATACTTTTGCGAGATTTTTGGAATTTATAGGGATTCAAAAAGGTGATCGTATTGCATTGGTGGTTGCCAACTCTTTGGAATTTATAGTCTCTTTTTTGGCGGCAGGACGATTGGGGGCGGTTGTGGTTCCTGTAAATACTTTTTTAAAAGAGGATGAGATAGCTTTTATATTGAATGATTCAAATGCGAAACTTCTTATATCATCTGCCAAATTTGCAAAAAATACCGAAAATATGATCAAAAAGACAAGTGTGGAAAAAATCGTATGGGAAGGCGACAGAAAAGAGCTGAATGAAAACAATATAAGTTTTAATGAAATATTATCCAATCTTGAATCACATGAAAAAGTATCCTATAAACCAGATATCAATGATCTTGGAGTTATCATCTATACTTCCGGTACTACCGGCAAACCAAAAGGTGCTATGTTAAGCTATAAAAATATATTTGCAAATATTTATGGTGTAAGCGAACTTATGAAGATAACTCCAAAAGACAGATTTATCGTTTATCTGCCGATGTTTCACTCTTTTACTCTGACTGTTACGGTACTGATGCCTCTGTTTTTTGCAAGTCCTGTTGTTATCATCAGATCAATTATGCCTTTTTCCAATATCATAAAACAGACGCTTTTAAAAAGGGTTACGATTTTTACCGGTGTTCCCGATGTCTATAATGCTCTTAGCAAAGCAAAACTGCCATGGTATTTTCACTGGTTTAACAAAGTGAAATTTTATGTAAGCGGAGCCGCTGCACTGCCGGAAGATACGCTTAAAAGATTTAAAGACAAATTCAAAAGAGGCAGACTTCTGGAAGGATACGGTCTTAGTGAGACTTCTCCGGTGGTTTCTGTCAATCTGCCTGATAAACAAAAGCCTCTCTCCGTAGGACCTCCGGTTCCGGGAGTTGAGATAAAGATAGTCAATGAAGAGATGGTGGAAGTTCCCGTCGGAGAGATTGGAGAGATCATCGTAAGAGGCGATAATGTCATGCAGGGGTATTTAAACCGTATGGAAGCAACCAGTGAGACTATCATAAATGATTGGCTTAAAACCGGAGATCTCGGAAAGGTTGATGAAGATGGCTTTTTGTATATCGTTGACAGAAAAAAAGATCTTATCATCTCAAAAGGAATAAATATCTATCCACGAGAGATAGAAGAGATACTTGTCAATCATCCTTTGATAAAAGCTGCTGCGGTAATAGGAGTCAAAGATGAAAAAGGTGTAGAAGTTCCGATTGCCTACATTGAGCCTGAAGAGGGTAAAGAGATAGATGAAAACAGAATAAAAAGATATTTAAAAGAAAATCTGGCAAATTTTAAAGTACCAAAAGCCGTAAATGTTATCGATGAGCTTCCAAAAAATGCCGCCGGAAAAGTTTTGAAAAGAGTTTTGAAGGAAAATCTCAAAAAAGAGTAGTTAATCTTCAAACTTTTCCAAAATCTTTAAAAACATCTTTTCATAGTAACTGTCGCTCATCTTGTGGACATTTGTTTCCCATATCTCTTCAAGCGGCAGTTCGTGAATATCAGGAAAATCTGTTTCATTTTTATTTTTGGTTATATGTAACTCTTTTTTTTCAAAAATATTATTTATACTTTTTTCTACGATTAGTTCATTTTTATAATCTTGCATATCTTTCTCCTTTCTTAATTATCCAATTATAACAAAAAATTAATAGATATTGTTTAAAATATAGGTTTTCTATAGTTTTTAGTGTAAAATATTATAATATTAAATTAAAAATAATTTTTAAAAGTTAAATACTTTTTATAAAATAAAAGATATTGATTTATATTTAAAACTAAAATTAACTAATAAATAAAAAATTATCAATTTTAATTAAAGGAGCAGTGTTACAAAATTACTCACAACAGATATATTTTTGGAAGTTATATTTAAAAGCGGGAGATTTTTCCTCCCGCTTTTAAATGTATCAGAGAGCTTCTTCATTCTCCTCACCCGTTCTTATCCTGATTACTCTCTCTATCCTGGAGACGAAGATTTTACCGTCTCCTATTTTTCCGGTTTTGGCATTTTTGGCTATGATCTCTAGCGCCGTATCCAAAAACGGTTTTGAAACTACGATCTCTATTTTGATCTTGGGAAGAAAATCGACCACATATTCTGCACCTCTGTATAGTTCACTGTGTCCTTGCTGTCTGCCGTATCCTTTGACTTCCGATACGGTCATTCCCTCTATCTGGGCTTTTACAAGTTGTTCTTTTACATCCTCGAGTTTAAAGGGTTTTATGATTGCTTCTATTTTATACATACCTTCTCTCCTTATAGATTCATGGCTTTTTCGCCGTGGGTTGTTTCATCAAGTCCTATTTGTTCATCTTCGGCGCTTACTCTTCCTCCGCCTGTTATCATGCTTGATATGAAATATAAGACAGCCGTCATTATACCGCTGTAAACTATCGTTAAAAGTATGGCTTTTATCTGTGCGATAATCTGTGAACCCATATCGTAGTTTTCGGGCATTGCATAAGAGGCGATAAAAAGAGCTGTTGCGATAGAACCCCATATTCCTACTAGTCCGTGTACCCAAAAAGCATCCAAAGAATCATCAACTTTGAAAATCTTTTTAAATTTTGATACACCGAAAAATCCCAAAGCTCCACCTATAACTCCGATAATAACAGCATCCATTACACCTGCCGTTCCTGATGCCGGGGTGATGGCTACCAAACCTGCAACCGCACCTGAAGCGCCGCCTACAAGAGTAGGTTTTTTATAGACTATCCATTCTGCAATCAACCATCCTATAACTCCCAAAGAGGCTGCAACATTTGTTACCAAAAATGCCGATGCCGCCACACCGTCTGCTGCCACTTCACTTCCTGCATTGAAACCAAACCATCCAAACCACAAAAGAGCCGAACCCAAAACAGCAAGAATAGGGGAAAAGGGTTTAATGGCACTTTTATTATAATCTTTTCTTTTTCCTACAAGCATAGCAAGGACAAATCCTGCAACACCTGCATTTATATGTACTACCGTACCTCCTGCAAAATCAATCTCTCCAAAATTCAGCATCTCTCCGCCTCCCCATGCCCAATGGGTAACAGGCGCGTAAACTGTCAATATCCACAATGCGCTGAATATAACAAATGTGGAGAATTTGATCCTCTCTATAACCGAACCACTTGCGATTGCAACGGCGATTGCCGCAAATGTACCCTGAAAAGCTACAAACAGAAGTTCGGGGATGGTACCGTTTGCCGTATCGGCACCGTTTAGGTCAGTTTCTTTTGTAAAAGCTGCCAAAGGCAGCATAAGAAAAACAGATAACTTGAATATATTTTTCATGTCTTCTCCTCTAATTTTTATTTCAGCAAAATGATAACATTAAACAGATACAATTAAATCCTATAAATTGCTTAAAAATTAATCACTTTACAGATTAACATTTGTTTTGTATTTTTAAAATGTGAGTATTTCACTTTTTTTTCACAATTTGTCGATATAATAGATAAAATCTTTTAAAGGAGTTTCCATGATCAAAAAGTTGCTGTTAGTGTTAGTGTTTACTTTCTCAACACTGTTTGCCATCAACTTAAATACCGCTTCCAAAGAGGAGCTTATGAGTATAAAAGGTATAGGTGAAAAAAGAGCTGAGTCTATCATCAAGTACAGAAAGACTCACAGGATAAAAAGTGCCGATGATCTGAAAAATATCAAAGGTATAGGTGATGATATAATCGGTAATGTAAAAAAAGGGGTTAAAAACAAAGCACCTGTAAAAAAAGCTTCTGCAAATAAAAGTAAAAGTACAAAAAGCAAAGAGTCCAAAACCAAAACTTCAACAAAAAAAAGTAAAAAAACGGCTGATAAAAAAGAGACTCAAAAGAAAAGCGCTTCAAAGCCAAAATCTTCAGCAAAAACAAAAAGTGCCAAAAAAAGCAAGGTATCCAAAAAATCTGCCAAGTCAGCCAAAAAGAGCAAAAAAGCAAAAAAAGTCAAACACTGAAATTTATAGACGGGATATATTTTGTATCCTGTCTATTTCATAGTAGATATATACTCTTTATAAACCTTTTCAAGTTCTTTATCTTTTTCAATCATAATATCTTCATTATGTGTTATCAGTGCATTTTCAAGTATCTCAATTCTTTTGGCAAGATAGATAAAAAGTTGTTTGTTGATATCGGGGATTTTATTGTGGCTGAGTTGTCCTTTGTCTCTTCCTTTGCTGATAACCCTTGCAGGGATGCCGACAGCCGTTGAGTTTGAGGGGACTGATTTTACCACAACGGAATTGGCTCCGATACGGGCATTTTCTCCTATTTCTATATTACCCAAAACTTTTGCGCCTCCACCGATAACAGCGCCTCTTTTTACGGTAGGGTGTCTTTTGATCCCTTTATCAAGGCTTACTCCTCCGAGTGTAACTCCCTGATATATCAAAACATCATCTTCTATAACGGCGGTTTCACCTATAACCACTCCTGTTGCATGATCTATAAAAACTCTTCTGCCTATTGTTGCTGCCGGATGTATGTCAACATTTGTAAGGATTTGGGAGATACCCATGATCACTCTTGCTATCAGTTTCCAGCCTCTTTTATAAAATCGATTGGCTATCCTGTAATTTATAAGAGCCCATACTCCGGGATAGTTAAAAAAAAGTTCCAGTTTGTAGTTGATAGCCGGATCGTTTCTCCATGGCGTTCTCAAGTCTTGTTTTATTATCTCATAAAGTGAACGAAATGACATATTTTTCCTCTGTTGGTTCATTTTTGGAAAGCATTATACTAAAAAAGAGTTTAGAGATGCCCTTTGTTTTTAGAGTTTTTATAAATTAATCTTTTTTTTAAAAAGTAGTGATATAATTAAAGTATAAATTAAAAAGGTTATTAATATTATGAAAAGATTACTTTTTTTACTCTTTTTTTTAATTTTTATTATTTTATTGGGTGGATGTGGTTCCTCATCAGAGCATAAATCTGCTGTTTTTGATGCAAAGGCTTATATAAAAGAACCCTTGAAAAATGCTGTTGTCAAAATATACAAAAGAGAAAACAATACCACTGTTTTACTTTATGAAGAAAATACATCATCAAACGGAGAGTTTTATACTCACAAAGAGGATTTGAAAGATGATGTTTTTTATATTTATACGGTTAAAGGCGGAAATATTGCAGATGAACACAATACGAAAAACCAAGGAGAGATAAGAGTCATCGTTAAAGGTGCATGGTTGAAAGATGCAGGGCAGTTAAATGTATCTGCTGCTTCCCAAATCCTTTATATACTCGGAGGACATTATCTCTTTTATGATATTGAAAAATTGGAAAAAGTGCTAAATACTCAGGCAAAAAAGATAATAAAAAAAGATATCAACAATGACGGTGTTATAGATGCCAAAGATATTTTGGTTTTTGATCCCAAAAACAAAGATGAATGGATGTTTTTGGAAGAGAGAGTAAATAATATAAGGGATAAAATTATAAAAAATGACACTGGTTATCTTGATCTGATTACCAATGATACGATTGCCGAATATAAGAGATTGGGACAGACAACAGAATTTTATGTGTCTGATAAAGATAATCTGCTTTTTACCATATATCTTTTCAACTTTGTCAAAACTCCTTTTTGGGATTTTAATATTTATGATATCAAAGACAAAATGCATCCGAAAAAACTCTATTCAAAAAGATTTTCAGCGTATGCGGATCAGAGTCGGATAGAAGATTTTCGTCTGTTTCACAAAAGCAAAATAGTTATGATAAAGGGATTGGAGTTTAATGGCAAAGCAAAGGGTGTGCTTTTGCTTGATTACAGTGATCTTTCTGATGTTCATATCATAACTCCTCCCCAAAAGGATATTCCGGGCTATCCGTATCTTTATATAGGAGCTAAATTTCATCATTTGGGGGAAATGATCGATTTTATAATTTCACCGGATGATCAATATACATACATATTGAAATCTGATCATAATTTGACTGTTGTAGATAACAGCAATTTGCATGATCTAAAAGCTATGGCATCTCTTGAACTTAATGAGAGTGCAAAAAAGATATTTTTAAATGACGGGGAAAAGAAACTCTATGTGATAAATAACAGGACAATCGATATAGTCGATATCAAAGATCCCTATCACCCTTTTGTTTCCAAAACCGTTTTTTTGGAAAGCGGGATAAAAAGGGCTCTGTTCTTTGATGATTATAGAAGAGTTGTTATACAAAAAAGTGATAAAGAGATCGAGATTGTAAATATGGAAGATCTCTCAGCTCCTTTTGCAGAGGGAGAGATAAAAAGTGAAGATTTGGTTTCTGATCTGTGCCTCTCTTTTGATGAGAAGATACTTTATACGGATATTGTATCAAAAAAGATGATAGGTGTTTATGATATTTCAAAACCTCAAAAGATCAAAAGAACAAAAAGACTTCGTGTGATTGAATATACAAAAATAACTAAAGATTCATCTTATAATAAAATGCAACTGAGTAAATATGGATTGTTTTTGCTTTTAGAGAGTAAACTCAATCTTATAGATGCAAATCCGACGGAAAACAGTACGGTTATGTTTAGAAAGCTCCCGATATCATCTAAAATATATGATGTTGATCTCCTAAAAGACGGCTCTCTTTTGGGGTGGACTTATCCGGGTTGGCATGATAAAAGAACGCTGTTTCTTTATAAAATCTATGAAGACAAAAACCTCTTTCTCGAAAGTTCGGCGAAATTTGTTCATCTTGGTTATGATGAATTGAAAAATCAGCCTTTGATTAAAAAGATTCAGGATGATATTAAAATTGTCGGAAATAAAATTTTTGCAAATCATAATAAAAATGGATTTTACGAGCCAATCAGCGGTTCTTCTGTATGGGAAGAGATGATAGTGGATGATAAACTGTATGCTTTTTCATATAATCGTGAAACAGAGTGTTGCAAAATGTATAATGATACTTATTATTGTCACTATATGCTGAGATTGGGTGTTTATGATATAGAAGAGAGTGATTCGATTTTAAAGAAGTATTTTGAAAGCTGTGATGTAACTTTTGGTAAGTTTATTCTTTCTTCGGATAAAAGTAAACTTTATATGTTTAACGGACTGGGAATTTTGGTTTTTGATCTAAAGGGTGAGAAGATAAAGCTCATTGGAAGTCTTGATTTTGAAAAAGGCTTTGTATATGATATAAAGATTTCAGAAGACGGAAGATATATAACTCTTCTTTTAAGAGATACCAAACTGACAATAGATGTTTCAAATCCCTCCAAACCTTTTATCGTTCACAAATTCAAAATAGATCCCTCCTCCGTCAAAAAAATTTCTGTAGATGCAAAAAGAATCTATCTCTTGACTTATGAAGGACTTGATATTTACAGAGCAAAGGATATGAAACTTCTAAGTCATATTCATCTTGGTTTTTCCTCCCAAAAACTGAATATTTTATCTCATTTGGATATAGCGGTTATCAAAGCAAAAGGATATATTTATCTGCTGGATTTAAAGGGGTTGGATCTTTAAGGAAAATATCCTTTTTTACTCTTTATTACAAATTTATTTAACCGATATGTATTTATATAAAATTCGGAGGAAAATAATGAAAAAAACAGAGTATGATATTTTGGTGGTAGGCGGCGGACCTGCCGGTATGATTACTGCTACGGCGGCAAAAGCTTATCACACGGATAAAAGTATAGCGGTTATCAGAAAAAACAAAGATGCTCAGGTTCCCTGTGCTATTCCCTATGTTGTGGGAGGAAGACTTGGTAGTGAAAAAAATATGATTCCGACCCAAATGGTTACAAAAGAGGGAGTGGATCTGATATTTGATGAGATTGCAGAGGTTGATTTTTATAAAAAAGAGGTAAAAAGTGCAGACGGAAAGGTTTATGGTTATGACAAACTTGTATTGGCTACCGGATCTTTGCCTAATGTTCCGCCTATGGAAGGTATAGATGCAAAAAATGTATTTACGGTAAAAAAAGAGAGAAAAAGCATAGATGATCTCAAAGAAAAGATAGAGGGTGTTAAAAAGGTAGTAATTGTAGGAACCGGCTTTATAGGTGTGGAAATTGCCATGGAGTTTATAAAAGAGGATAAAGATGTAACTTTGATAGGAAAAGAACCAAATATCTTAAGACAGGCTTTTGATGAAGAGTTCGTAAAAGAGGGTGAAGAGATCATTGTAAAAAGCGGGATTGATCTGAAAAACTCAAGCAATGTAAAAAGAATTTTGACTGATGAAAATGACAATGCTACAGGTGTGGAACTCGACAACGGTGAAAAGATATACGGCGATGTTGTGATCATGGCAGCAGGATATCATCCAAATGTCGCTTTGGCGAAAAAAGCAGGTCTTAGAATCGGCAAAAAAGGCGGAATCTGGGTAGATGAATATATGAGAACCGAAGCAGAAGATGTATTTGCCGTGGGAGACTGCGCTTCCAAACAGCATTTTTTGACGAGAAAAACGATAGGTCTGATGCTTGCGTCCACTTCTACGGCAGAGGCAAGGGTAGCAGCCATATCTTTGTATAAGATCGAATATATCAAAGGTTTTAGCGGAACTATCTCTATCTTTTCAACTGTTATAGGAGACAGAGCTTTTGCATCCGCCGGTGTTACGGAGAATGAAGCCCATGATGAAAATATCGATGTATTAACGGCTACATTTGAAGGGATCGACAAACATCCGGGCAGTTTGGAAAATACTCATAAACAGGTTGTAAAACTCATAGCAACCCGCCACAACGGAACGATCATAGGAGGGCAGATATCCGGAGGAGAGAGTATCGGGGAGATGATAAATACTTTGGGGCTTATCATAGAAAACAGGATGAGCGTATCTTCTTTGATAGGACTTCAAATAGCCACTCATCCTCTTCTTACCGCTCCGCCGACCGCTTATCCAATCATCAAAGCGGCTGAGATGATAGAGCATAAACTGTACGGACAAAGAGGTCTCAGTTTTTTCAAAAATGAGACAAAGCAAGAGGTTTTGGAGATGGTATGATTTTGAGGGAGGCTGAAAAGCCTCCGTTTTTTCAGTGTCCGCAAATCGATTCACATGGTATTTTGTCGCCGTCTCCGTCAAGCCTGTGTAAACCGCACTCATTCATATAAAAATAGGCTTCTTTACAGCTGCTCATCTGTCTGCAATATCTTTTTGTTCCACATTTGAAACTTATCTGATAACTTTTTGGTTGAATAATGATGTTTCTTTGGGATTGGTAAAAATATCCCGAAGTGTCGGTTTTGTTGATTTTCCATATACCAATAAAATTGTTTTTTGCCCTTTTTTCCAAAAAGTAGTAGTAGGGATTTTTGCAGTACTTTTTTGCAACCCGCGCAAGACCCTTTCTTACCATCTCCATATTGATATTGATACTTTTTAGGTAGATGGTGCCTGTATAATAGTTTTCCTTTATCCTTTTACCGATAAAATATACTTTTTTCTTAAAGATAAGATTTGAAAGGTTTTTTTTGGAGGTATGAAAAAAATCTTGATTCTTTTTTGGTGCATAGATATTTGAAAGTCTTATCATATA
>CAYVDJ010000065.1:0-9975 GCA_964450755.1 uncultured Campylobacterales bacterium
TTTATAATTTCTCTTTTTTACCGATATTCAAAGATAAGGGTAATAAGTTTTATATTGATCTATTATAACTCATAAAGATAAAAATTGTTCACATATAAAAGAATTATTTACTTACTAAAAATATTATTTAAGCAAGTGTGAAGAGAAGTAACTAAAAAGTAAAAAAGGTGTATTAAATTTTATTTAATACACCATAAAGTAAAGAAATATTGTCTAATATCTGAGAGTTTCAAACCATGAAACGGTTTGGAGATAAGAAGGACCGGCACACTCTACATGATCATCTCCTTCAAGTGTTATCAGTTCGACATTTTTTGAACCGTTTGCTATAAAATTTTCAAAAGCATTTTGGGCATTGAAATAGGGAACTATCGGATCATGATCACAATGTATTATTCTCATATTGCTTTTGGGTGTCCAGTTATGTACGGAATTTTCTGCAAGAGCATTTTTTATCTCCTGTTCACCGTCGGAAAAATATCCGGCTAAAAAATCGGGTCTGAAAAGCTGTGAAGTCATATTTGTAAGCTGTGCAAAAATATCATCTCCTTTTTTATCACCGTCAAACAAAGAAGCCAACTTATCCGCATAAGGTTCGTTTATGATCTCTTTTAGTCTGTTCCATCCGTAATATTCGTTATAAGAATATACAACATCCGCAACAAAAGGAGAATAATTCAGCATACTGTTAAATAGTGTAAAATCTGTCGTAGCTTTTAGATCATACGGTCCTGCCATGGGTGCTGCTGCCGTTACTTTGAATTCATCGGCATATTTCTCTTCCATCTCTTTAAGTGTTGCCATGGTTACATAACCGCCTTCTGAATATCCTGATAAGAAAAGTTTGTCATTTAAAGGGATGTTGTTTGAAGTGCAATATTTCCTGACAGCTCTTATCATATCCATTACAGCTGTGGCTGAGGGTTTTTCTATAAGATACGGATGAAGTTTGTCGCTACTTGCGCCAAAACCGATATAGTCTGGCATAGCCAATATAAAACCTTTCATAGCCGTCATCAAAATAACACTGGCATTTAGAGGATTGTTTGAGGGTGCTTCGTCATCTGAAAAAATGGTTCCGTGTTGATCACTGATAAGAGCTGTCGGGAGAGTAAGACCCAAAGGTATTGCCAAAAGACCCGAAGCATTTATGACATTGCCGTTTTGATCTACGGTTTTATAAATGAGCAAAAATGTTTCTATACCGTAAACAATCGGAGAACTTATATGCATATCATTTAGGATTTCCGCCATTTGGGTTGGGGTATAAGTAGCGGTTTTTGTCAAACTTACAATATCTCCGGGATGAAGCACAACATCAGCGGCACTCCCTCCGCCACCTCCGCTTCCTCCTCCGCATCCTGTGAAAAAGAGCATGATAAAACCTACAATTGTATATGTAAACTTCTTAAATTTTATTTGAAACATCCGATTCTCCTTTTAGTAAATTTTTCTGATTCTGATATTTTTTGAGTTAATCATATAATTATTATGATTATTATCTTCTAAAACCAATTCAAATTTCAAGCTTTCATCCCCCATGGCAACTTTACACTCTCTTATCATAAGTTTGATATCTTTTTTTGTCTCTTCGATCTCTTTTATATTTTTTACATTGCAGACTCTGTTTTTAAAGAACACTTTTATCTCTTTGGGAGTAATTTTAAAGGTGCAGTTTTCTTTTAGAAGGTCTATTTTTATGATAACGGTTGTATCTTTTTTTGATGAGAGTTTTGGCATCAGATTGATCCATGCCGTGGTTTTTTTCAAAGAGAGTTTACATTTTGTGCTTTCATATTTTTTCATATTCAAATTACATCCGTAAAAAAACAGAAGGAGTATCGATAAAAAGATTTTGTTCATTCATCTCTCCCAAGCCTGTCAAATGTTATCTCAACACTTTTTACCAATGAATCCAGATTGTATCCTCCTTCAAGCAAAAATGCCGTTGGTTTGTCTTTTGCAAAATCCAAAATTTTATCTACCATTTTTTCAAGTGCCTGAAATGTTATATTTGCACTTGATATCATCTCATCTTTCATCAGATCATACCCTGCCGAGACTAGTACGATATCAAAATCAAAATCTTTTGGTAACTCGTCAAAAAGAGCCAAAAACTCATCATCTTCTATACCATCTTTATAGGGCATATTTTTGTTATACCCTTTTGCCTTGCCTTTTCCTCTCTCGTCACTGCTGCCGGTAAAATAGGGGTAGTTGTTTTTTTCATGCGTACTGAAATAAAATACGCTCTCATCCTCATAAAAGATATCCTGGGTTCCGTTTCCGTGATGAACATCAAAATCTATGATCATCACTTTTTTGTATCCCGCATCCTGAGCATATTTTGCCATCAGGGCGATATTGTTAAAAATACAAAATCCCTGTCCCATAGAACGCTCTGCATGGTGTCCGGGAGGACGGAGATTTAAAAATGCTCTTTTGAGAGTTTGATTTTTGAAAAGTCCGATAGCATTTTTCGTACAGGTAGATGCTCTTAGAGCAACATCATAACTTTCCTTTGAGAGGATTGTATCACTGTTTAGAATCATTCTGACTCCGTTTTCATAACCGTTTTCAACCCAATCAACATAACTCTCATCATGAATACGATAAAGATCACTTTTGTTTTGAACAACAGAAGGGATCTTGTGATATCTAAACTGCGAACGAATCATATCATCGATCAAAACAACTCTTTTCTCATTTTCTATATGAGTACCGGTATCATGAAGAGTGAAAAAAGGATCATAAAGATAACCAACCATAATAAAATCCTTTGTATCTCTTTTTACTGATTATAGCATAAAGATAATATTTTAAGTAAGCTTTCGTTATCATTGTAGTATTGGTTTGTCTTGTATATATTTCCTTTACATACTTTAATTTTAGTTTTCACACTATTTAGGATTAAAAAATGAAATTTGTTGCGTTGATTATCATTACTCCCAATAAAAGGAAAAAAGAGGCTATAGCAGTTGCAAAGGAAAGGGGTGCCAAAAGTGTTACAATAATAAAAGGGAAACATTTGGGAAAGAAGTTTAATTCTTCCTTGAAAAATTTGATGGGAGAGAGTGTTTGCCTTTTATTATTTCTAATTCCAAGAAAATTATCTTTAAAGGTGATAAAAGATATCAAAAAACACTTTTGCAGTGATAAGTTTTCAAAAGATGCAATAGTTTTTACTGTTCCTTTAAGCCATATCGAGGGGTTGGATACGGATGAGATTCATCAGTTTGAAAACAGAATAAGAAACATGATATAGGAGTAAAATATGGTACTGGTTGAAGATATTATGACAACAAAAGAGAATCTGGCTATCGTAAGCCAGATGACTTCTGTAAGGGAAGCTCTTAAAAAGATGAAAGATTATCAAACCCATTCCGTTGTTGTTGATAAAACTCACAAAGAGGGTGCTTACGGTCTTTTGACTTTTAAAAATGTCTTGCAGTCAATTGTTGCAGAAGACGGGGATATTGATCTTTTGAATGTTTATGATATATGCTCGATGCCGGCTGTCTCCGTATCTGCAAAACTAGAGCTTAAATATGCGGCAAAAATGATGGTTAAAAGCAGTATAAAAAGGCTTCTTGTTATAGACAACAACGAACTTTTCGGTATTATAACAATGACTGACATTATAACTACTCTCATAGAGTCGGTAGAAGATATCTAAAAAGGTTTTTTGATTTTTAGATCTATTTTTACAAACAGTTTTGGGATACTCTTTTCAAGAGTTTTGGGTCTGATAAGGGATCTTCTTACCGCTTCGATACTTGGAGCGAATATATACAGTGATATATTTTTCGTTGCTTTCAAACTGCCAAATCTTTTTCGCCGTATTTTTGCGGAAGGGGCATTTGTGCAGAGTTTTCTGCCCTCATTTGCAAGAGCAAAACAGAAAAGTCTTTTCAGTGCCGCCGTATTTTTGCGTTTTATTCTGTTTTTGATTCTGTTTTCTTTGGTTGTAACTTTTTTCAGTCCTTTTTTTACAAAACTTATAGCGGTGGGATTTGACAGTGAAACGATCAAAAAAGCATCTCCTTTGGTAGCTGTTAATTTTTACTATCTTGACCTGATTTTTGCCGTAACTTTTTTGGCATCTTTGCTTCAATACAAAAATCATTTTGCAACAACCGCTTTTGCTACGGCACTTTTAAATATCGGTATCATTTCGGCGCTAATCATCTCAAAAGGATTACCTCCAAAAGAGATAGTCTGGTATATGAGTTACGGTGTTTTGGCAGGAGGTGTTTTACAGCTTCTTGTTCATATAATTGTGGCAAAAAAGCTTGGAGTTTTGAAAATTTTGACAAGCGGTTTTATCTATCTCAAAAGAAAAAGCTATCTGATAAAAGATGAAGTGCAGAGATTTTATCTCTCTTTTTTTCCTGCCATTTTGGGTAACTCAACTGCTCAGGTATCCGCTTTTTTGGATACATGGTTGGCAAGTTTCCTAAGTGCCGGAAATATCAGTTATCTTTACTATGCAAACAGGATCTTTCAGCTTCCTCTTGCTCTCTTTGCGATAGCAACATCAACCGCCATTTTTCCGAAAATCGCAAGATTTTTGAAAAATGATGAAGAAAAAAAAGCTCTTGATATCTTAAACAGAAGTTTTTGGTTTTTGACCTATTTTTTGGCTCTTTTTGTTGTAGGTGGGGTTATTTTGTCCAAAGAGGTGGTTGGGCTTCTTTTTGAAAGGGGTGCGTTTGAGGTCTCGGATACCTCCTCAACCGCTTTGGTTTTGGCTATGTATCTCATAGGGCTTCTTCCCTACGGTCTGTCCAAAATCTTCTCTCTTTGGCTCTACTCAAAACACAAACAAAAAGAGGCGGCAAAGATCGCATCTTATTCACTCGGAGTCAATATAGCTTTGTCTCTTTTGCTTATCTATCCCTTAAAAGCCGCCGGTTTGGCACTTGCAAGTTCCATAGCGGGATTTGTTTTGTTTGTTTTTACGATAAAAGAGTTTGGAACTGAAAAGTTTTTTGGTTTTATGAGACTAAAAAAGATAGCAGGACTTGTTTTGATAATAATTTTAGAGGCGGCTATTTTACTCACTTTCAAGATGAATTTCTTAACCGCCTAAAGATTTTAAAATCTAAAATAGACTCCCGCATAAGCACCTTTTATCTTTATATCTGAATAGATATCATCAATATCATCTATTTTCAGTTTCTCCTGCCTGTATCCTATCTCCGCTCCAAGCCCGACGCCTATATCATAGTTTAGATATATTTTGGTATCATAAAAAGTACTGTTATCATAAGTGATCGCATTTGCCGTCAGTCCGACAGAGAGATTTGTTGTCGGTATATCAAGCCTCGCATCGGCATATACCATAGGAACAGCAAATTTAAAATCTTTTTTTTCTGATTTGACAATCGAAAAAGTGGTTGGATCAAGTGCCGAAATTTCGGCTGAACCATCAATATATTTGATATTGATACCTATATCCACATTGACAAAATTATCCAAAATCTCATAATAGAAAATTGCATCTATCTGATTTAATTCAAAAGAACTTTTTTCATAACCGTTTACATTGATGATCAAATCTCCGTATTTTATATTTTTGGAAACTTTTCCCTCTCCGTTATTTTCCAATTTTGAGGCTACTATCTTGATATTTGGTATCAAAGGAACAGGATGTTCGACATACGCCCATATATAGCCGTCGGTTTTCGAGTCAAAATGAAGATCATTTTGTAGATCTATCTCGTTTCCATCTTTTTGTATCCAACCGCTCTCTTTGTGGTTAAATCCACCTATTCCTATTCCCAACCCTGCAAAATCAGCTAAAGCACTGCTTGTCAAAAAAGATAAAATCCCAAGTGATAATATATATTTCTTCATATCGATCCTTTTATCGGCATTATTTTTTATTATAACAAAATTATTGTCATCTGGCTATTTTCTTAATAGTGATAAATTTCTACCGAAAATATATGAGAGAAAAAAAAGATTAAATTTGTATAGTTACCAAATATAAAACAGTATCTTTTTATAGTAGGTTATAATCCTAAAACCTCTACTTTTGCCTGTTGGGTAGGTTTTTATAGATGTCCTTAATATTAAATTGGTCAACCTGTTATCAACCTCTGATAATCTCCTTTATACTGTAAGTAGATTTGTTTTGGGATTCAAAATATGTTCTCATGATGAGTTCTGCCAAAAATCCCGAAGTTATCAGTTGGATACCTGCCAAAAAGAGTAAAACACCGAGTATCAAAAGAGGACGACCGCCGATACTGTGTCCTAAGAGTTTTAGAGCAAACATATAAAGATTGATAAATGTTCCTGCCAAAAAGAGAGGTATGCCGATAGTGCCAAAAAGATGCATCGGTTTTTGTCTGTATTTTAACATAAAGATCATAAACAGAAGATCGCTTATGACTTTGAAAGTCCTTCCAAGACCATATTTGGAAACTCCATGTTTTCTCTCATGATGGCGTACTCTCATCTGTGTTATTTTTGCTCCGTAAATCTTCGCCAGTACCGGTATGAAACGGTGCAGTTCACCATACAAGTCAAGATTTTTTGCCACATCCTTTTTGAAAACTTTCAGAGTACAACCATAATCTTTGATATCTACTTTTGTTGTTTTTCTGATGATAAAATTTGCTGCTTTGCTTGGAATTTTTCTTAAAAACATTGAGTCTTTTCTGTTTTCTCTGATTCCGGCTACGACATCCCAGTTCTCTTTTTGGAGTTTTTCCATCATCAAAGGTATATCTTTTGGATCATTTTGCAAATCTCCGTCCATCAAGGCGATGATATCCCCCCTGCTCTCTTTTATCCCCGCTGCTATGGCGGTTGTCTGTCCGTAATTTCTGTTTAAAATGATAATTTTTGTTTTTTCGTCTTTATATTTTTTCAGATACTCCACCGTCTTATCACTGCTTCCGTCATCAACAACGATAAGCTCATAATCAACCTCAAAAAGAGCATCTCTTATGGCTTCAAAAAGAGGTTTTATATTTTCTTCTTCATCCATTACAGGGATTATTACAGATAATTTCATTTATAGCCCTACTCTATTTTTCGTCTGTTTTTACAATAATAATAGCATTTTTTTGATAAAGAATCTCATAATTTTTATGAAGTTCTTTCAGTTTGGATTTTTTCGTAAAAACAATATCACCGTTTTTTGGCGCACCTCTTTTTATGATTCTCTTTGCATAGACCATGATACTTGGTGTATTGATCTTATACGATACCACATTTTTCAAATCGTGTTGTTTGATAAAAAGCCCCGCTTCTTTTATCGGCTCTTCCACCAAAGAGGCATAAGAGGGAATAATGATGGCATTGACAGCGACAAGAGTCAAAAAAGAGAGTGATATGAGAGTTTTTTTGACATCTTTTAGCCAAAACAGAGCCGTCAGCAAAACTATAACAACAAAAAGTTTGATCTTATAAAAAATATCAAAAGAGCCGTGAGAGTTTAGTACCAGATCTCTAGCATAACCATCTTTTATCTTATCAACAAATATATTTGCAATATCAGGCAAAAACAAAAATATACAAAATAAAACTATCATAGGCAAAACCATCTTCAAAAAATGGTTTTTTGGTTTTACCAAAGAGCCGAATATAAAAAGAGGTGTATATCCGTAAATCACATAATGGGGCAGTTTGGTGCCGGAGAGTGAGAAAAAGACAAAAACGAACAAAAACCAGATAAAAAGAAAAAGTTTCAAATCAGATTTAAATTTAAGCTTTTTTATAAAAAGCACCCCTTTTAGTATCAAGGCACTAAAAGGCAAAAGCCCTATCAGCAAAACCGGCAGATAATATAAAAATCCTCCTCCGTGGCTCTCAAAAGAGCTGTTAAATCTCTGAAGATTGTGTTTTAGAAAAAAACCGTTTATAAACGCCTCTTTTTGTGCCAGATACTCGGCTATATACCAAGGAGAGGCGACAAATAAAAATATCAAAAGTCCTATCGGATCAAAAACACTTTTCAGCCAAAAAACAGACTCTCTTTTAAAAAGAGCATAGATAAATGTAACCACAAACGGTATCAGGACCGCAACAGGTCCTTTTGTGAGTGTTCCCAAAGCTATAAACAAAAATGCAAAATAAAGATACTTTTTTTCTCTACTGTTAAAATAATCCCAGATATTAAACATACTAAGAGCAATAAAAAGATTTAAAAGCGAATCGGCAATGGCCGCTTTTGCGATGATCGTTATCTGAAGAGCAGAAGCAAACAAAATCAGACTCCAAAAAGCTCTCTCCCTGTCAAAATATCTTTTTACAAAAAAGTAGATGGATATTCCCCACAAAGAAGCAGCAAAAGAAGAAGGGAGTCTAAAAGCCCCCTCCCCTGTTCCCAAAATCTTCACAAACAGAAGCTGAAGCCAATAGATAAGTACAGGTTTGTCAAATCTAAGCTCCCCGCCAAGATATGTAGTGATATAATCTCCCCCTTTTAACATCTCTCTTGTCGCTTCGCTGAAAGCTCCCTCATCAAGATTAAAAAGTGCGATATCAAATATACCGTAAAAAAAGGAGAGATAAAAAAGAGCAACAAGCAGGAGAATCCTTTTCATCAATAACCTTTGAAATTTTTTACAAAGAAAATATAATATCTTAAAACATAATCTTTATGAACAGGAATCTTTACAACCTTTATCAAAGTAACCTTTTCAAAATATCTCTTTATATCCTCTCTTTTTTGCTTTGTGATAAATAAAAAATCCCTGTTTTTATAACGGTTCATATCCGTTGTCAGAGCAAAATAGTTATCTGTTTTTTTTGATGGATTCCAAAAAAGAGCATCAAACGGATGAGGTTTGATATAATAGATAAGCTCACTCATGCTCATTCTGTCATCAAAAATAAGTTTTAAATCATATCCTTTGACAATTTTTCCTATCTTCTCCCCTGCCCTCTCCCAGCCTCTTGTCTTTTTGCAGGGATCATTTTTTGCATTTAACTCTATATGAAGGATACTTGTTATGGCATCAAAATTATAGATTACAAGCCCTAAAAGTATATTGATAATGATTCCTGTTTTTAAAAGTAACATTTTCTGACGGGAGACAAGATACCAGACAACCAAAACAGAAGCGGAGATATAAACAGGAGCCGCCCAGTTTGCATGAGCTCTTGAGATATATGACAAAAGAGTTATAAGAGCAAAAAGAGGAGTAACAAACCACCACAAAAGAAGATAATTTTCATCATCTTTGTATCTTTTGAAACTAAAAAGCATATAAAGAAGTACGACAAAAAAAACAGGACCAAAAACCCCAAACTGAGAACCCAAAAATTCAAAAAGAGTATTTAGATGAAACAGTTTTCCCTGTATATCGGCGTTGTCTTTTGTATGCAAAAATGTAACGAAACCATTTTGAAAATTCCACCAGAGATTTGGCAAAAATATCAAAAAAGCAACAATCAAAGAGAGATAAAACCCTTTTTTAAAAAAAATTTCTCTTTTGACAGACAACAGATAAAAAAGAGCCGAAACCAGAAAAAGTATCATTGTATATTTGCTAAGAAGCCCAAAACCTCCGGCAATTCCAAGCAAAAACCAAAGATAGAGCCTATCATCTTTGACAGATAGAACAAACAGCCACAGACTCAGACTCCACCAAAACAAAAAGACAGCATCGGTGGAGATGATAACAGATGACAAAAATACAGAAGGCAGAGTAAAAAAGGCTATAGCGCTAAAAAATGCCGTTTTTTCATCATAAAGCCTACGGGCAGTAAAATAGATAAAAATGGAACTTAAAAAATATAAAATAACCGAAGGAAGCTTTATACAAAACTCACTCTCTCCACAAAGAGAGGTAAAAAGAGAGATAACCCAAGCTACCATCGGCGGTTTTGAGTAGTAACCAAACTCAAATCTCTTAGACCACTCCCAGTAATACGCCTCATCAAAATAGAAATGATAAGGAAGAGTATAAAGAACATATATCCTGTAAAAGGCTATAACAGATAAAATAATCAGAG
>CAYVDJ010000066.1:0-4931 GCA_964450755.1 uncultured Campylobacterales bacterium
AGTTATACTCCTAAAAAAAATAGTTGTTATTTTCCTTATCATATACCTCCGTATTATAAAAATGCGATTAAAACATGTAAGCAAAAATGGTCATATGTAATATATTACAGACAAGGATTTCATTTATTGACTTTTAAAGCAACTATAATAGAAAATCAAATAAATAATGTAGAAAATAATAGAGCATTATTAGATAGGTTAGAGCAGTATGTTAATTCATACTTAGAAGTAGTAAATATTTTTAAATCTAAAAGTATGGAATCAAAGGTACAAAAATTGGCAGAAGCATATTTGCCAAATTTAAAGAGATATTTTTTGCCATCTAGCTATGATAATATGTCATTGACAGTTGTAAATGAAATGTATGATATTATATATAATACTATTGTGAGCGGTGCTAATATATCAACATATGTATCACAGACTTTAAAAATAATATCTTCATTGACAAGATATTGGCATGGATTGTATCTTGATGATTTAATTGAAAAAATGAATAATATTAATATAGCCGTAGCTTATTTAGAAAAATTTTATCAATTCGGTATGAATTATAATAAGCTATCATATCAATATACTAATTCATATTATTCAAATTTAAATACCTTAATTGAAGCTTTTGCAAAAAATATGGGTTATGAAAATAATTGGTATGGAAGTGAATACGATGTTAATATTATTATTGAACATATAAAATTTGTACAAGATGATGTTAATAATATAGTTCAAATTATTTTAAATAATTATTAAGGAATTGAAACTTAAATTTAACATTACTTTAAATTATTCTACTCTTTTTAGATAACGATACCATAATTTTTCGCTATATTTTTAAATTCTTTGGAGTATAAAAAGGTGTTTATCAGTTTTTCTCTTCCTTCGTTTTGCGCTCTTTTTGACCAGTATTTTATTTCACCCTCTGAAGGGTCTCTGTCAAAAAAGGTTCTGTAAAGGATGGTTATATACTGAGTTTGTGAAAGATTTTTCTTTTTAAATTCAGGGGAGAGCAGGAAAAATTTTGCAATGTCGGATGCTTTTTTTCTTTTTGATATGAGTTCTTTTTTCCAGTAGGAGAATCCGCCGTTATCCATCTCTCTTTGGAGAGCATAAACATAAAACCTCTCTATAAAAGCGCCTATTTTATCCTCTTGGGTAAAAGGTTTTATCTTGTAATTTTTACTGATATTGTTAAATTCATCCGAAAACGCAAATTTGTAAAAGAGCAGATTTCTGCCGTTTGGAATTTTGTTTAGATAACTTGCCCAGTACTCTATACCGCCGCTGTCGGGTTCTCTTTGCAGGATGGTTTCATAAAGAGCGGCTACATAGGATTTATTGTCAAGATTTAGGTTTTTGAACTCTTTGCTTTCAAAAAGGGTGTGTGCTACGAATGCGGCACTGTTTTTCTGAAGTATGCTTTGCCAGTATTTAAGCCCCTCACTGTCTGGTTCTCTTCCCAAAACATTTCGATATACTTTTTCCACGAACAAAGAAGAGCCGCTTTTTGGTTTTATGATTTTAAGAGTGAAACTTTTACCGCTTTTTGCCGTCAGTCTTAACTCTCTTCCAACTTCGTTTCCTATCTCTATATATCTGGTGTTAAAATCGATCTGTTCTCCTATCTTCGCCTTTGCGCCTTCACTTCTTACGATAATCTCCTGCAAATCATAACAGTCTGCCGGTACGACATAGGAAGCATAGGTTTTTCCCGCTTCCACTTCGTAAATTTTTTGAGTATCCTGTAGTTTTAAAATATCTTTGTCTAAAGATTTTGTTTTAAAATTCCATTTTTTTGTTTTTTCTACTCCGTCATATCTGTATTTTAGTTCCACTTTGTATCTATGATTCCAGGAAAGTCTTTTTTTGGGGAAAAGCACATATATTTTTTCATCAAATTTGGCAAGAGAAGAGTCATTTCCCTGATGTAAAAGTTTTGTATCTTTTATCTCTTTACCGTTTATATCAAAAAGCTTAAAATAAATAAGATTAAATTTTGTTTTGTCAAATTTTGAGGGGTTAAACTGAATGGAGATTGGATTGCCTACACTTCCTTCTCTTGGACACTCCGGAAGGGGATCTGGATTTTCCACATTAAAAAAAGCCGGTTGGGTTTTATAATAGTTTTTATAAGGCCAGATTATAATATCGCTGTTTTTTAAAGCTACTGTTTGGGGAGTTTTGGGCTGTTGTACTCCCATATCAAATACATACTCGTTTTCATAAAGATAATTTTTATCATGAAGAATCGCAATTCCGGCATCTTCTGTAAAGAAGTTTAAAAAATTAAGTCTGTGATAAACAGCTCTGAAAAGCTGATCTACGGCTTTGTAAATATCTTCTGATTTTGTAGAACCTGCCGAATTTTCATTCATCCATGAAAGTTGGTAGCCTGAAAATGCTGCTCTGTCTGAGGGAGTGCGACCTGTAAAGCCTTTGTAACCTTTTTTCTCTATATGAGAGGGATCATTATTGAGTTGAATATATTTCAAATGGTTTTTTGCTGTTTTGTTTAGTTTGTCATCTGCTTTAAAAGTGATAAGTCCTGCACTTTTTCTTAAATTATTAAGATAATTTAAACCGCCGTCTATTTCTCCCGCCGATATCGATATACCTGCGAATATAAATATAAAATAATAGAACAATAATTTTTTCATATATTAAGAATCCTTGAATAAAACTATACCATATTATAGAATAATTAAGAAAAAAATAAAATAAAAAAGTAAAGAAAAGAGGATTGTTTTTTTATCTTCGGTGACAGAGCGCAAAGTAAAAAGAGAACCAAAATCGGAAATTTCGGCTCTCTTTTCTATATATCAATAACTCTCGACAAAATCTATTATTCTTTTGATTCCCTTTTTGATACTTTCCTCATCGGTTGCAAATGAAAATCTGAAATATCCTTCACTTCCAAATCCTATTCCCGGAACTGTGGCGATTCCTCTCTCTTCTAAAAGTTTTTTGCAAAATTCCATCGAATCGTTTGTTACTTGTTTGATATTGACAAAGAGATAAAAAGCACCTGCCGGTTTGATAACGCTTAGTTTATCGCATTTGTTAAAAAGTTCTACTGCCAAATCTCTTCTTTTTTGAAACTCTTTTCTCATCATCTCTATATCTTTGTCAGCTCTTCCGTCAAGTCCTGCGATGGCTGCTTTTTGGGTGATTGAGTTGATATTTGAAGTGCTTTGGCTTTGGAGTTTTTTCATAGCGGCGATCAGTTCGTCGTTTGGAGATGCCAGATAACCAAATCTCCATCCCGTCATAGCAACCGATTTGCTCAGACCGTTTATCGTAACGGTTCTTTGATACATATCTTCGTTGATAGATGCCGTGGCATGAAACTTTTCATCATAAACCAGTTTTTCATACATCTCGTCAGATGCTATGACGATGTCGGTACCTTTTAGAACTTCGCTTATAGCTTCCAACTCCTCTTTTTGGTAGATAGCGCCTGTGGGATTGGACGGAGTTGTAAGGATAAGCATTTTTGTTTTTGGGGTGATTGCATTTTGAAGCTGTTTTGCCGTGATCTTAAAGCCCGTTTCATCGCTTGTCTCTACATAAACGGGAGTTGCACCGCTGTATTTGACAAGTTCTGGATATGTAACCCAGTATGGTGCGGGGATGATAACCTCGTCTCCTTCATCAAGCAGTGCCTGAAAAAGATTGAAAAGTGACTGTTTTGCGCCGTTGCTTACGATGATTTGGGAGGGTTTGTATGAGAGATTGTTGTCTCTTTTGAGTTTTTCTGCCACTGCTTCCAAAAGTGCCGGAATTCCGGCGACGGGAGTGTATTTTGTAAAACCTTCGTTTATGGCTTTTATCGCTTCTTGTTTGATAACTTCTGGAGTATCAAAATCCGGCTCTCCGGCTGAAAAACTAAGCACATCTTTTCCCTCGTCTTTTAGACTTTTTGCCAAAAAAGTGATGGCGATAGTCAGAGATTCGGAAAGTTTGTTGATTCTTGAGGATAGTTGCATCATTGTCCCTTTGTATTTAAAATTATGGAATTTTATCAAAAAAATTATTAAAAATTTCGTAATGGGATAAAACAGGGCAACCGTTTATCTCTTTTCAAAAGCCTCTCTTGCCGCTACTCTTCCATACTCTATCACTTCATAGGCTTTATAAAAATCATAAGGACCGCAAATCTCTCTTGATATCTCTATTATAAGATCGGGAGAGTATCCTGCCAGTCTGTATCTGATAAGAGTATTTTGGACTGATTCAAAGGTCATATGTATCACATCAAAAACATGGTAAGACTCCTTTTTCTTATCATCTGATATCTCTATCCAGTTTTTTGCTTTTTTGATGAAATTGTCAAGGATATTTTCAAAATAATTCTGTTTTTCTCTCTCTTTTTGAGGGAGTATGATTTCTGGTTTGGGTATGTTTCCGTACAGATTTACGGCTATTGTCATATCGCTGTGATCGGACATGGTCGGTGTTACAGGCAGAGGATTTAATACTCCTCCGTCAACCAAGATCATATCATCTTGCTCCACCGGTGTAAAAAATGAGGGGATGGCTATGGATGCCCTTATGGCTGTGAGCAGATCTCCTTTTTGAAACCAGATCTCTTTGTTTCTTGTCAAATCAGTTGCAACGGCGGTATATTTTATGGGTAGATCTTCTATCTTTTGAGAACCTATTATCTGGGATAGTTTGTCCAAAACTTTTGTACCGCCTATAAAACCTCTTTTATCCCATGATATATCAAGAAGAGTGGCTATATCAAATGCATCAAGTCCTAAAATCCACTCTTTGTAGAGATCGAGTTTTCCACATGCATAAAGTCCGCCTATCAGTGCTCCCATAGAAGCGCCGCTGATGGAGATTATCTCAAAACCCATTTTTTCAAGCTCTTCTATAACTCCGATATGAGCATATCCTCTTGCTCCTCCGCTTCCCAAAACAAGTGAGAT
>CAYVDJ010000067.1:0-35992 GCA_964450755.1 uncultured Campylobacterales bacterium
CCACTCATCTTTATATTTTGTTTCATTGGCAGATATCTCAGTCAGGTATTGACCGTTTCTGTATATCTCAAATGCTGTTTCGTTATCAGAATTATCCTGCCATTTCAAATAAACGGTTCTGTAATTGACATTTGCACTCAAGTTTGTAGGATCTTTGGGAACAATCAGCTCTCTTGGAGTAGTCACACTGATTTGAATGGATTTTGATTTTCCTTTATCATTTACCGCAAATACCTCATAAACATACTCTCTCTGTGCCTCAACGGTATCATCGATATAAGTAGTAGTGTTCATAGGTAAAACAGCTATTAACTCTCCGTCTCTGAAAATCTGATAACTGCTCTCTTCATCGGAAGAGTCTATCCAACTTAATTTTACATCCTTGTTATTTTCAATAGATATAGTCAGATTTCTAGGCTCATCAGGAGCAAAATGCAAACTGTCACTCATTAACTTGATATCATCAACCCTTGCATCACCTCTGATAACCATCCATTCAATAGAGAGGATATCATTATTTGGCTGGGCATCTTGAAGATCTTGTCTTAGATTTCTTGTAAAGGTGTGCCACTGCCCATCGGATGAGTTGTCACCGATAGAGTGATGAATATAATTTTGGTCTCCCAAAGTATCGAGGTTTGTACTGTCATAATAGAGATATTTATATCCTTGATATGTCATCACATAAACAAAAATTCTCACATAACTTTTAGTTTTCATAGCCCATTGTAATATAAACTGATCCGTATTGTACCAATAGTTACCATCACTCCTTTTCAAACCATAGGCATTGTCAAAACCATTTCCTTTCAGTTCTATGACATTGCTGCCTCTCTCTTTATCAAAAACATTTCGTATAACAGCTCTTCTTGGTTCATTATCGGTAACACTCCAACCTATCGTACTACCATCTTCACCATCACTGTAAACGGTTATAAGATTATTTGCTTTAATCATCCCAGGAATCAAAAAAGTTAATAATACTACACATAAAATTATATTCTTCGATACTTTTTTCATGACCTTCCTTTAAATGGATATATATTTAATTCTTTAATTATATATTATAAATTATACTATGATTTTTTTAATATTTTCTAAAACTATGCTTATATAGAGACAAATAAGCGTTCTATGTAACATTTTTTATTAAAAACAAGACTAATTTTTTTTAAAAAGTAATATATAAGATAACTATTATCTGTTTTTTAAGAAATAGCTCTCTATTCCGTCACAAATACCTTTTGCCAAAACTTTTTGAAAAAATGGGTTAAAAAGTCTTTTCGCATCTGTGGGATTTGTTATATATCCTATCTCTATCAAAATAGAAGGCATCTGAGCTCCTACAAGAACCCAAAACGGTCCCTCTCTCACTCCTCCGTCAACCACTTTTTTATATTTTTTTCTAAGATTTCTCAAAATTCCTGCCTGAACATCGATGGCCAATTTATTTGAAGAGATAATTTTTTCTCTATTATAAAAATTTAAGAATATCTCTTTGGAAAAATAGTCCATCTCTCTCATATCACTTTTGTTTTCAAGTGCCGCAGCATTTTTTGCTCTTTTGCTTCTTGCAGGAGATAAGAAATATGTTTCAACTCCTTTCATAGAGAGGTAACTCTTTTCATTGGGAGCCGCATTGGCATGAATCGAAACAAAAACATCAGCCATCTTTTTATTTGCGATCTTGGTTCTCTCTCTGAGTTTTATAAACCTGTCACTCTCTCTTGTGAGATAAACATTGTATCCCCGTTTTTTTAACTCTTTCGCAACTTTTTTTGATATGGCAAAAACTGCATTTTTCTCTTTTTTGTTCTGATAGCCTATCGCTCCGGAATCTTTTCCGCCATGTCCTGGATCTATAACTATTGTCTTTTTAAAGGCAAAAGAGAGCCTCTTTTTTTGCGGTGTTTTTCTTTTGGCTGTAACTGCCGATTTTGTATGAGTTGATTTTTTTGTCTTTGAGATAGTAAAAACCACTCTGTCTTTATCGATCATATAAGAAACAACAACAGGCTTCAGACTGTCTATAACAACTCTGACAAGGTTTTTCTTATTTTGGGCTATAATGACTCTCTTAAAAGATGAAGAGCGCAATTTAGGGGATTTAAAGGGAAGATTTGTTTTGATATCGATAATCTTTCTAAAAATATTTTTCTGATTCAAATCAAAAATTTTGATATCACCATCCGATATACTCTGATCAAAACGAAGTGTCAGTTTATCTTTTGCAAATGATATATCTCTGATTTTGCTGATAGAAGATACTTTTTTAGGAGGTATAAAATCAACACTTTTTTCAGTCAGTTTTTTATATGCCTCTTCATATCTGCTGTAAGGAAAATGTAAAACTTTGGAACTTCTGATTATACCTTGCAGACTTTTAATCTGAAGCTCTTCATTCTCTGCGATAATAGCTTTTATATAGAGATTTTTCAGATTGTTATTTGCTTTTATCAGCTCTTTTTTAGAGGAAAAGGGAATTTTTGCCAAATTCCCTTCTATCGCTTCCTGCAGATCACCGCCAAATGCCAAAATGACAAAGATTAGACAAAATATAAATGCTTTAACTGTTTTCCCCATTTACCAATTTATTCATAAGCTCTTTAACCGATATCAGTTTATCGAGTCTGTATCCGTTTGAACCGCTGAAAAAGAGTCCAAGCTCTTTGTTTCCGTTATATGCATCAGAAAGTCTGTCTGCTATACAGTATCCGACCTCTTTTGCCTCTATACCTCTTTTACAGGGAGCCACACAGTTACTGATACATTTTATGGCAGGTCCCTCTCTTTTTTGAACAAGATCGATAAGATTTGTTTTGATTCCCCTTGCCGGATATCCGACCGGAGATTTTAAAAGTAAAATATCATCTTTATCGGCATTTAACAGAACTTCTTTAAAGTTTTCATGAGCATCACACTCATAGGTACCTATAAATCTCGTTCCCATCTGAACACCGTCCGCACCGAGTTTCATCATCTTTATAATATCATCATGATCCCATATACCACCTGCGGCTATCAAAGGAAAATCACCCCATTTTTTGATCTCCTCTTTTATAGGAGCTATCAGATTTTCAAGCTGATACTCCTCTTGCAGACACTGCTCATAGGTAAATCCCTGATGCCCTCCGCTAAGAGGTCCCTCTACTATAACGGCATCGGGTACTTTGTTATATCTTTGTGTCCATCTTTTGCAGATGATTTTCAAAGCTTTTGCCGACGAAACAATAGGAACAAGAGCAACATCGGGATAATCTTTTGTAAATTCGGGCATATTCGTAGGAAGTCCCGCCCCCGTTACGATGATATCAGCTCCCGCCTCACAGGCATCTTTGATTACTCTTCCGTAATCGTTGATGGCATACAGAACATTACAGCCAAGAGGAGCATCACCGCATATCTTTCTTGCATTCTTAAATATCTCAACAAGCGCTCTTTTTGAATAGAAATTCATCACTTCATAAGGACGATCATTAATCTTTTTTTCTACAAATTCCTGATTTTTATAGTATCCGGTACCGACAGAACTGATTATTCCCAAACCTCCCTCTTTGCTGACATGTCCGCTAAGAGAATCCCAACTGATACCGACTCCCATTCCTCCTTGAAAAACAGGAATTTCAATAGTATGTTTTCCGATTTTTAAAGGTTTAAACTCCATCATACAACCTTTACTTTTGCAAATTTTCTCTTGCCTACCTGTAAGATATACTCTCCGTTTTCAAGTTTCATCTGTTCATCCTCGACTTTTTTGCGATCTATCTTAACCGCCCCCTGTTTGATATCTCTTCTTGCCTGAGAAGTGGAAGGTTCAAGTTTGCTCTCCACCAAAGCTTTTGCTATCCAGATAGGGGATTTGAAATCAAACTCTTTTATATCACTTGGCAAATCTCTTTGTTTATGAACTTTGTCAAATTCAGCTTTTGCCTCCTGTGCCGCACTTTTGTCATAATATCTCTCAACTATTTCCGATGCAAGATCCTCTTTTGCTTTTTTTGGATGAATCTCTCCGCTTTTTACCGCCTCTTTTAGTTTTTCTATCTCTTTTATACTTTTGGCACTCAAAAGTTCGTAGTATCTCCACATCAGATCATCACTGATACTCAAAATCTTGGCATACATATCATTTGGTTTGTCCGTTACGCCTATATAGTTTCCAAGAGATTTGCTCATCTTGTTGACACCGTCCAATCCTTCCAAAAGAGGCATCATTATAACAACCTGTTCTTTTCCCGTGTTATAGGTTCTTTGAAGCTGCCTTCCCATCAGAAGATTAAACTTTTGATCGGTTCCTCCTATCTCTATATCGCTTTTTAAAACCACACTGTCATATCCCTGTAAAAGAGGATAGATAAACTCGCTTATAGATATCGGAGTCTGGCTTTTGTATCTTTTTTCAAAATCCTCTCTCTCAAGCATTCTTGCCACACTGTAAGTTGTCGTAAGTTCCAAAAGTCCGTTTGCACCAAGCTTTTCTATCCACTCGGAATTAAAAACAACTTCGGTTTTATCAGGATCGAGTATTTTAAAAACCTGATCTTTATAACTTTGCGCATTTTTTAAAACCGTCTCTTTGTCAAGCTTCTTTCTTGTTTCGCTTTTACCGCTTGGATCACCTATCATTCCGGTAAAATCACCTATCAAAAACTGCACGACAGCCCCGTGCTTTTGCATCAAAGCCATCTTTTGAATCAAAACCGTATGCCCTAGATGAAGATCCGGCGCAGTAGGATCAAAACCCGCTTTTACAAAGTATCTTTTTCCGTTTTCATAATAATCTTTTATAAGAGTCTCAAGCCTCTTTTCATCTATTATCTCGCTTACCCCTCTTTTTATCTCATTTAATGCTTCTTGCACCATCCGTATCCTTTATATCTCTTTATAAGCATCGTCAACTCTTGTTAATTCTATGATTTTATATTTTGACGAAATTTTTTCTTGAATTTTATCTATATTTTTATCGGGAAAATCCAAAGTCATCTCAAAATAACTTGTATGTCCCTCTTCACTTTCTCCAATCTCAATTGTAACAAGATTGATATTGAATTTAGCTAAGAATTGTAAAAAAGAGGCCAAAGAGCCTTTTTTATTTTCCAAACTGACAATTACTTTGTATCTGTTGGGTCTTTTCGTACTCCATTCCACAAAAAGCATAGGCTCTTTGTTTTCAATCATCTTGATAGCATTTGAACAGAGTTTATGATGAACATTTGCTTCATTTCCTTTTTTGAATGCCACTATATCATCTCCGATTTTGGGATGACAACAGTAGTCAAAATAGACATTGGAAATATTGTGCGTAAAATAGATATTGATATACTCTTTTGTCTGCCGTTTCAGTTTAAATTTTCTAAGCAGCATAAAAGGAGAAAACATACCCTTTTTCTCAAGATGATTTTTTATGACAATGATCATCTCTTGAAAATAGGAGTGATCTATTGCTGTTTTATAGATCTTTTTACCCAGATCTTCACTCTCTACTATCTCTTTTATCTTGTCATACTCCAGATCAAAAACACTCATCAAAAGGTTGAGAGCAATTTTGCTGTTTAAATTTTTTATCTTGCTTTTACATGCTATTCTTATGGAGTTTTTTGCTTTGGCAGTTCTTACTGATTCCACCCAGCTACATCTGATAACAGGTTTTTGTGCCGTTTCTATTCTTACGATATCCCCGTTTTTCAAAGCCGTCAGAAGAGGAACTCTCTGCTTGTTTACAAATCCCGCTTTTGCTCTGTCTCCTATTTCGGTATGGATCGCATAAGCAAAATCAAGTACGGTTGAGCCTTTGGGCAGCATAAAAATCTCCCCTTTTGGAGAGTAAACAGCAAGATCTTCACTGTAAAGATCATCTTTTGCAAGTTCGTAAAACTCCTCTATATTTTCGCTTTTTTGGGTTTTTATATTTTTCATCCAATCAAGTTTGGGATGCAGACCGTGTGAATTTTTGTATTTCCAGTGGGCTGCCACTCCGTATTCTGCGGTTTTGTGCATATCATAGGTTCTTATCTGTGCTTCTATGATCGATTTTTCATCAAATACGGCAGTATGAATAGTCTGATAACCGTTATCTTTTGCAAGAGCTACATAATCTTTAAATCTTGATATCAAAGGTTTGAAATTAAGATGAATAATTCCAAGAGCGCGATAACACTGTAAAGGCTCCTGTACTATAACTCTCACTGCCAAAAGATCCAAAACCTCATCTATCGATATCCCTTTTCTTTGCATTTTCAGATATATGGAGTAATAGTGCTTTATCCTTTTTTCAATCTCAAATTTTCCGTCTATGAAACCGTTTTCAAGCATCAGTTTTTTGATCTTTGAGATAAAACCGTTAAGCTTTAACTGAAGCTGCTGTTTATGACTTGTTATATATTCGTCTATCTCTTTGTATTCATCCGGCAAAACATAATAAAAACTGGCATCTTCAAGTCTGTTTTTTATCGATCCCATACCAAGCCGATGGGCAATAGGAGCATAAACTACAAGAGTCTCTTCCGCAATCCTCTTTTGTTTGACAGATGAGAGAGCATCAAGAGTCATTAGATTGTGCAGTCTGTCACAAAGTTTTATCACCAAAACTCTCACATCTTTTATGGAAAAAAGAAGCATTTTACGAAAAGAAAGAGCCGAAGCAACAAGTTTTTCATTTGAAGTGGAGGGGATGAGTTCTTCATCTCTTATTTCCACTATCTTTGTCAAACCTGCAACAAGATTTGCTATCTCTTCATCAAACTGTTCTTTGATATCTTCTATCGAACAGGGAGTGTCTTCTACAACATCATGCAAAAGAGCGGCTATGATCATCTCTTTGTCACCACCGTAATATGCCACCAAAGAAGCAACCAAAATCGGATGAATCACATAAGGTTCTCCGCTTTTTCTAAACTGCTCTTTATGCTGTTTCTTTGCAAGTTCCAAAGCCTTTTGAATGTCCTCATTTTCACAAATCAGTGAAAAAAGCAGACTTTGCGCTTTTTCAATAGTACCGCACTCTTTGATTTTTTTAAATAAATCTTCCAACAACTGCCTCTACTGTTTATCTACAATACTCTCAACCTCGATCTTGTCCTCAGCCATCTCCATCAATGCGATATCTGTATATTTATACTTGCTTTTATCTATATTGATCAACGGCTCTTCACCCTCTGCTAGTCTTTTGGCTCTTTCAGATATCGCCAAAGACAAAATATATCTGTCATTATTGACTTTTTTCAATACTTTCGCTGCTATTTTTTCCAATCTCATTTCTTCTCCTACTGTTTTTTTACTATTGAACAAGACGAATAGTCGCCTTTTATAATCTTTTTCAAATTTCCTTTTTTAAACATATCGCAAACTACGATAGGTATCAGATTGTCTTTTGCAAGAGCAATCGATGTATCATCCATGACTTTTATATTATCCTCCAAAGCATCCTCATAAGACAATACACTGAGTTTTTTCGCGCTTTTGAACTTTGCGGGATCTTTATCATAAACGCCGTCAACTTTGGTAGCTTTTATGATCATACTTGCACCTATCTCTATGGCTCTCAAAGTTGCCGCCGTATCAGTCGTAAAAAAGGGATTCCCCGTACCTGCCGCAAAGATAACAATTCTTCCTTTTTCAAGATGTCTTTGTGCGCGTCTGACGATAAATGGTTCACAAATCTCCTGCATTTTTATAGCACTTTGGACTCTCACCTGCATTCCTACATATTCCAAAGCTTCCTGCATGGCAACGGCATTTATAACAGTGGCAAGCATTCCCATATAATCGCCGGTCGTCCTTCTGATAATACCGTCTTGTGAAGCATTGACACCTCTTATAATATTTCCTCCGCCAATTACTATACCGACCTCTATTGAGCTGTCCGCAAGATCTTTTATCTCATCGGCAATATATTTTAAAATGGAAGAGTCTATCCCGTAACCCTCTTCACCCGCCAAAGCCTCTCCTGAAAATTTTACAAGCACTCTTTTTTTCACATTTACTCCCTTGAAATTTTGCAGTAATAAAAATTTGCATATTGTACTAAAATTTTTCTCAATTTATTCTAATAAGCTCAAGCGGATCTATATGATAGTTTTTTTGCGTAACTTCCAAAGATAACTCATTGTCAACTCTCCCTATTATAGCACCTTTTTTTATCTTTTTTCCTATTTTCACCGTAGGAGCTATCTTGGATATATGCGCATAGATGGTGTGAATTCCGTTTTTATGTTCTATAACTATAACCTTGTCCAAAAGAGGAGTATCTTTTGCAAATACAACTTTACCGTCTAAAATATTTCTTACCATGGAACTGTTGTTTACAGGTTTGAGCATTACCGATTCATTATATATTCTCATTTTATAGACAGGATCGTAATAGTTGCCGAATTTTCTTTTGACAATACAGTTTTTAAGAGGTGAGATTGTTTTTGGACCGTTATATCTTTTTGTCTTGCTGTTTTGATAGGAAGAGCCGATTCGTCTGACGCTTTGGGTTGAGAGTAAATTTTCCTGCTTTACTCTTTGCGCCTCTTTAATCCTCTCTTTTTTGAGTATATTCAGTTTTTCCAAAGTATTTCTTATCATTTGCTGCTCTTTTCTTATCGCAGTAAGTTTGTTTTTATAACTCTGTTTTTCTCTCTTTAGGGCAGCCAAAACTTTATACTCTTTGCTTTTTAATTTCTTTAATTTTTTCTTTTTCTTATTCAATTTTTTTATATAGTTTTTGATTTTTTCTATCTCTTTTTGCTCTTTTTGTATAGCGGACATCGTGGAAGTATAGGCATCTTTGATTTTTGAAAACTCCTGTTTGGTTATATTTGCGATAGTTTTAAACACCTCATCGGTTATGATGCTCTCAACACTGTCATTATATTTGTTGTCAAATGATATCAGCGTAACCGCAAAGTTCTTCAAAACTACATCTATGATCTTTCTTTCAAGATCTTTTTTTGTTCTGATAAGTTTTGTTGTAGAATCTTCCAAATCCTTCAACTCTTTTTTTTTTAATTCATATTCACTAAGCTGTTCTTTGATATTTTCATCAAGTGAGGCTATCTTCTCCTGTAAAGTTTTTACCTTCTTTTGTTCATTTAGGATCTTATCGGCAATCCTGTATAGAGAAGATGAAACTCTTTTTGACTCTTTTTCCTTGAACGCCAAATCTTTTTTGCTCTTTTCTATCTTACGATCAATACTCTGAGCATAAAAAGAGAGTTCACCACAAAGAAACAAAACTACAAAAACAGCAAACAGCCTCATTTTACCTCTGTTCTTTGTTTAAAAATAACCAAAGTTACCGAAAAAAGTGTAATAAATATACTGATTGCCAACAGTACCAAAGAGTCATCAATCAGTCTGAAAGTCTCAAAATTAAGACCTATACTCTTTATACTCTCTTGAAATTTTTCCAGCTTTGGAAGAAAATAGTAAACAACAGCCACTCCTGTTGCACTGATAATGGAGTCTATAAAAACAAGTTTATACAAAACAGCACTTTTCATCCAAAAAGGAGAACCGAAAAGTCCCATGATATACATTCTCTCCTGATGTTGAAGAGTCCATATCTCCATCTGTTTGAAGATAAGAAGCACACTTATTACAAAAATCAAAACCGTAAAGACATTTGATATTGTCTTTGCCAAAATCAGCATATTGTATATCTTTGTATAAGACTTCTCAAATGTCTCAACCTTTGTGATAGAAGGGATCATTTTCAGTTTCTCAACTATCTTTTTAAGAGTCTCTTCGTCGGGAGGGGATTTTAGTTTGATACTGTAAAATTTCGGCAAAGATGTTTTCAAAAGAGCCAAATTTGCGGGAGAAAAATCATCTTTGAATTTATTGATCACCTTTTTTGTCGATAAAATCTCTACCGTTTTTATAAGCGGAATCTTCTTTTTCAAAGAATCTTTGTCAAGCTCACTTATAGCTACCGCCACTATCGAATAGTCACTGAAAAGTTTCTCTTCATAACTTTTGACAACTCTCTCAAGCATAACAACAAACTGAAAACTGAAAAGCAAAATAAACAGAGGAATTATAACGGAGAGATGATTTTTAAGAGACTTCATTGATAACTCCTCCGTCTAAAAAATAGTGTTTGTAGTTTATCCCCAAAGTGGAAGGAATTTTGTGGGTTACGATAACAACAGTCGTACCCAAATGATGATGTGCTCCTTTTAGAAGATCCCAAATCACCTCACTTGAATACTCATCCAGATTTCCCGTAGGCTCATCAGCCAGTATAAGTATCGGATTGTGTGCCAATGCCCTTGCAATCGCTATCCTCTGTTGCTCTCCACCGCTTAGTTCCAACGGATATTTGTCCGCTTTGTGTAAAAGTTTGACATGTTTTAAAAGTTTATGCGCCTGCATTGTGCAGACATTTTTGGAATATCCCGCTATCATCAAAGGCAACATAACATTTTTCTCAACCGTCCACTCTTTTATCAGTTTGTAGTCTTGAAAAATAACGCCGATATGTTTTCTCAAAACATTGAGTTTTTGTTTGCTTATACTGTCCAAATCTATACCGCATACCCTAAGAGTTCCGCTCTCAAGAGGAAGTTCCCCGTAAAGTGAGCGAATCATCGTAGATTTACCGCTTCCGCTCTTTCCCGTAATAAAAACAAAATCGTTTTTATGTATCGAAACATTACTGTTTTTTATAACCGGCTCCCCTTTTTTATAGGAGAGCTGAAGTTTTTGCGCATGTATTATCGTTTTATCCATCAATCCACTCTTTTATTTTTTGATGTGCTTTGGTATTTGCCAAAGAGGGTAAAACCCCGTTTGGAATATACTCTGTTTTTTTATCGGATATATAGATATAAAGATGTTCGCTTTTTTGATAAGCTCCAAAAGTCAATTTCAAAAAACCGCTTTTTTCATCAATCTCATATATATCTTCAAAATGAATAAAGAAATCTTTTTCTCTTAGAATTTCATTCTTAAATTTTTTCTTTATTTTACTAAATAAAACTGAATTTTCAAACACAAGAGGAACTCTTTTTTCAGATTTTTGAGAAATTTCTTCATTTTTAAAGTTTAAATCGTAAATATTTTTATTTAATCTCTTCCATCTGTCTTCATATTTACTGCTGATTTGCAAATCTCTGTTTTTAAAAACGGTAAACGAACTTTTTTTCAGATTTAAAAACTGTTCCAAAGAGTATTCAAAATAGTTATCGCTGTCGGTTCTAAGCTCCAGCGTTCCGTCTTTTTTCAAAACTCTTACAGCTTCATTGATAAAATCCCCGCTTATAACTCTTCTGTGTGGTTTTTTGTCCCATGGAACCGGAAAATGAACAAAAATCCTCTCTACCGAATTTGACTGTAAAAATTCCAAAAATATTCTTGCATCATAATTGACAACCAAAACATTTTTTATACCCTCCCTCTCACATCTTTTAACAACCTGTTCGATAGAGGGTTTGTGAATCTCCAACCCTATTATGATAGAAGAAGGATTCTGTTTTGCCTGATACAAAAGGTGTCTTCCACTGCCAAAACCTATCTCTACCAGGATATTCTTACCCTCCGTTTTAAAATCATTCAAAAAATAGTCAATATCTTTCAAATAAGGAGATACTTTACTGCTTTTTTTCTTTTTGGATTCTATATTTGAAAAGAGGATTTCTCCTCCGCTTTGCCGTGCAAAAATTTTCAATGCTTCATGGATAATAAAAACAGGTGAAACAGAAGTAATTTTATCAGCTTTCACAAGATAACCGTTTTCTCTTTTTTTTATCTGCAAAAAAAACTTTTTATCTTTAAAAGAGACTAAAACAAGCTCCCCATGCTTACTTTTGGCAGAGGTCAAAAAGTTGTAATCACCGTCTGTAAAAGGATAATCAAACTTTTCTATCTTCGATAACAGGATATTTGGCATATATTGTTACTGTACTTCCAATACTACTTTTTCACTCGGCTCGGATTCGATACCGTATTTATCAACACTTAAAACAACAAATTTGTAAGCTATACCCTTTTTTAGACTTTTATCCACAAAACTTGTACCGGCTATATTGGTAAATTTAATCCTTTTTATCTTCAAACCTTTTCTGTAAGATTTTATAACAATATAACTCACAGCTCTCTTATCCGTCGGCTGCCACTGTATCTGTGCAGTATGACCGATAACTGTCGAATAGGTGATTTTTGGAGAAGAGGGCTTGTCCAAAGTCTTGCCCTTGAGAGGATTTTCAGGCATTCTGGATTCAAGCCCGTCTTTGTCCACTGCCGTAATTTTGTAATAATAAACAGCACCGTCTTTGTCTATACGATCCGTATATTTTGTATCACCTGTTTTTGCAATGGGTTTGAACAAAAAATCTTTAATCAAAATATTTCTATATATTTTATAGTAAGCAATATCTTTTTCAGGATTTTGTTCCCATGTAAGTTCAATTTTTTTAGGCAGATTTGTTGAAGCCTTAACACCTCTTACCGTTTTTGGCAAAGGTTTGGTGTTTGCCTCTACCTCTTTACTCGGTTTTGAAACTACTCCGTTATAGGTTTTTGCTTTTATCCTGTATATATAGATATGGTTCTCTTTCACATCTTTATCTATATACTCTGCATTCAAACGCCCTTCCAACTCATCGATCTTTTTCCATTTGGGAGAATCAATCTCTCTTCTTTCTATGATATAGGAAGCAACTTTAGGATTTGGATGGGGTCGCCAGAGAAGTTTTATCTGGTTTGCAAGTGAACCTATCGCTTTTATAAACGGAACCGACTCAAATCTCGGTTTTGTTTTGACTTCTATCGTCTCTATGGGATTTGATTCGTGTCCGTTTTTTGTAAAAAGACTGATTCTGTAAAAATACTTCGTATCAGGTTCCAAATCTTTATCCAGATAATGAGAAGCGTATCTGTCTTTTATCTTTGCAATTCTTATAAAATCAGCTCTCTTGTCTCCACTTGCCCTGTAAATGGTATAACCTTGCACAAAATCAGAATAATTTGGTTTCCATTCAAGCGCAACTTCACTCATATCCGATAAAGTCTTCAGATTGGTTACAGGAGGAAGAGAATCGTCTGTCTGAACAACTTTTGGCTCTAGTAAAGATGTTTTAACGCACCCTGTGACAACAAAAATCAAAAAGAGAGATGATAGTGTCAGGATCAATTTTTTCATAAAAGGTCTCCGTTTCAAAATATTTATCAACAGTCTCCTCAAAATCTTGAAAAAGAGGAGCTTTAAAAACCATCATTTCTTTGGTTTTGGGATGTATAAAATAGATAATATAAGCATGTAACATTACTCTGCTTATTTTACTGTTTTTGCTCTTAAAACCGTATAAATGGTCTCCCAATATATGTCTTGAAAGAAAGGAGAGATGAACTCTTATCTGATGTGTTCTGCCTGTAAAAAGTTTTGCCGCTATCAGCTCTTTTTTTTCATCTTTGGAAAGCAACACTTTGCAAAAAGCGCTTTTTGCATATCTGCCGTTTTGAACTATCCCCATCTTGAGTCTGTTTTTGGGATTTCTTCCTACCGGTTGTTCTATAACGATATCCTCTTTCAAAGGAAGATCGCAAATAGAAAGATAATATCTGCCCATGCTTTTATCCTCCAACTGACGGGAGAGAAAAAAATGGGCTTCATTGTTTTTTGCTATGACCAAAGCGCCACTTGTCTCTTTGTCTATACGGTGAACGATACCGTGTCTCTCCTCACCGCTGAGTGTGGAAAGAGATACTCCTTTGTGTTTCAACCAGTCAACCACCGTAGCCTCTTTTACGCTGGGTGCGGGATGAACGGTAACAAAAGGTGGTTTGTTGATAACCATAATATCTTCATCTTCATAGATAATCTCTATATCAAAATCAATCTCTTTTTTTTCAGATTTTTTTAAAGTCGGAAGATTTACGATGATCAAATCACCGCTTTTGACTTTAAAACCGCTCTTTTTTATAAGTCTGCCATTTACTTCCACACCGATATTTTTTATCAGATTTTCTATCTGGTTTCTTGGCTCTTTTAACTCTTCTTGGAGCGTTTTATCCAAACGATCACTTCTTTTCGCCTCTATCTGCATATATTTTTCCTTTTGGGTGAAAAAACAAAAAGATATTGTAGCATTTTTGATAATCCAAAGTATGGTATAATTATAAAAACCAAGAAAACGAGAAATATTATGCCTCTGATTCAAAGATTAAAAGATTTTTTTGAAAACTATGATTACTCTTTTGTTTTATTGTTTGGTTCATACAGTAGTGGAGAAAAAAAAGAGTTAAGTGATATTGATATAGGAGTATTTTTTAAAAAAAATATCGATTATATGGAGATTGGTTATCAAAGTATAATTTTGGAAGAAAAATTTCATAAAAAAATAGATATAACGGTTTTAAATGATATTTATAAAAAAGATCCACTTTTTGCTTTTGAAATATTAAACAACCACAAACCTATTTTGATAAATGATAAAAATTCATTCATATCTTTTAAAACTTTATCTCAACTTTACTACTTGGATTACAAAGACCTAATAGAAACAAATAGAAAGTCTCTTTTATATAGAATAGAAAACAATAAAATTGGAGAAAGAAACTTTGTTAGAGAGAATTGAAAATTTAGAAGAAAATATCACAAATCTAAAAAAGATAAAAAAACAATTTAATATAAATGATATTAAAACAAACAAGTTGGACGAATGGGCTCTTAGATACGGTATTTTTGAATCTATCCAGATAATCATAGATATAGCCTGTCATATAACAAACAAATACAATCTTGGAGTAGCAAAAACATATACCCAATGTATAGAAAATTTGACAAAATATCATTACATAGAAAAAAATCTGGAAAAAAATTTAATCTCTGCAATAGGTTTAAGAAACCTCCTTATTCATGAATACACAAAAATAGATATAGAAAAACTTTACAGCTTTTTAAATCTAACATCAGATTTTTCTAAGTTTATAAAAAACATCAAAGAGTACCTATAAAGGATAGCGTTGTTTCAGATTGACAGAAGGATTATAAGCCATTTTGACTTTTTAATACCTTTGATTATTTTACCCATTATTTTTACTTCTCATACTCTCATAGGAGAGATAAACCCTTCTCTTGCCAATAAACAATCTATCTATTTTATTATAGGTCTGGCAGTTTTTATCTTCTTTTTTTTGATACCTATAAAAAAACTCGCATGGATTATCCCTTATTTATACTGGTTTACTATTTTACTTTTGATAGCTGTAGATTTTTTCGGAACTACAAAACTGGGTGCTACAAGATGGCTTAATATTCCGTTTGTCAATTTTACGATTCAGCCGTCGGAAATTTTTAAACCGGCTTTTATCCTCATGATGGCTTATCTTATAAAAAACAATCCCCCTCCCAAAGAGGGATACGAATGGAAAGACTTTTTTAAACTGAGTATCTATATCATACTTCCTTTCTTTCTAATAGCAAAAGAGCCCGATCTTGGAACCGCGCTTATCCTGCTTCTGGTTGGTTTTAGTACACTTTTTATCATAGGTGTCAATAGAAGAATATGGTTTACCCTTTTTATCTCGATAGCCGTAAGCGCACCTATCTTATACAATAATCTGCATGATTATCAGAAAAAAAGAATTCATGATTTTATACAAAACAAACCAAGCTACCATGTAAAACAGTCTCTCATAACGATAGGTTCGGGAGGATTGACAGGAAAAAAGAAAGAGGATGCAACACAGGCAAGATTTAAATTTTTACCTATTGCAACAAGTGATTTTATTTTTGCATATCATGTAGAGAGGTTTGGTTTTTGGGGAGCAATTTTACTGATAGGAGGATATGTGCTTTTGATTATACACCTTTTACTGTTCAATTTTAAGCTAAAAGATGATCATTTTACCACTGTTGTTACAACCTCCGTTTCCGTACTGGTATTTTTTTATATGAGTGTAAATATAGCTATGACAATAAGTCTTGCTCCCGTAGTCGGCGTACCTTTACCCTTTTTCAGTTACGGAGGAAGCAGTTTTATAACTTTTATGATGCTTTTTGGCATTTTAGAAAATCTTTTGGCATTTAGATACAATTCATTTTATGACTCATTTAGATATACTTTGAGATAGAAAAAGCGTTTAACTTAAAATTAAGCTGCTCTTGATATAATTTCATTCTCAAATTTAACGGGTCTTTAGCTCAGCTGGTTAGAGCACTCGGCTCATAACCGAGTGGTCGTAGGTTCGAGTCCTACAAGACCCACCATTATCTCATATCTTTTTTATAAAAGCATCTTTTTGGATTTTTTTTAACTCTTTTAGATATTTTTTTGCTCCCTTTTTTGTATCAAACGGACCTACAAGAAGCAGTTTTATACCATCATGCTTTTTGATTACGAAAGGATATCTTTTTTCTTTTAACTTTTCTATCAGATCAAAAGGTTTTTCTCTGATGTAAGCCTCTATCTGAACAAAATATTTCCTCTTTTTGTATATTTTATTTTTTGCCAATATCACGGTTTTGGTACTTTTATCCAAAACAGGAAGTTTTGCAAGTCTGTTTGTCAAACCGAAAGAAACGCTGACCAAAAAAAATATAATCAAAAATCTTTTCATACCGGTATCCTGTCATTAAAATTATAGTATTCATTGTAGGAGGGATCATAAAGTGAAGCGGCACGCATACTGTATAGATATTTTGAAAAAGAGGCAAGTTGGAGATTGAAAATCCTAATCATATCCAACATCCACAAAGGAACCTGATTGGGATAGCATTTTAGTTCAAGAACAACCCTGCTTCCCAAAGTTCTTTCGTTGGAGAAAAAGACACTCTCCTCATCATAGGGTATCATTTTGGCTTTTGGTATCAGATCATAAGAATTTCTAAGAGAGTATTTAAGATCAATATCCATCGTAACTCTCGCATATTCATCGATCTCGGACACAAACGCCCTTCTTCTGTACTGGGTAAAAATTTTGGGAGTTGCCGCATATTTTACAGTTGTAAAATAAAAAAGTTCCTTGTTTGCTCTCTCTTTTTTATCTCCATATTTTTCAAAATCAAACGAAGGATCTTCAAAGATAGTCGGCCACTCTTCCTCTTTTAACATGGAACGATATTTATTTACTATATTTGACTGTTTGATTTTTATCTCTAAAAAGTAAGGAGCTTTTGGTCTCATACCGTAGGATCTGGCTCTTAGATTGAATCTTGGATTTTTACCGTAGAGTCTGTTTTTCAAAAAAAGAAAATTAGGAGTATCAAAATACAAACTGTTGATGATATAAAAATTATCTTTGGAATTTCTGGAATGAGTATCCAAAGTGCAGTAGATTTTCAGATAATCGCTGATTGGTTCAACAAGTTCATAAGGAATAAGATATTTCAACTCATAACGATCAAGTTTTGAGATGTATGCTCCACCAAAATTTATCATTTTATCACTTTGCCAAAAGGTTTGTCAGATACAGAAGTTCGATATAGTTTTTATACAGATCATACTGCGCCAAAAGTTTATCTTTCAGAAAATTTAAATTTTGTTCTTTCAAAGATAAAAGCAAAAGAGGATTTGCTCCAGGCACTTTTGAATAGGTTTTATAAAAAGTGTCTTTTAACAAAAATGACTCTATCTTTGAAATATATTTACTTAAAAAAATGATATCATCAATTATAGAAATAATCTGATTGTTTATCTCCTCCTCTTTGACTGCCGTTTTATTTTTCAGATCAATATATCTTGCCCTGTTTTCCAATGTCTTTAAAGAACCCTCTTTGAAAAAAGGTATCTCTATTTGCAAAGAGAGGGAAAAAGCTTTTTCTCTTTTTTTGGTTTTATCGTATTCAAAACTTATACGGTTGAGTTTAAGTTTGTTGTCAAGTTCTTCGAGTATGGCTTTTTGTTTTGAAAGTTTTGCTTTGTAGAGACTATTTTGTATAAAGGCAGAAGAGGGATCATAATGCAAATCTTTTTTGTACTTTTTAACAAAATCTGATATTTCATCATATTTTAAAATCCAATCTTTTTCAAAAGCCTCTTTTGTCTCCTGTTTGTCAATATCGAGAGTTCTTTTGATATTTCTTATACTTTTTTGATATACTCTTTTATACTCCATAGCCTTTAATTTAAGTTTTTTCCTTTGATAGGAGATTTTAGAAAGAGCCTCAAAATTATCTTCATACACTCTTGTCGCAATTTTGATTTTTTGATTGTTTATCCTAAGAATACGCTCCAAAGTATCATAAAGTCTTTTGTAAAAATATGCATCAAGAATGATATAGTAACGAAATTTCAACTCCTCTTCAAAACTCTCCTGATATGAAATATCACTGAAATCCCTTTTAAGTTTAAATATCTCATCTTCTATCTCTACGCTTCTTTTTGATTTTGGATATATTTTTATGGAATATTTTGCATCCCTTGGTCTGAGATCATAATATTCACCCTCTATCTCCACTTTATCGATATAACTTTTTTTATATGAGCTGTTTTCATAAAACTCTTTCTGTTCTTTCAGGTTTTTGATTTTTATATTTTCCTGTGCCGATTCAAGATAGAGAGTTATGATGTCTTTTGCAAATATTTGAAACGAAAGTATAAGAAAAGAGAAGAGAATTTTTACCATCGAAAAAATTCTTTGATTTTAGAGATATAAAGATCAAGCAGATTCGGAGGTCTGTCCATATAGACAAAAACTTTCTCTCCAAACAAAAAGCTGTTTTTTGGCATCTCAATCAACACCTCATATCCCCAGACAGGTATATTTTGAAATTTCGTCAATCTTTTCGGAAATGCCACTATCCGTTTGCCGACACTTTTTACTTTTCCTTTTATATAGCCGAGTTCTCTTTTTGTTTTTGAAACGGAAGAGACAAACACCTCTTCTCCCTCTCTAATACGATTTGCCAAATTTTCATGAACATATCCTTTTAAAGTTTTGGGATATTTGTCATAAAAGGTCAAAAGAGGTTTGAAAGGAGGTATCTCTTCTCCCTGATAATAGTTTACAGAACCTATAATCCCCTCTTTTTTGGCATATATATTTAAATTCGCCTCTTTTTTTGAGAGTAATTCCTCTTTTTTGAGCAATTTTGATATCTCCTTTGAAATTAACCGGTTATTTAGAACCAACCTCTCTTTTATATTTGCAATTTTAACACTATAACGCTTTTTAATCAACCTTTTTTTACTCAAAAGAAATCTTATCCCAAGATCCGGTTCACTCTTTTTATAAACAGGATGTTCCAAAACAAAGGCCAAAAGTTTCCTGTTTTCTCTTTGTTTAAATCTAATCTCCCCTATCTGATAATCAACCAAAGATATCTCTTCACTTCTTTTGACTTTTAACTCTTTTATCTCATTTTTCAGTTTTTCTTCCTCCAAAACCTTTTTTGCTTTCAGCTTGTTTATCTCATATTTCAAAAGCAGAAGTTCATCACTGAGTTCTTCCTGTGTAACCGTTGCCAAAAGCTCTCCTTTATCTGTCTCCTGACCTGTTTCGACATAGATATTTTTCAATCTTACAGAATGTGAGAAGTTTATATACTCTTCTGCATTGTCGCAAAGAGCCAAAAATTTATCTGATTCTCCTTTGTAAAGGATCGTTAAAAAAAACAGAATAACAACCGCAAAACTCCATGCGTTCCAAAGAGCATAGCTTTTTTTCATAATTCGACCGTTGCCTCCTGCATCAAAAAGCTAAGTCCCCGAATCGACTTTACACCTTGAAGTTCATATAAAAACTCATCTTGCCTTACGGATTTTTTGAGCTTAATCTGATAGGCATAATCGAGTCTGTTGCCCTGAGACATATCACGAAGAGTAACCAAAGCAAAATTTTTGCAGTATTTTTTTAAAAGTTTTTGAAGTATCTCTTTGTCATTTTCATTATTTTCAAGACTGAAACGAAGAAGGCCGTCAAAAAAACTGCTCTGTCCAAACGGTGACTGATAAAGCAAAAATGCGGTAAAACAAAAAGCTATCGTTCCTACAATAGCTATATCATATCCGTTTGTACCACAGGCAACCCCGACAGCCAATGAGGCAAAAACAAAAACAATATCTTTGGCATCTTTAAAATTTGTACGAAATCTTATCACTGCCATTGCCGCCATGATCCCAAAACCTCTTGCCAGAGAATCTCCCACAGCCTGCATAACCATAGAGGAGGTAATTGATATAAGGATAAGAGCCTGAATATAATTTCTTGAATATGAAAGCGCTCTGTAAGTTTTCTCATAGGTAACGGCTATCAAAGTGGACAACACAAATGACAAAAGGGCGGAATATACAAGCATAATCAATGTGGTTTCAGTTGTAGCAGTCTGCAATAGTGTAAGATCTAACAATATATCCCCCAATAATCAAATATATCTAATATCGTCAGATCGAATTAACTTTTTAAAAGAATAAAACAACTCAAAACCTGTCTATCTGTTCTTAAAAGTGTGTAGTATTATAACATTCTTATTTTTTTAATCTTGTTTTTGGATTTAATATATCTACAATCAAGTTCAAATGCTTTAAGCATCTATAATTGATAGATAATCAATCATGTCTAATTATTTTCAAGAATTTATCTTTTATCAAATATAGTTAATCAGGCTTTAATAACTGATTTTTCAAATTTAATTTTACATTCAATGGAATTTTAATAAAAAATATATTTTTTTTGTTATAAAATGTTCTACACAGAAATTTAAAAGGAGAAAAAAAATGAAAATTTCTTTTTCAAAAGTATTAATATCTGCCCTTTTAGCAACTAGTATCTCTTATGCTGATATTAGTCTTAATAAAACCGGCTATTTTGGTGAAGTTCATTATGATTCCAAAACAAGTGGGGATTATATTTACACTGCTACGAGTACGGGAATGGTAGTGCTTGATAAAACAAACTTGGCAGCACCTAAATTTGCATCCAAATATACAACAACCGAGGATGTAAAAGGTATAGATTTAAAAGATTCTACTGCTCTTTTGGCAGCCGGAAAATCAGGATTACATGTAGTAAATATAAGCGATCCTTTACATCCGGTGGGAGTAGCCATAGATACAAACGGTGAAGCGCTGGATGTGGCAGTGGACGGAGACTTTGCCTATGTAGCAGACGGTTCTAAAGGTTTAAAAGCATTCTCTCTTTTGGATCCGGCAAATGTTACAAAACTTGGTGAGATTGTTACAGGAGGCGAAGCAAGAGCGGTAACAATAGCCTCTGGTTATGCCTATGTGGCAACATCAACAGGAGTTGATGTTATCAATGTTTCAAATCCTGCCGCTTTGACAAAAGTCAATACCATCAACAACCCAAATGCCAATGATGTTTTTATAAAAAACAATCTTTTATATGTAGCATCAGGAACAGACGGATTGAAAGTTTATGATATAAGTACTCCTTCTGCTCCTACGGCAGTTGCCGAGAAAAATCAACCTGCGGGAGAACTTGGAAATTCTTTGGGTGTGGCAGTAGAAAATTCGGTAATCTTTGTAGCCAACGGTATGGCCGGAATAAATACGATAGATGATTCAACCAACGATGAAAAGGCCAATCTCGATACAAGCGGAAGTGCTATGAAAGTAAATACCTTAAACAGAGAAGGTTTTATAGGTCTTTCAGACGGTGCGGGAGGATTTGATGTTATAGATTACAGAGGTATTACAGATACCAATACTTCAAATGATCATCTCTCAATCGGCGCAAGTTATGCAACTGTGGGAATCCCTGAAAAAACGGTTGTAAAAGGAACCAAACTTTATGTTGCCGATCAAGACGGAGGACTTCAGATACTAGATATCACAGACCCTGCAAAACCTACAAGAATAGGCGGAGTAGATACCGGAACAAAAGCTGATGCCGTTGCGATAAACGATGATGAGACAAAAGCTTATCTGACAGATGAAAATATAGGTTTAATCGTAGTTGATATAAGCGATAAAACAAATCCTACTTTTGATGAAAACAGTATAGTCGTCATTCCCAAAGCAAAAGATATCAAAGTAAAAGGAAGTTACGCCTATATAGCGGCAAGAGAGACAGGACTTCATATCGTAGATATCAGCAATCCTACAAATATGATCACAGTAGGAAGCATAGTAACCGGCGGTAAGGCTGTTGCGGTAGATGTAGCCGGAGATTACGCCTATGTCGCTGATGAAAATGAAACTCTAAAAATCATCAATATCACAGATCCTGCAAATCCTTCGATAGTGGGAACTTATACTCACGGATATTCCCATGATATCAAAGTTGTCGGAAATTACGCCTATATAGCAAATTTTTCTTACGGCTTACAGATAGTAGATGTATCAGATCCCGCAAATCCTACACTCAAAGGAACTTATGACTTTGATGACAGCATATCTACCGACCATGCAAGTGGTATAGATGTAAGCGGCAATTATGCATATCTTGCCTATAACGATCTTGGTGTCAAAATCATAGACATATCAAATCCTGAAAATCCTATAATAGCTGCACAAAAAGAGACCGACGGAACTGTTAAAAGAGTAACCGTAAGCGGAGATTATGTATATGCTTCAAATCAGGGAAGAGGTATAGATATCTATTCAACTGCCCAACTCAATCCTATCCAATCTTTCGTTTCAAGACTGTATAGAAAAATGCTTCATAAAACTTACGATAAAGAGGGACTTGATTATTGGGTAGGAGAGTTAAACAACGGAAAAAGCGCTCTTGATATAGCAGAACAGTTCTTCTTTGATGACAGTTTCAGAAATGCAAATTTGAGTGAAGATGAATTTATCACAAGACTTTACAACACTTTCCTAGACAGAGAACCTGACGAAGAGGGTTTGAACTATTGGAAAGGTCTAATGGACAATAAAGGATACAGCAAACTTCTTGTTCTGTATGGTTTTGCATTTTCAGATGAATTTAAAGACCTGGCCGATAAAGCAGGTTTGACTCCTTACAATTCACAAAATCAGCTAAAAGCATTTTTGGAAAGACTTTATGCTCTTGTTATGAGCAGACCTCAGGATGATTACGGCAAAGCTTTTGATCAGACAGGGCTTGACTATTGGACAGGTGCATTGACTGATAAAACAAAAACAGGTGGAGATGTTGTAAAAGATTTTTACAATGCAGATGAATTTACCTCCAAAAATCTAAGTGATATAGATTTTATAAGAAACGCCTATTATGCAATCATGGGTAGAGAACCAGATGCCGACGGTCTAAATTACTGGCTGACCCAAATGGGTAACGGATTGACAAGAAACGGATTGTTGGATCAGTTTATACACTCTGACGAGTTTCAAAAATATGCCAATGATTACAATATAAAACCGTTTTGATACAAAAAAACAAAAAGGAGTTTTTCTCCTTTTTGTTCAACTTTTAAGCGGATCTAAAAAATAATCAGGTATTTTTGATACTTTTTCACCTTTCATACAAACTATTAAAACTTTCATAGAAAAGATCTCTTTTTCTTCTCCCTCTTTGAAAATTACCTGTTTCAAAACAAATGATGCTTTTTTACTTTCTAATATCCCGGTTTTTACAACGATCACATCACCAAATTTTGCGGGAGAAATAAAATCCGCTTCAACTTTTTTTACTACAAAATGATAATCTCCAAAAACCGGAGAAAGCCCTTTTTTGAAAAAAAGTTCACTTCTTGCTCTCTCACAAAAATTGAGATATTTTGAATGATAAACAATACCGCCCAAATCCGTATCTTCATAATAAATTCGTATTTTCACTTTTAAACCCCTTTTTAGATATTTTATCAATATTATCCTGATTCTATACCCTATGAGACAAAAATACTCATCAACCCTCACCCTTTATTAAATAAATTTTTTATATAATAAATAACTTTTTATCATGAAAGGTTTGTATGCAGATAGTACCTATTATACTTTTGACTCTGTTTATTGCTATATCAATCAATATTATTTTAAAAAAATTTCATATTCCCACTATTATAGGTTATATTTTTACCGGTTTAACGATAAAATATCTTTTTGGACTTCATGATCTGCAAAGTGATACACTTTTTCATATAGCGGAATTTGGCATAGTTTTTCTGATGTTTACAATAGGTCTTGAGTTTTCCATCAGACATCTTTGGAGTATGAAAAGAGATGTTTTTGTAAACGGTTTTTTACAGGTATTTGTTACCGGAAATATTTTGGGAGCATTTGCCCATGAAATTTTAAAGATAGAGTTGAAAGCTTCTATCGTTATAGGTTTTGCTCTTGCCCTCTCATCTACCGCGATCGTTTTAAAAATATTTAATGAAAACAGAGAGATAAACAAAGCTTACGGAAAAAAATCTCTTGGAATACTTCTGTTTCAAGATATAGCGGTTATCCCGATACTTCTTATGATCTCCATTTTTACAAGCAAAGACAGCAATATCTCCATGCTTCTTTACAATACACTCATAAGTGCCTTGGCAGTTTTTGGCATACTTTTTATCGTAGGCAAATATTTTATAAACAGATTTTTCAGTTGGGTTGTTCATACCGATTCTACCGAGATATTTATAAGCACCGTCCTGTTTATCGTGATCGGTTCCTCATTTTTGGCTCACTATTTTGGTTTTTCATACTCTTTGGGAGCTTTCATAGCCGGTATGATGATAGCTGAGAGCAAATTCAAATACCAGATAGAAGCAGATCTTATCCCTTTTCGTGATCTTCTTCTTGGTGTCTTTTTTATCACGGTTGGAATGCAAATCGATCTTCTTGCGGCAGCAGAAAATATAACATGGATAATCCTGGCACTTTTAGGCATTATGCTGACAAAAGCAATAGTAATATTTTTGGTGGTTTCCATATTTGATCTAAAAAGAACAGCTTTTAAGACAGCTCTCTCCCTGATGCAGATAGGGGAGTTTGCTTTGGCAATCTTCGCACTTGCCCATTCAAATAATCTGATAGATGCCAGAGTCAATCAAATCCTCATACTGACAGTTGTTTTTTCTATGATAATTTCTCCTTTTGTTTTAAACCATGTCAGGAAAATAGCCGGAATCTTTATCAAAGACAATATCGTTCAACCCCAGATTATTCCAAGCGGTTATCACAACCATATAGTACTTTGCGGTTACGGACCTTTGGGACAAAAAATAGTAAAAAAGCTGAAAGAACATGAGATAAAATATCTGATTATCGAATATGACCTTGAACTTGTCAAACTCGGAAAAAGTCAAAATGAGCCTATATATTTTGGGAATGCGGCACAAAAAAGCATTTTAAAGGCGGCAAATATCAAAGAAGCCATGGCAACAATAGTGGCTATGGAAAACAAGGAACATATTCGTCTGGTATGTGAAGCTATCTCTTCTCTCAGCCACTATGTAAATACGGTTGTAAAAGTTTCGGATCTGAAAGAAAAAGAGATGTTAAAAGATCTATATATCAATCATACTATTGTAGAAAGTGAAAAAATGGCAGAAATTTTGGTAAATGAAGCTATGATTTGTAAAATATAACGCTAAAATAATATAGCTCTAAAATTTAAAATAGGATAAAAAAAATGGAAAAGATTTTAAACTGTATCGATTCTTATATAAAAGATTTAGAAAAAGAGATCATGGACATTGTAGGCGATCAGAAGATAGAATTAACCCGTAAAAATCAGCTGATGGAACCGATAGCTGATCAAAAAAAGGTTTTGATGATAACAAAAGATGCGCTTTTAAATATAAAAAACAAAAAATATGAAGCAAAATGTAAAATGGGAGAGCTGAATTTAAAAAACAGCCAAAAAATCCGATAAATGATCTAAAAAAGTAAAAGGTAAAAACAATGACACATAAAAATATGATAAGAGAGATGCTCTTTCTTCAACAAAAACTGAATGATGAAACAAACGGTGAAGGTTGGGAAAAGGGTTACAATAAATTCGGAAGAATTATCAACTGGAACAGATGTATCTATATGGAGTGCGCAGAGCTTATCGACAGTTTCAACTGGAAACACTGGAAAGATATCGGCGCAAAAGAACCCGACTGGGAAAATATAAAAATAGAAGTTGTTGATATATGGCATTTTATCATGAGTTTGGGACTTGAATATTATCATAATCACAAAGTCGGAAATATCGATGATCTGGTAGAACTCATCGTAGAATCCAAATATTTCAATCTCTTTTGCGAAGAACCTTACAGTACGAAAAACAAAAACCACCTTGCTCAGATGGAGATTATAAATTACACCGAAGATGTTATGAGAGATGCTCTAAACAGAGATGGAAAAAGTTTTTACAAACTGATAGATGACTTTTTTATTCTTTCTCTTCATTGCGGAGTCAATGTCGAAGTACTTTATAAATTTTATATAGCAAAAAATATTTTAAATCAATTCCGTCAAGACCATGGCTACAAAGAGGGAACTTACAAAAAGGTTATAAACGGAGTAGAAGATAATGTTATAATGCTTGATATTATGAATAAAAAAGGAGCTCTTAGCGCAAAAGAGCTGTATGAGGAACTGAAAAAAGTTTATGAAGGATAGATATTGAAAGATCTCGGCACCGTCATCAAAAAAAGCATCAACGACTTCTTCTCTTCCCCTTTTTTGGGAATGAGTATTCTGCCTTTTGTGCTAACTACAATGATACTCTTTGGAATTTTTCTTTATATAGGAGGAGAGTTTTTTCAATTTTTGAGTGCTGATTTTGATAACGGAATAGTGCCTTTTATAGATCCCACAGCTCATCCGTTTATCACTTCGATCCTTGCTTTTTCTTTTGTAAAATGGATAGTTATAACCTTCTTCTATCTGATAGGAGGAGCATTCATCATCCTTGTCTCGGTTATAACGGCAACTTTGATAATCGGCTTTTTTACTCCAAAAATCGTAAAAGTTCTAAGAGAGAGACATTACAGCGATATAAAGTTAAAATCAGATTTTACCACAACAACAATTATCTGGCTCTATATCAAACTGATAGCGGCTTTTATCGGTCTTATGCTTTTGTGTATCCCCCTGCTTTTACTGCCCGGAGTAAATCTTTTGATATTTAATATCCCCTTTTATTATCTTTTTCACAATATGCTTGTTATAGATGTGGCATCAAACATAAATACCCAACAAGAGTATAAGATCATCAAGAAAAATACAAGGGGTATGTTGTATGGGGCTACGATGACTTTTTATATTCTCTCGCTGATTCCGTTGGTGGGTATGATTTTTACCGTACTTTTTGTTATAGCGATATCACATATCATGTTTTTAAAAACAAGGGAGATAAGGAGGCAGGAAGTGAGATAAAAATCTCACTTGTTTTATTTGGAGTTTTCCTCTTTTTCGGCAAAAGCGCCTTTTGAGATCAGTTTTTGATATCTCTTTTCCAATCTCTCTTCATCACTCATTTCGTCCAACTCTTTAATAGAATTTAAAAAATACTCTTTAAGAGCCTTGATCGCTCCGCTTTTGTCTCTGTGCGCTCCCACGATCGGTTCATCCACAACATCATCTATCAGAGAGAGTTCTTTTAGATCATCGGGTGTAATCTTCATGGCTTTTGTGGCACTCTCTACTTTTGAAGGGTCATTCCAGAGTATTGCAGCACAGCCTTCGGGAGAGATTACGCTAAATACCGAATATCTCATCATAGAGAGTTTGTCGCCCACTCCGATAGCCAAAGCACCGCCGCTTCCGCCCTCTCCTATAACGATAGAGACAATTTTGCTCTTTAATGCGCTCAGTTCAAAAAGATTTCTGGCGATAGCCTCACTCTGCCCTCTCTCTTCGGCACCGATACCCGGATAAGCGCCCGGAGTATCTATCAAAAACAAAATAGGGAGATTGAACTTTTCAGCCATTTTGGCAACTCTCAGAGCTTTTCTGTAACCCTCTGGATGAGGCATACCGAAATTTCTCATCAATTTGTTTTTAGTGCCTCTTCCTTTCTGTTCTCCGATTACAACCACTTTTACATCATCTATATATCCAAGATAACATACTATCGCAGGATCATCTCTAAAAGTTCTGTCTCCGTGGATCTCATGATAGTCATGCATCATCATTCTGATATAATCAAGAGCATAAGCGCGATCAGGATGACGCGCCAACTGCAACTTTTGATAATCAGAGAGATTTTTATAGGTTTTGGAGATCTCTTTTTCCAAATTTTTTTCAAGAATCTCTACGGCGTCTATATCACCTTTGATTTTTGCATTTTTGATATCTTCATCAATCTGCTTGATGCCTTTTTCAAAATCTAAATAAATTGCCATTTAATACCTTGTCAGATCTTTTTAAAAACTAAAGAACCGTTTGTTCCGCCAAATCCAAAAGAGTTACTCATAACGATATTGAGTTCACTCTCTCTGGCAACATTTGGTACATAATCAAGATCACAATCCGGATCAGGAGTTTCATAGTTGATAGTAGGAGGAATTACACCGTCTCTTATAGCAAGGAGTGATATAACAGCTTCATTGACTCCTGCCGCTCCTAGACAGTGACCAATCTGCCCTTTTGTAGAACTTATAACAGGTACATCAGAACCAAACAGTTTTTTAACAGCCATCGTTTCATAAAGGTCATTATATTTCGTACTTGTCCCGTGAGCATTTATATAATCAACTTTCACATTTCCAGCCATATTCAAAGCAGCTTTCATAGCGCGATATGCTCCCTCACCTTCGGGTGCCGGAGTAGTGATGTGATTTGCATCACCGCTTTCACCAAATCCTATTATCTCAGCATATATTTTCGCACCTCTTTTTTTCGCTGCCTCATACTCTTCCAATACCAAAGAACCGGCTCCTTCACCGATAACAAAACCGTCTCTCTCTTTGTCAAACGGTCTTGAAGCCTTTTTGGGATCGTCATTTCTCGTAGAGAGAGCTTTCATAGCGGCAAAACCGCCTACACCGATAGCGCATATGGCAGCCTCGGCTCCGACTACGAGCATTCTGTCCGCACCGTTTAACATGATCGTTTTTACAGCTTCGCTGATAGCGTGGGTTCCCGCCGCACATGCAGTTACGGAAGAGAGATTCGGTCCTTTTAAACCGTGTTCTATCGAAACAAAACCACCCAGCATATTCACAAGAGCCGAAGGGATAAAAAACGGAGAAATCCTTTTTGGTCCTCTCTCATGACATACGATAGAGTTTTTTTCAATATTGGTCAATCCCCCTATACCGGAAGCGGAACTGATACCAAAACGCTCCGCTTCAAACGAATCAAATTTGGCATCCGCCATTGCTTCCTGAGCCGCTTTTATACCAAGCTGAATAAATCTGTCGGCTTTTTTGACCTCTTTGGGATTCATAACGGTTTTTGGATCAAAATCGGTAATTTCACCGGCAATTCTTACTGTTTGATTTGAAGCATCAAATAGAGTAATACTTTTAATGCCACATTCTCCGTTTACTATAGCCTTAAAAGAACTCTCTTTATCCTGTCCTACACAGTTTATCATCCCCAAGCCGGTTACTACAACTCTTCTCAAAACATCTCCTTTAATACCAATTTATCTGCTTTTATATTTTATCAAAGAGAAACTAAAAGTTTCTCTTTTTTTTTACGATTTATGTTCTTCTATATATTTAATTGCGTCACCTACGGTTGCTATTTTTTCCGCATCCGCATCCGGAATCTCTATATCAAATTTCTCTTCAAGAGCCATAACCAACTCAACAACATCCAAAGAGTCAGCACCTAAATTTTCAACAAATTTAGAATCCTCTTTTACCTCATCCGGATTTACATTTAGTTGTTCTACAACAACCTCTTTAACTTCATCAAATAGTGCCATAAATCACTCCTTTAAAAAATAATTCGCTAATTTTATCGAAAAAAATCTTGAAATATACTTTTTTTCTGCCATAAGTTAAGAAAAAAAGATTTTTTACATATACATTCCGCCATTAACACGCAAAATCTCACCCGTTATATAGGAGGAAGAATCACTTAGCAAGAAAGCAATCGCTTCTGCCACCTCTTTTGGAGATCCGAATCTTTTTAGAGGTATCTTCTGTTCATAAGCTTTTATAACATCCTCTTTTAACTTCTTTGTCATATCCGTTTGTATAAAACCTGGTGTTACGGCATTGAATCTAATCCCCCTTGCAGCACCTTCAAGAGCGAAACTTTTTGTCATCGCATTTAAAGCGCCTTTACTTGCCGAGTAGTTCACCTGTCCGGCATTTCCGCTCTCTCCTACTATTGAAGAGACATTTACAACACTGCCGAATCTCTTTTTGCTCATCACTTTCAATGCTTCTCTGCATCCTGTAAATGCAGAAGTCAGATTTGTTTCAATCACCGATTCAAAATCCTCTTTTTTCATTCTGATAGCAAGTTTGTCATTTGTTATACCGGCATTGTTTACAAGATATGAAAGTTCCCCGTCACTCTCTACAATCGTTTTTATCGCATCAATAAAAGCTTCTTCATCGGTTATATCAAACTTTATAACAGCTGCTTTTTGTCCTAGACTCTCTATCTCTTCTTTCAACTCATCCGCCAAAGCGGGATCTGATCTGTAGTTTATCCACACTTTAAGCCCGTAAGATGCCAAAGTCTTTGCTATCTCTTTTCCTATACCTTTGGTTGCTCCTGTAACCAGAACATTTGATCCGCTAAATTGCATATTTCTCCTTTATATTAAAGCTTCATCCATTTCATCAGGTTTTGAAAGTCCCATCAGTTTTAAAACCGTAGGTGCTATATTGTTCAGCCCTCCGTTTTTTACCTCTTTGACATTCTCATCTATCACAAAACAGAAAACATCAAGCGTTGTATGATTTGTCAGGATATTTCCGTTTTCATCTTTCATCTTCTCGACATTTCCGTGATCACTTGTGATAACCACGGAATAATCTTTCTCCTTTGCCACATCAAGTATCTTTCCTATCTCTTTATCGACACTCTCAACAGCTGTTTTTCCCGCTTCAAAATCTCCGGTATGTCCCACCATATCGCCGTTTGCAAAATTGACCACGACAAAATCATACTCCTCTTTCATCGCTTTTCTGACCGCTTCTCCAACTTCCGGCGCACTCATTTGAGGTTGCATATCGTAGGTTTTTACTTTGGGACTTGGTATCAAAACTCTTGTTTCGTTTTTAAAAGGCTCTTCCACCCCACCGTTGAAAAAGAAGGTAACATGAGCATATTTTTCTGTTTCAGCCGTATGAAGCTGAGAGAGTCCTTCACGACTTATCACTTCTGCCAAAGTGTTTTTGGGCAAAGTGGTCGGAAACAAAACAGGATAAGGAAAAGTTTTGTCATATTCGGTCATCGTAACCACATTTACTTTGATGGGTTTTCTTTCAAACTCACAAAAGCTTTCATCACCGATAGCGGTAGTTATCTCTCTTGCCCTGTCACTTCTGAAGTTTGCAAAAACAACTCCGTCTCCATCTTTCATCCCTTCATATCCTTCAAATGCCACAGGCTCTACAAACTCATCGGTTATCTCTTTTTCGTATGACTCTTTCAGATAATTTAAAGGTTCAAGAGAGATTTTTGGTTTTGCATTTACTATCGCATCATAACCTCTTTTGACCCTCTCCCATCTGTTGTCTCTGTCCATTGTATAAAATCTTCCGCTGATCGTCGCTATGGAGATATTTTCATCAAGTTCTTTTTGAAGCTGTTTTACATACTCTATACCGCTTTTTGGATCAACATCTCTGCCGTCGGTTATAACATGCACAAAGACTTTTTTGCCTCTTTTTGAAGCGATCTTCGCAACTCCGATAATATGTTCTATATGAGAATGAACACCCCCATCACTTAAAAGCCCTATGATATGAACTCTTTTGGAACTATCCAAAAGTTCATTTAAAACTCTGTTTTTCTCCAAAGTTTTGTCATTTAGAGCTTTTGTGATTTTTACAAGATTTTGATACAAAATCCTTCCGCTTCCTATCGTCATATGTCCCACTTCACTGTTTCCCATCTGACCTTCGGGCAGTCCGACAGAAAGACCGGAAGTTTTGACAAGAGAATATGGAACATTCTTAAAAAGATAATCGTATGTTTTTTTATTTGCCTGACAAAAGGCATTGTTTTGACAGCTTGGATTGTATCCTATGCCGTCTGTTATGATCAGTAATGCTTTTTTCCCCATAAAACCCCTTTTAAAATTTTAAAATCATATTTTTTAAGCATAATTGTACTATAATTTAACCTTTGTAATTTTAAAAATTTTAATTTTTTCAAGGAAACAGATGTTTTATTTGTTATACAGTTACTTTGATATCAATATATTTCATTATATCACCCTAAGAGCAGGTATCAGTTTTTTTATCTCCTTTTTACTGACAATCTATCTGATGCCATATTTTATAAAATGGGCAAAAAGCAAAAATGCAAGTCAGCCCATCTATGACAAAGCCCCGAAAAACCATATAGATAAAGCCAAAACTCCCACGATGGGAGGAGTTGTATTTATAAGCGCAACTCTTATCTCAACATTTTTGACGGCAAAACTCGATAATTTTTTTGTGATAGGTTCCGTAACCGTCATACTCTTTTTTGCCGCTATCGGTTTCAAAGATGATATAGCCAAAATAACAGGAAATGACAATCAAGCCGGTCTCTCTCCAAAAATCAAACTTTTCTTTCAGATAGGAGCGGCTTTTGCCGTAGGCGCATTTTTGTATTTTACATCCCTAAACAGTGATTTTTATATACCTTTTTATAAATATCCTCTTTTTGATATGAAAATATTTGCCATTTTGTTTTGGACTCTTGTCATAGTATCTACAAGCAATGCTGTAAATCTCACAGACGGTCTTGACGGTTTGGCAACAGTTCCTTCAATCTTTTCACTCTTTTCCCTCTCTATTTTTGCATATCTCTGCGGACACGCAATATTCAGCAGTTATCTTCTTTTGCCAAATATCAAAGGAGTAGGAGAAACAGCTATCGTTGCTTTTGGACTGCTTGGCGCACTTTTGGGCTTTTTGTGGTACAACTGCCACCCAGCACAGGTTTTTATGGGAGATACGGGCAGTTTGAGCATAGGAGCTTTTATAGGATATATGGCAGTTATCACAAAAAACGAAATACTTCTCATCGTTATAGGTTTTATCTTCGTGCTTGAAACGGTTTCTGTCATACTTCAGGTAGGAAGTTTCAAAACAAGAAAAAAGAGAGTATTTCACATGGCACCTATACACCACCATTTCGAGATAAAAGGCTGGGTGGAAAACAAAATCATTGTAAGATTTTGGATCATAGCTCTTCTTTCAAATATCATAGCACTTATAACGATAAAGATAAGATAGAAACTCTGACCATGTTAGTTCATTTTTCTCCTGTGTGTCGTTATCCTAATAATAACTTGAATACTTAAAAAAAATTAGAATGTAAACATCTCTACTAACAAATCAGCTATCTCTTTAGCCCTTTTTTCTTCTACAACTCCAATTTTTTTAGTCAGTCTTGATTTATCAACTGTCCTTATTTGGTCTAACAAAACTAAACCGTTTTTATCTTGAAAACTTATTTTAGGTCTAAATATAAAATCAAAACCTTTACTTGTAAGTGGGGCTATAATAACAGTTTTTAAAATGTTCATCTCATTTGGAGAAACAACTATACAAGGTCTTGTTTTTTGTATCTCTGAACCAACAGTGGGATTTAGTTTTACTAAATATATCTCATATCTTAAAACCCTCACTTACCACTCCCACTCATCAAGTTCTTCATCTAACCAATCTTGTAAAATAGCTTCATCTTCTTGAGTATGTTTTGATAAAACCTCTTTTATATTTTTTTCCCAATCTTTTCTTGATACTTTTTTAACAGGTTTTAAAAGTAAACCATCTTTAGTTACTTCAAACTCTATCTCACTATTTTCAAGTTTGGCTTGTTTTATGATAGGTTTTGGAATCCTGATACCTTGTGAATTACCAATCTTTGTGAGCATTGTCATGATAGCTCCTTATGGCATTTTTAGTAATTATATTGTAATAACTATATTTTGTCAAGTTTTTTTTCTCAGAAATTTTCGAGGAATGGCTCAAAAATCTTTTTGTTGTTAAACAAACTTTAGTGGCAAAAGAGAGTTTTTAAAAAACTTTGAAAAACTCGCCGTGTTAGCTCATTCATCATCCAGGGAAAAGGAATGAACCATATCATTTTCCAATAGCTGTTAAGCTGTTCGGTACTAGGTTTTATTACAACTTTAATATTTCCAAATCTTCAACTCTTTTAAAATATTTTAAATTATTTGTAAACAAAGTTGCTTTATTTGATATTGCAATACTTGCTATCATCAAATTCATATCAGCTATAACATTACCTTGTTTTTTAAGTTTTGCCTTTAATTTAGCAAAAATCTCAGATGAGGATTTATCAAATTGAAGGATTTTAAACTTATCTAAGAATGGTAATATTTTTTCTCTGTTTTGATTGACTTTATTTGAATTGTGTATCCTATATAACAATTCAGTATAATTTATAATAGTGATATATAACTCATCTTGTGGTAAAGATATGACTTTTTCTATGATATCTCTTTTACCTTTTAAAAAATATATTAAAATATCACTGTCTAAAATATATTTTTGATTCATAATTTCAACTCAAAATCTTTACTATCTTTACTATTTTGTATATCATCAAGTAATTTATTAGCTTCACTGTTTTTTAAAATTCCTGCAAACTGTAAAAGTTCATTTTTTTCTTTTTGTGTAGTTTTAGAAAAAAGTTTTAAAGCTTTTTCAACCACATCCGTTTTTGTAGTATTTAATTCATTTGCCAACTGATTTAAAGTAAAAATTACACTCTCATCCAATCTTAAATTTACTGCTCGTTTCATGATAAAATCACCTTAACATTTTATTTACAAAATAATAACATAAAACATATAAAATGTAAAGATATATTTGCTTTTAAGGTGTAGTTGTAACGGCTGAGTTGAGAAATATTTGAGCTACAAGATCAAATATTTCTCTCCAAGGTTTTGTTAACTTGCTTGTAAGTGTGTCGCTTCTTCTTTAAGTCTCTGGGCTATCCAAACTTTTATGATTGACTGTCTCGTAACACCTATCTTTTTTGCTTCTTCATCTAAAGCTTCTACAATCCATTCTGGAAAATCAACATTTACCTTTTTTGTATCTGTTTTGAGTTTTTTCATATCTTTTAGTTTTATAGCTTTTGAAAAATCTAAATATTCACTTATATCTTCATTGTTATTAAATTTTTCATCAAACTCTTTAGCTGTTATTGTTGTCATAATTTTTCTCCTCATTTTTTCTACATCTACGAACACTTATAATTCTGTAAGCGTCATCTCTAATAGTAAATATTGCTACAAAACATTTAGTAAATATTTTTGATATAAGAGCATATCTCATCTCTTTATCGACTATTTGAGCAGGAACAACAAGTGCATCTTCATCTTGCCAAAGCTTTTGAGCTTCTACAAAATCTATATTATGTTTTTCTTTGTTGATTTGACTTTTATTTTCATCATACTCAAATTTCACATAAATTCCTTTGTTTAAGTATGAAAAGTATACTTAAATTATACTTATTTTGTCAAGTGAGGTGTATATTTGTGAAAGTTAACGGTAGAAGTAAGCTATAAATTAGCCACAGGGTAATTTATTAGCTTCTATAGTTTGTTATAGCATCTCTTTAAAATCTATCATCTTCATATGGCTCATTGTTTGGAACCTGACTTAAAGCATTTAAAAAATCTTCTTTTGAAGCTTTTTTTGCTTTTTGTTCAATTATATCAACTGTTTGTAATGCTGATACTTTTTCACTTAAAGCATTGACGATAAATTGATTTAATGATATTTTCTCACCTTCACAAACATCAGCAATAGCTCTTTTTAAATAATCTGGCATTCTTAAACTCATTGTTTGCATTATATCTCTCCTATATATTGTAAAAACTCTTTTGGTGTCATCACTTTTAGATTAAACTGCCTTGCTGGTTTAAAATCTTTTTTATTGAGTGTAACTATAATAGAATCTGACTTTACAGCCAATTCCAATAAAAAGTCATCATCCACATCTTTTAGTTTTGGTCTCCAAAGATAAAAGATTTTATTCTTTTTTCCAATCTTGCAAATATAGTTTAAAATTGAATCAATATATTTAAACTCAAG